>NZ_CP022364.1:2640000-2940000 GCF_003119115.1 Azospirillum sp. TSH58
GCCATTACGTGGAGCAGGCGCGCGACCTGGGCGCCACCGATTTCATCGCCAAGCCTTTTTCGGCGGCCATCATCGCCAGCCGCCTGCTGGCCGCCATCGCCCGGCCGCGGCGCTTCGTGCTTGCCAAGGGCTATTTCGGGCCGGACCGGCGGCGGACGCAGCGGGCGGTGGCGATGGATTGCCGGATGACCGGACCCCGCGAGATCCTGGTGGTGCACAGCGCGTCGAAGGCGGCGGGCATCGACCGCTTCCCCGTCGTCCATTTCGACCTGCCCAACCGGCTGGGCGCCAAGATGGGCATCGCGCCGAAGGACCCCATGCCGACCCTGCCCGAGGAGGTGCTGGCGGCGGCGGAGGCGGAGATCCAGAACCGGGCCGGCGACTACGCGACCTGGATCGCCGGGGAGGTGGACGAACTGGCCCGCCGCGTCGACCGGCTGCGCGAGGAGGCCGCCGTGGTCCCGGCGCTGATGGCGCAGATCAACCGTTCCGCCCACGAGATGCGCGGGCAGGGCGGCATCTTCGGCTACCCGCTGATCACCCGGATCGCCAAGTCGCTCTACGAGGCGACGCAGGGCGGCTTTCCCGCCGTCACCGGCAACGAACGCCTGCTGCTGAAGGCCCATGTGGACGCCATCAAGGCGGTGATGACCGGGCGGATCAGCGGCGACGGCGGGGCGACCGGCCAGCAGCTTCTGGCCTCGCTCGACCGCGCCAAGAAAAAGTACGCCAAGCCGGACGGCGAGGGCGACCCGGCCTGAACGCCGCCGCTACTTCCAGCGGATCCCCGCTTCGCGGCGGATCTCCTCCATGCGCTCCAGCGCCGGTTTGAAGCCGTTCAGGGAAAAGCGCACCTCCGCCTTGCCGCCCGCCGGGGCGGAGCCGACGGCGGCGACCTCCTTGCCGGGAGTCAGCCGTTCAACCAGCTTGGCGTTGGTCTCCGGATCGAGCACCGCGCAGGTGTTGGTCTCCCATTCGAAGCGTTCGCACGGGTATTCGGGGCGGAACAGCGCCCGGTCCACCCAGACGCGGACGATCTTCGACAGGTCCATCGTCCGCTCGTCCAGCCGGAAGCGCATCCCCTCCAGCCAGCGCTCGCTGGAGCGCAGCCAGACGAGGCGCGACCGCCGGTCGCTGCCGGGACGGGAGAGCAGCTCGCATTCGACGCGGCGCGGCTCGCTCCAGACCTGGCAGTAGAGGCGCCAGTCCTTGAAGGTTTCCGCATGCTCCCGGTAGGCCGGGGCCTGGGATTGGGTCTGGGATTGGGCCTGGGATTGGGCTGCGGCGGGAAGGGCGGCGATCAGCAGGAATCCCGCGATCACGCCGCCGCGCCATGCCGCCGCGATGCGGCCCGGTCCCCGCATCGGGCTCAGCCCCGCGCGTAGGCGCGGTGGCGCAGCAGATGGTCGGCCAGAACGCAGGCCATCATCGCCTCGCCCACCGGGACGGCGCGGATGCCGACGCAGGGGTCGTGACGGCCCTTGGTCAGGATGTCCGTGTCCTTGCCTTGCAGATCGACCGTCTGGCGCGGGGTGAGGATGGAGCTGGTCGGCTTCACCGCGAAGCGCACCACGATGTCCTGCCCGGTGGAAATGCCGCCGAGGATGCCGCCGGCCTGGTTCGAGAGGAATTCAGGTTCGCCGTCGGAACCGGAGCGCATCTCGTCGGCGTTCTGCTCGCCGGTCAGGGTCGCGGCCTCGAAGCCGTTGCCGATCTCCACGCCCTTGACGGCGTTGATCGTCATCATGGCGCGGGCGAGATCGCCGTCCAGCTTGTCGTAGAGCGGGTCGCCGAGCCCGGCGGGCAGGCCGGAGGCCACGACCTCCACCACGGCACCGATGGACGAGCCGCTCTTGCGGATGCCGTCCAGATAGTCGGCCCATTCGGCGGCGGCCTGCGGGTCGGGGCAGAAGAAGGGGTTGTTGTCGACCTCCGCCCAATCCCAGCGGCTGCGGTCCACCTTGTGCGGGCCGATCTGCACCAGCGCGCCGCGGACGGTCACGCCGTCGCCCAGCACCTTGCGCGCCACCGCACCCGCCGCCACGCGGCAGGCCGTCTCTCGCGCCGAGGAGCGCCCGCCGCCGCGGTAGTCGCGGATGCCGTACTTCTTCCAGTAGGTGTAGTCGGCGTGGCCGGGCCGGAACTTGGCGGCGATCTCGCTGTAGTCCTTGGAGCGCTGGTCGGTGTTCTCGATCATCAGCGAGACCGGCGTGCCGGTGGTCTGGCCCTCGAACACCCCCGACAGGATCTTGACCTGATCGGGCTCCTGCCGCTGGGTGGTGTAGCGCGACTGGCCGGGGCGGCGCTTGTCGAGCCAGGGCTGGATGTCCGCCTCGGTCAGGGAGAGCAGCGACGGGCAGCCGTCCACCACCACGCCGATCGCCGGCCCGTGGCTCTCGCCCCAGGTGGTGAAGCGGAAAAGCGTTCCGAAGCTGTTGCCGGCCATGGCGAGGACTCCCGATGCGACACGATGTTACCGCAAGTTTCGCGGTCGAGCGCGTTTCTTGCGGCGTTTCGGCCGGCGCGTCAAGCGCGAGGGGACTTAAAACGCACCCTTCTGCTCACGCCGGCGGTCGAGCGCGACTTCGAACTGGCGCAGCAGCTTCTGCGTGGCTTCGAAATAAAGCTTTCGCTGCGGGTTGTTCTTCATGCAGCGGGCGTCCAGATGGGCGACGCTGGTCAGTGCCGAGACGCAATAGCCGAGCAGCCAGTAATGGGAGCGGATCTTGCGCAGATAGTCGCGGAAGGGCTCGGGCTGGCCGGCCATGAAGGCGGAGAAGCTCGCCTCGTAATCGGCAAGGATCTGCCGGATGTCCATCAGCGTGGTTTCCAGCAGCTTGACCACCTTCTCGATGTGCATCAGAAGCTGGGTCTCGTAGGGCTTGTGCATGCGGATGTCGACCGGGATGCACTCCCGCGACTTCAGCCAGTTCAGGATGACCCGGGCCCGCGGCGCGATGCGGCGAAGCTGGTATTCGTAGAAGGTCGTGCCCTTCCAGGCGCTGAAGATCTGGTCCGCTTCGCTGCGGTCGATGCCGAAGGCCGAGACGAACAGGCCGGCTTCCTCCAGCTCCGGATTCCAGATCGCTTCGAGAAAGCGCTCGATGCTCTGGGCGCCGTTGCCGCCGCCGTCGATGGCCTTGCGGACGATGGGTTCGATGCGCGCCCGGATCAGGCGGCGGAGCTGCTGGTCCTCGGTGTCGCTGATCGCCCAGTGACGCTTGTCCACCGGCACCTTCTCGCCTTCGAAGCAGGCCTTCAGCAGGAAGGCGTCCAGCGAAGGCACGCTGTCGATCAACGTGAGGGTGCGCAGGTCCGCGGCCGCGGCTTCGCTGTTGGCCTCGCCGATGCCGAACTGTTCGGCCAGCAGGATGTTGCTGTTGCGGGCGCGCAGATAAATGGCGAGGCCGCCCGCTTCGGTGTGTTCGACGCTGTGCGGAATGTAGATGCCGGTCTCGACCGGGCGCGATGCGGCGTCGCCATCCTCATCCTCGTCGGCGATGGGGTTGGCGTAGTCGTCGGCGTCTTCGTCGAAATTCGGATACTTGAACAGAATGGCCTTGTTCAACCCGCGGGCACGGAACAGGCGGTTCTCTTCGGGGATCTCGCGGGTGATGGTGATCAAATTCATCGAGACGCTGGAGCCGCCGTAGAGAATTTGCTCCAGAATCGGGGACACCGAATCCGATTGCCGCCGTGCACGCATCCGACTGTCACCTTCCGCAACCTTCCGTAAGTGTGAAGAATAGCGGTATGCTGCGGCGCGCAAAAGTAGGTAATACGACGTTCGGTAAAAAATGTCCCAAATTGGGTAAGGGCGTTTCCGGCGGGCGTTCCGGAACGAACCGGACGCGCCCGCCGTCGCCAGAAGCCTTGGATCAGGCGGGTTTCGCCGCGCCGCCCAGCGACCCCAGGAGCTGCGACACCTCGGCCGCCGCGTCCACCGCGACCATGCCGACGGTGTGGTAGCCGGAGTCGACGTGCATCACCTCGCCGGTCACGCCGGTGCCGAGGTCGCTCAGCAGGAACAGGCCGGCGCCGCCGACCTCGCCGATGGTGACGTTGCGCTTCAGCGGGGCGTTCAGCTCGTTCCACTTCAGGATGTAGCGGAAGTCGCCGATGCCGCTGGCGGCCAGCGTCTTGATCGGGCCGGCGGAGATGGCATTGACGCGGATGTTCCGACCGCCCAAATCGACGGCCAGGTAACGCACGCTCGCCTCCAGCGCGGCCTTGGCGACGCCCATCACGTTGTAGTGGGGCATCACGCGCTCGGCGCCGTAATAGGAGAGGGTGAGCAGGCTGCCGCCGTCCTTCATCAGCGGGACGGCGCGCTGCGCCACCGCGGTGAAGGAATAGCAGGAGATGTCCATGGTGCGCAGGAAGTTGGCCCGCGTCGTGTCGAGATAGAGACCGTCCAGCTCGTTCTTGTCGGAAAAAGCGATCGCATGAACCAGGAAGTCCAGCTTGCCCCATTCCTTCTCGATGGCGGCGAAGGTCGCGTCGACGCTGGCCTCGTCGGTGACGTCGCAGGGCAGCAGCAGCGGGGCCTTCACCTGATCGGCCAGCGGCTTCACGCGCTTCAGCAGCGCGTCGCCCTGGTAGGTGAAGGCCAGCTCGGCGCCGTGCTGCGCCAGCGTGGAGGCAATTCCCCAGGCGATCGAACGATCGTTCGCCACGCCCATGATCAGGCCGCGCTTGCCGTCCATGAGCGGCTTCGGGTTGGACATCCGTACCTCGTGCATCCAGAGTATGCTTTGAAAAGTGGGCCGCATCCTACACGAAAGACCGGCCCGGTCAAACCAAGGCGGGAGGCGTCCTGTGGCTGAAACCGAAGGCACTTCGAAAGGGGCTTGGAACCCCTTTGTGCGCGTTCGGGAAATCGGCGGCTTCATCGCCTATTCCTCCATGCGCTTCTACAACGACAACTGTTTCCAGACCGCGGCCTCGCTGACCTACACCTCGCTGCTGGCGCTGGTGCCGCTGATGACCATCGGCTTCGCGATCTTTTCCGCCTTTCCCGCCTTCAACGCGCTGCAGTCGCGCATCCAGACGCTGCTGTTCAAGAATCTCGTGCCGGAGAACAGCGACGCCATCCTGCAATATCTGGCGGCCTTCATGGCCAACGCCGGGCAGATGCCGGTGTTCGGAATCATCGGGCTGGCGATGTCCGCGGTGCTGCTGATCTGGACCATCGAGGGGTCCTTCGCCACCGTCTGGCGGGTGCGGGAACCGCGCTCCTACGTGACCCGCATCCTCTCCTTCTGGGCGGTGGTGTCGCTGAGCCCGCTGTTCGCCGGCGCCAGCCTGTCGCTGTCCAGCACCCTGTGGGCGGTGCTCCAGTTCGCCCATCTGGAGGGCTTCGCCGACCCGCTGGTGGGGATCGGGGCGATCCTGCCCTTCATGCTGCAGCTGGTCGGCTGCACGCTGCTCTACGTCATCATCCCGAACCGGGACGTCGGCTGGATGGACGCCGCCTGCGGCGGGGCGGTCGCCTCGCTGCTGCTGGAGACGTCCAAGGCGGGCTTCGCCATGTACATGAAGGAGTTCCCCGCCTACCAGACCATCTACGGCGCGCTGGCGACCGTGCCGATCTTCCTGTTCTGGCTCTACATCGCCTGGTCGACGGTGCTGTTCGGCGCGGTCATCACCGCCTCGCTGCCCGAATGGCGGGCCGGCAAGATCACCCGCGGCGGGCCGGAGGGGCTGCTGCCCGCCCAGCGGCTGGGGCTGGCGCTGGCCGTCCTGCACGAGCTCCTGGAGGGGACGCGGCTCGGCGTGGGCCTGCGGCGGCGGACGCTGGTCGGGCGCGTGCCGGTCGGGACGGTGCTGATCGACGGCATCCTGGAGCAGCTTCGCGACGCCCATTGGGTGGCCCACACCACGCACAACGCCTGGGTCGTCACCCGCGACCTGAGCGAGGCCACGCTCTACGACCTGATGAAGGCTCTGGGCATCGGCCTGCGCGGCTCCGTCCGCGGGCTGGGCGGGCTGGAGCTGCCCTGGCAGGACCGCACCGCCCAGCTTCTGGAGCAGGCGGAGCGGACCCAGGAGGACATTCTCGGCGTGCCGATCAAGGACCTGCTGTCCGACCGGCCGCTGGAGGCGGGACCGCTCGAAACGGGGCCCCTGGAGACGGGAGCGCGGGAGCCGGAGCCGGAGCCGCGGGACACCGGGGCGGCGGGGGAGGGCTCCGGTGCGGTGCCGCTGCGCGCGAAGCGCTGGCCCTGAACGCTGGCCCCAAACACTGGTCTTGTGCCGACGCTCAAGCCCGGTATTTGGCGATGAGGTCCGCGGCGAAGCCGTCCAGGTTGTTGTCGGCGGGCAGGGTCTGGACGTAGGAGCAGCCGCGGCAGGCCTCGATCTCGTCGCGGCGGCCCTCCAGATGCTTCAGCCGGAAGTCGCGCAGGCGCTCGCCGTTCCAGATGTCGCGCAGCGACTCCTCGGCGACGTTGCCGACGATGGTGCCCATGCGCCAGTCGGCGCAGCAGACCGACACCTCGCCGTTGAAGTTGATGGCCAGCTTCAGGAAGGGTTCGGAACAGACCTTGCGGGCGGTGTCCGGGGCGGCGGCGAAGGCGCTCTCCTCGGCCAGCGCCTCGCCGTGCAGGGGGTGGACGAACAGGCTGTCGGCGATCGGCGTGAAGGTGTCGATGAAGCTCTGCCGCTCCTCCCCCGTCAGCTCCACGTTGATGATCTTGCAGTGCAGGTGGAAGTCGCGGCCCAGCTCCGTCTTGCGGCGGTAGAGATAGGCGACATTGTCCACGATGGTCTGGAAACGGTCGAAGCGCCGGGTGATGCGCTTGTACATGGCGTCGCTGGCCCCGTAGACGGAGACGCGCATGGCGTCCAGCCCGGCGGCCAGCAGCGCGTCCGCCCGCTCCGGCGTGAGCAGGGAGCCGTTGCTGGTCATCTCGACATGGCGGGCCAGACCCTGCGACTTCAGACGATGGACCATGTGCTCGATCCGCGTGTTCACCAGCGGCTCGCCGTCCTTGTAGAGGTGGACGGATTTGATCGGCGCGTCGAATTCGGCGATGTCGTCGGCGATCTTGCGGAACAGGTCGAACTTCATGGCGCCGCGCGGACGCCCGATCTCCTTCAGCAGATCGGAGTTGCCGGTGGCGCAGAAGACGCAGCGGAAGTTGCAACCGTTCGACGGGTCGATCAGCAGCGAGAAGGGGGTGGTCAGCGGCAGCACCTGCGACAGGTCGTTGCGGTCGCGGTGCCGGCCGTAGGGAATGTTCGCGGGGGCGGCCGCTTCGGTGCTCACTTCGGTCATGACCTTCGCCGGGCAGGGCTGCGGAAAGCGTTTGACTAGCAAGGGACCACGCGCACCGTAAAGGAATCCTTCATTCCGGCAACCGGACAGTGGCCGGACGTTTCCAATGCCGCGTGCGCCAGGCGGAATTCAAAGGCATGCTCGACACTCTTTCGCATCGTATCGTCTACAGCGACCGGCGCTTCTACGCGTCCTTCCCGTCCGCGGCGACTCTGGCCGACGGGCGGGTGCTGGTGGCCTTCCGGCGCGCCCGCGATCACCGCTGGCTGCACGGGGAGCCGGCGGAGGGCGGCGGCGACTTCACCAGCGTCGACCATGTGGATTCGCGCTCCCACCTCGTGATCCAGCGCTTCACCCCGGATTTCGAGCCGGAGGGCGCGCCGCAGCCCTTGCCCACCGATCCGGAGGCCGGCGACCAGGACCCCAGCCTGCTGGTCCTGCGCTCGGGGCGGATCGTCCTCGGCAGCTTCGGCTGGTACCCGATGTCGGCGCGCCACGGCCTGCGGCTGCGCGAGAAGGGCGTCCACCTGCTGGGCAACGCGGAGACGTCGGGGACCTTCTTCCTGTTCTGGGGCGGCAGCACCCGCGTCAGCGACGACGGCGGGCGGCACTGGTCGGCCCACCGCTACCTGCCGGAGTTGCCGGACCAGGGGCCGATCCTGCCCGGCCTGCGCCCGATGCTGGGCGGTGCGGTGCGCGGGCGGGCGGTGGAGGCGCCGGATGGCACGCTGCTGATGGCGACCTACACCGGCGGCCCCTACACCAGCTACCTGTTCGCCTCCCGTGACCGGGGGGAACACTGGGCTCTGCGCAGCACCATCGCCCGCGACCCGGCGGGCCGCGCCGGCTTCTGCGAGACCGCGCTGCACCTGACCGCGGACGGGCAACTGATTGCCTTCCACCGCACCACCGGGCTGGGCGACCGCCTCGCCACCTCCGTCTCGCACGATCTGGGGGAAAGCTGGGCGCCGTGGATCGAGAACGCCGTCATCGGACACCCCTACGACGCCTGCCCGCTGCCGGACGGGCGGCTGCTCGTCGTCTACGGCCACCGCCACCAGCCCTACGGCGTGCGCGCCCGCGTCTGGGACAGCCGGCGGGAGACGCTGGAGAGCGCGCCGGAGATCGTCCTCCGCGCCGACGCGCCGTCGCCCGACGTCGGCTATCCCTGGGCGACCGTGCTGGCGGACGGGCGGGTGGCGGTCTGCTACTACATCTGCGACGCGGCGGGCGTGCGGCACATCCAGGCGACGCTGCTGCGCGTGAGCGGCTGATTGACGGGCTCCCGCGCACCTCCTATCGTCCCCGGCCATACCGCAATCCCGTGTTTTGGGGAGTAGAGTGTCCATGAAGCCCGCCCGCCGGCCGTCGAACCCGCTGTTTTCCTCCGGCCCCTGCGCCAAGCGGCCCGGCTGGTCGCTGGACGCCCTGGACGGCGCGCTGCTCGGCCGCTCCCACCGCTCGAAGCCGGGCAAGGCGAAGCTGAAGGAGGTCATCGACCTGACCCGCGCCGTTCTGGCGATCCCCGGCGACTACCGCATCGGCGTCGTCCCCGCCTCCGACACCGGGGCGGTGGAGATGGCGCTGTGGAACCTGCTGGGTGAGCGGGGCGTGGACATGATGGCCTGGGAGAGCTTCGGCAAGGAGTGGGTGACCGACGTCACCAAGCAGCTCCGCCTGTCCGACGTGCGGACCATCCAGGCCCCCTACGGCGAACTGCCGGACCTGTCGCAGGCCGATTTCAGCCGCGACGTGGTGTTCACCTGGAACGGCACGACGTCGGGCGTGCGGGTGCCGGACGGCGACTGGATTCCGGCGGACCGCGAGGGGCTGTCGATCTGCGACGCGACCTCCGCCGCCTTCGCCATGGACATCCCCTGGAGCAAGATCGACGTCGCCACCTGGTCCTGGCAGAAGGTGCTGGGCGGCGAGGCCGCGCACGGCATGCTGGTGCTCAGCCCGCGCGCCGTGGCGCGGCTGGAGAGCTTCCAGCCCGACCGCCCGCTGCCCAAGATCTTCCGCCTGACGACGGCCGGGAAGGATGGCGGCGCCAAGCTGATCGAGGGCATCTTCGTCGGCGACACCATCAACACGCCGTCCATGCTGTGCGTGGAGGACGCCATCGACGGGCTGCGCTGGTCGCTGTCGGTTGGCGGCCTGACCCAGCTCATCCGCCGGTCGGAGCAGAACCTGCGCATCGTCTCGGAGTGGGTGGCGGCCTCGACCTGGGCCGGCTTCCTGGCGGACGATCCGGCGACGCGCTCCTGCACCTCGATCTGCCTGCGCTTCACCGACCCCGAGGTCACCGCCCTGACGCCGGAGGCCCAGGCGGATTTCGCCAAGAAGCTTTCCGCGCTGCTGGAGAAGGAGGAGGCCGCCTTCGACGCCGGCTCCTACCGCGACGCCCCTCCGGGCCTGCGCCTGTGGGGCGGCGCCACGGTGGAGAACGAGGACATGGAGGCGGTCCTGCCCTGGCTCGACTGGGCCTTCGCCACGGTCAAGGCGGAAACCTTCGGGCGCTGAACCGCCTGTGGTTTCAAAGGAAGGCCGCGCCATTCAGGCGCGGCCTTTTTCGTTTCCCGCTCAATCCCGCCAGAAGCTCGGCAGGATCAGCACCAGCACGGTGAAGACCTCCAGCCGGCCCAGCAGCATGGCGAAGCTCAGCACCCATTTCGCCGCGTCGGGCAGGGGGGCCATGGTGCCCGACGGGCCGACCACCGGCCCCAGCCCCGGCCCCGCGTTCGCCAATGCCGAGGCGACGGCGCTGGCCGCGCTCAGGTAATCCACGCCCATCGCGGCGACCAGGAGCGACAGGATGCCGAAGGCCGCCATGAAGGCGAAGGCGAGGTTGATGACCGAGCCGACCACATCCTCGTCCAGCACCTTGCCCTGGTAGAGCGGGACCAGAACCCGGTTCGGCTTCAGCATCCGCTGCATCTGGTTCAGCATCGACAGGGCCAACACCTGCCAGCGGAAGACCTTGATGGACCCCGCCGTCGACCCGGTGCAGCCGCCGATGAAGTAGAAGAAGAAGAAGGCGACGATGGCGAAGCCGCCCCAGGTCGAATAGTCGGTCGAGATGAAGCCGGTCCCGGTGATGATCGAGGTGACGTTCACCACCGAATGGCTCAGCGCGTCCGGGAAGGGCAGGCCGACCACGGTGAAGGCCCACAGGGTCATGGCGATCCCGGCCACCAGCAGGATCGCCAGCAGCGCGTTCACCTGGCTGTCGCCGGAGAGCGGCGCGTTGCGCTGGCCGCGCAGCAGGCGGATGTACCAGGTCAGCGGCAAGGCCCCGCCGATCATCGAAAAGGTCGCCACCCACAGCACCGCGTCGGAATTGAACCAGCCGAGCGAGGCGTCCTTGGTCGAGAAGCCGCCGGTGGCGATGGAGGCCATGGCGTGGTTGATCGCGTCGAACCACGTCATCCCGGCCAGATGGTAGGCGACCGCCGACAGGACGGTCAGAGCCAGATAGATCATGGCGATGGCGCCGGCGGTGTCCTGCACCGTGGCGAAGGGCTTGTCGCCCTTGTCGGAGGACTCGGTGCGGAACAGCTGCATGCCGCCGACCCGCAGGATGGGCAGCACCGCGATCGCCATGACGATGATGCCGACGCCGCCGAACCAGTTCAGCAGCGAGCGCCACAGCAGGACCCCCGGCGGGGCGTCGTCCAGCCCGACGATGACCGTGCCCCCGGTGGTCGAGAGGCCCGACATCGCCTCGTAATAGGCGTCGGTGAAGGACAGGCGGGCGGCGGAGATCATGAAGGGCAGGGCGCCGAAGGCGGCCAGCACGCACCAGGACAGCGTGGTCAGCAGGAAATGCTGCTTCACGGTGAAACGCGCGTGCTCCTTGCTCGACGTCGCCAGGACCATGCCGCCGCTGACCGCCAGCGTCGCCGCGCTGGACCCGACGAAGGCCGTCCAGTCGCTGTTGCCCGCCGCGGCGTCCGCCAGGGCGGGCGCCAGCATGCCCAGCCCAAGGATGGTCAGAAGGAAGCCGATGATGTGGAAGACCGGTCCCAGCGCAATTCCATTGCCGACGCCATTGCCCAAGGCTGTGCCCTTCGTCGCCGCGGGGGCCGGTGGCGCCCCGTCTTTTCCCGATGTGATGCGCTGATTATCCAAAGGGGCGGGTGCTGTCCATCCGCATCGGAGCGGCCGGCCCGTCCGAGGCTCACACGAAACCGGCTTCTCCCAACATGCGGTAGAAGTCGCGCAGGGCGCGCTGCTGCGCCACCGCATCGGGCAGATCCTCGACATATTTCCGGTCGAAGTGCGGTTGGCGGAGATGCTCGACCACGCGGCGCCGGACCATCTCCAGCGCCCGCCGGCTGCGCAGGATTCCCGGCGCGCAGACCTGCAGCAGACGGTTCGCGCGCAGCCGCAGCGCGTCGCCGGGGTCGTCCAGCCGCTCCACCACCCGCTCCTCGGTGATGTAGGCCACCAGGAGCGCGTCGAGGTCGCCGGTCAGGCGGGTCCGCGCCTCCTCCGGCAGCGCCGACTCGGCGGCCTGACAATAGAGCAGGGTCAGCGCTTCCAGATTGTCGCGGGGCGGCAGGCGGGAGTGGATGAAGCGGCCGTAGCCCGCCGGGGTGCCGGTCAGCGCGTGGAGCAGCCGGGCGATGTCACCGGCGTGCCCATGGCCGAGGTCGGAGTCGGCCAGCGCCAGCAGGAAGCGCACCCGGTCCCGCGCGTCGGGGATGCGGCCGGCCACCTCCGCGATGGCCTGCTTGCGGCCCGGCGCCCCGCCGCCTTCCAGGAAGCGCAGGTAGCGCAGGACCAGCGCCTCCGCCATCGGGCCGCCGCCGGCCGGCCCGTCGGGGCCGAGCGTGCGCTTCAGGATCTCCTGGAAGGCCTCCATCTCCAGCGACGGGTCGGAGCGGTAGAGCGGCTGCGTGCCCTTCAGCTGCCGGCGCACCAGATCCAGGATGACCAGCCGCGTCTGGTCCAGGTCGTGGAAGGCGAGAAGCTCGTTCAACTGGACGGCGCGGTCGTCCTCCGCCCGCTTGGCGGGGGACAGGCGGCCCCGCGACAGGTCGATCAGGTTGCACAGCGCCTCCGCCAGGCTGCCCTGGGCGCCGAGAAGCTCCTGCGCGACCGAAGGGGCGCCCAGGACGTCGGCGATCACCCCGTCGAGCAGCCCCAGAGGGCGGTCGGCCGCCGCCCCGTCCTCCCGCGCCAGTTCCCCCAGGAAATCGAGCTTGGCCAGCCAGTTGCGCATCTGCACCAGTTCGCGCGACAGCACGACGCGGGCGAGGAAGTCGCGCTCCTCCGCCGGCAGGCTCGAATCCAGCCGGTCGAACATGGGGCGGAAGCCGGTGGCGGCGATGGCCGGCAGGTCCTTGCGGGCGGCGGCGGCGCGCGCCCGGTCGGTGAGTTCGTGCATCAGCCGGTTCAGCGCGTCGCGCCGCCCGCGCCCGTCCGTCCCGGCCTTCTCCGCCTGGAGGGCGGCGACCCGCCCGACCGCGGTGGGCACGAGGTTGTCGGTGTTGAGCAGCCGCGCCAGTTCCGCGTGGTTGTGCAGCACCTCGGTCGGGGTGACCACCGCGCGCTCCACGTAGTTGCGCAGGACGCGGTTCATCGTCATGCGGCTCTGCACGCCGTAGCAATGGTCGAGCGTCAGGCAGAGCGCCGGCGCCTCGTCGATGGCGGCGGCCACCATGCGTGAGACCTGGCGGAACTCCACATGGACTTCCGTCTCGACATGGCGGCCGTCCGGGCGCCGCCAGTCGCGCACCACCCGCATGCCCTCGACCCTGCCGCCGGCCAGCGCCTTGCGGCCGAAGGCCAGCGCCTCCGCCTCGGTGTCGAAGCGGGCTTCCAGAACCCAGTGGTCCTGGGCGTAGATCTGCACTTCGTAACTGGCGGACGGGCGTGCCATGGCGCCATTCCCCGCTGCTGCCGGCACGGTTCGTACACAGGATGCCGGAGGTTTCGCACCAAACTCAACAAAGATTCGACTGGAATACAATTCTGTTTCGAACCTTTCCGGACGGGCGCCTGTCGTCGGCGCAGGGGAGACGGGCACGGGCTGCGGGGCTTTTCCGTTTGCATGAGGAAGGGGGGTGGGGTATTGACCCGCTCCGTATGCCCGAGCGCCGCATGCCCACCGGACTTGCGGGCTCTCGCCATGCCGACGGTTTGCCACTTATTCGACGAGACGACGCAGGCCATGCCCGCTGATTCCCTGAGCTCCGCCCTGTTGCCCGCCGGACTGCACGACGTGCTGCCGCCCGAAGCGGCGCACGAAGCGGCGGCGGTGGCGCACCTGCTGGCGGACTTCACGGCCCACGGCTATGAGCGCGTCGAGCCGCCGCTCGTCGAGTTCGAGGACAATCTGCTGTCCGGCTCCGGCGCCGCCATGGCGAAGCAGACCTTCCGGCTGATGGACCCGCTGTCGCAGCGCATGATGGCCGTGCGCGCGGACATCACCCCGCAGATCGTGCGCATCGCCACCACCCGCCTGAAGAACGGCGCCCGTCCGGTGCGGCTGTGCTACGCCGGGCCGGTGCTGCGCGTGAAGGGCTCGCAGCTGCGTCCCGAGCGGCAGATCACCCAGGTCGGCGTCGAGCTGATCGGCCCGCTGGAGGCCGAGGCGGACGCCGAGGTGATCCTGCTCGCCGCCCACGCCCTGGAAGGGGTGGGGGTGCGGCACCTGTCGGTGGACCTCTGCGTCCCGACCATGGTGGCGCGGGTCTGCCGCGGCCTGGGGCTCGGCGAGGAGGAGACCGCCCGCCTGCGCGAGGCGCTGGACAAGAAGGACGCCGCCGCGGTGACGGCGGTCGGCGGGCCGGCGGCCTCGCTGCTGCACACGCTGATGACCGCCTCCGGCCCGGCCGAGCGGGCGATGGAGGTCCTGTCGGCGCTGCCGCTGCCGGAAACGGCGGAGAAGGACCGCCGCCGCCTGACCGACGCCCTGCGCCTGCTGCGCGCCGCCCGCCCCGATCTGACGATCACCGTCGATCTGGTGGAGCATCGCGGCTTCGAGTACCAGACCGGCCTCAGCTTCACCCTGTTCGCGCGCGACGTGCGCGGCGAGCTGGGGGCGGGGGGCCGCTACCGCGCCGGCGTGCGTCCGGGCGTGGAGGAGGAGGGCGAGCCGGGGACCGGCTTCACCCTCTACATGGATACGCTCCTGCGCGCCGTTCCGGCGCCGGAGCCGGCCAAGCGCGTGTATGTGCCGCATGGCACCTCCTGGGCCGCGGCGGGCAAGCTGCGCGCCGAGGGCTGGGTCACCGTGGCGGGGCTGGCCCCCGTGGCGGACGCGGCGGCGGAGGCCCGGCGGCTGGACTGCGGCCATCGGCTGGACGGCGGCACGGTCACGCCGCTGACTTGAGACTTCACGAGAGGCGACCCCCGCGCCGCGGGGGCGCCTTTGCATGGGCAACGTTTTCTTTCTGCCTTCTTTTTTTGCGGAGACACACATGGCCAACGTGGCGGTGGTCGGCGCCCAGTGGGGCGACGAGGGCAAGGGCAAGATCGTCGACTGGCTGTCCAGCCGGGCCGACGTGGTGGTGCGCTTCCAGGGCGGTCACAACGCCGGCCACACGCTGGTGATCAACGGCGTGACGTACAAGCTGAGCCTGCTGCCTTCGGGCGTGGTTCGGCCCAACAAGCTGTCGATCATCGGCAACGGCGTCGTCTTCGACCCCTGGGCCTTCATCCGCGAAGTGACGGCGATCAAGAGCCAGGGCGTGGACGTGTCCCCCGCCACGCTCCAGGTCGCCGAGAACGTCCCGCTGATCCTCCCGGTCCACAGCGCGCTCGACAAGGCGCGCGAGGAGGCCCGCGGCGCCGGCAAGATCGGCACGACCGGCCGCGGCATCGGCCCGGCCTATGAGGACAAGGTGGCGCGCCGGGCCATCCGCCTGTGCGACCTCGGCGACGAGGCCGTGCTGAAGGAGAAGGTCGACGCCCTGCTGGCCCACCACAACCTGCTGCTCCGCGGCCTGGGTGCCCAAGAGATGAAGCCGGCGGACCTGCTGGACCCGCTGCGCGAGATCACCCCGCAGGTGCTGCCCTACGCGTCGGTCGTCTGGAAGACGCTGGACGAGCTGCGCCGCGCCGGCAAGCGCATCCTGTTCGAAGGCGCGCAGGGCCAGATGCTCGACATCGATCACGGCACCTATCCCTTCGTCACCTCCTCCAACACGGTGGCCGGCAACGCCGCCGCCGGCAGCGGCATGGGCCCGCGCGCCGTCGGCTATGTGCTGGGCATCTGCAAGGCGTACACCACCCGCGTCGGCTCCGGCCCGTTCCCGACGGAGCTGTTCGACGACGTCGGCGAGCTGATCGGCCAGCGCGGCAAGGAGTTCGGCGTGGTCACCGGCCGCAAGCGCCGTTGCGGCTGGTTCGACGCCGTGATGGTCCGCCAGGCCGTGAAGACCGGCGGCATCGACGGCATCGCCATGACCAAGCTGGACGTGCTGGACGGCTTCGACGAGATCAAGGTGTGCGTCGGCTACCGTCTGGACGGGCAGGAGCTGGATTACTTCCCGGCCAACGCCGGCGCCCAGGCCCGCGTCGAGCCGATCTACGAGACCTTCGAGGGTTGGAAGGACAGCACCCAGGGCGCCCGCTCCTGGGCGGAGCTGCCGGCCCAGGCGGTGAAGTACGTCCGTCATGTCGAGGAACTGATCCAGGCCCCGGTGGCCCTGCTGTCCACCAGCCCGGAGCGCGACGACACCATCCTGATGAACGACCCGTTCCAGGATTGAGGTTTGTTGGGCGGTCGCCTCGGCCCCCCCCTCCCGGCCTCCCCCCGCTATCGCAGGGGAAGGAGAAAAGCCCTCCCCTGCGAAGCGGGGGAGGGTTGGGTGGGGGCCCGGGGCGACCACTTCCCACCGCGTTAACAATTTGTTTGCCCTTTTCGAGCGACTAAGGCTGGCACACGCTCGCAGGCTCCGGGGATTCGAACGCCATGCCATCCGATGCCATGACCGCAGCCGCCGCGGATCGGATGATGGCCAACGCCGAACCGGTCAAGCTGGCCGAGCGGTACGAAATCCACCCCAACGCGCCGCTCGCCGCGCTCAACGCCATCGGCGGCAACGCCTACACGGCCAAGCCGCTGCGTGACAAGCGCTCCGAAGCCTTCGCCATCATCGGCCACGGCGCCACGCTGGCGCGCACCGACATCGCCGCGACCATCGCCAGCCTCGACAACCAGGCTCACATGCGGCTGCTCGACTGGGGCATGGTGGACTGGCCGGCGAGCCAGGGGCGCCGCCTCTGCATGATCTTCGAGCGTCCGGCGGGCAAGCGGCTGATGAACAGCCTGACCGAAGCCACGGACCCGATCCCCGAAGACCATCTGACCCGCCAGATCATCCATCCGCTGGTCGCGGCGCTGAAGGAGCTGTCGAGCCGCGGCGTGGTCCATGGCGCGATCCGCCCGACCAACCTCTACTACCGCGATCTGGCCTCCAGCAGCCTGATGCTGGGCGAATGCCTGTCCACCCCGCCGGGCTACGGACAGACGGTCCTGCTGGAGACGGTGGAGCGCGGCATGGCCTCGCCGGCCGGGCGCGGCACCGGCACCATGGCCGACGACCTCTATTCGCTGGGCGTCACGCTGCTGCTCCTGCTGCTGGGGCGCAACCCGGTGGGGGCGGCGGAGGACGAGGCGATCCTCCAGGCCAAGATCGAGCGCGGCTCCTACCCGGCGCTGGTCGGCCAGATGCGCCTGCCGCTGGCCATCAGCGAGGTGATCCGCGGCCTGCTGGTGGACGATCCCAAGCAGCGCTGGACGCTCCAGGACCTCGACCTCTGGGTCGCCGGGCGCCGCCTCAGCCCGAAACAGCCGCAGGTGCCGCGCCGCGCCGCCCGGCCGCTGGAGTTCCAGGGGCAGGACTACTGGCACTGCCGCACGCTGGCCCGCGCCTTCGCCCGCCATGTGGCGCCCGCCGCCACCGTCATCGAGGGCGGCGAGCTGGACAAATGGCTGCGCCGCTCCATGGGCGACGACGCGCGGGCCGAGGCGGTGGCGAACGCGGTGCAGACCGCCTCGACCACCGGCAAGGGCGGCAGCATGGCCGAGCGGCTGGTCGCGCGCGTCTGCATGGCGCTGGACCCCGGCGCGCCCATCCGCTACCGCGGCAAGGCGATGATGCCCGACGGCATCGGCACCATGCTGGCCGACGCCTTCCTGCGCGGCGAGTCGCCGCAGCCGTCGGCCGAGGTGCTGGCCAACCAGCTTCCCATGTTCTGGGTGAGCGTGCAGAGCGACTTCCGGCCGGAGTTCGTGCCGATGGTGCAGAACTTCGATCAGGTCCGCGGTCTGCTGGACCGCACGGGCCACGGGCTGGGGGTGGAGCGGGTGCTCTACGAGATGAACCCCACCATGCCCTGCATCAGCCCGCTGGTCGCCAAGCAGATGCCGACCAGCCCGGCGGAGCTGCTGCGCGCGCTCGACTGGATGGGGGCGGGGAGCGAGCGGCACAAGGACCCCATCGACCGCCACGTCGCCGCCTTCCTGGCGGTGCGGCACCGGCGGACCGACGAGATGCTCTACACCCAGCTCGGCTCCAGCATCGAGCCGATGCGCCGGGTGATCGCCATGCTGACCATCCTGGCCGACGTGCAGGCGCGCACCGGCACCGACGGGCTGTCGCACCTCGCCGCCTGGGTGGTCTCCCTGCTCGATCCGGCCTTCCGCCGCTTCCACAGCCGGCCGCACCAGGACAACGTGCGCAAGCAGGCCGACTCCGCCGCCCACAACGGGCGCCTCGGCGACCTGCTGAAGATCGTCGACGATCCGGAGGCGCTGCGCCGCGACAAGCTGGAGTTCGAGGCCGCCCAGATCGCCTACCGCGAGGCCGACGCCGAGATCAACAAGCTGCGGCAGAGCATCGGCGACCGGAACAGCATCATCGAATCCTCGGGCCGGCAGGTGGCGGCCATCGTGTCGAGCCTGCTGTCGACCCTTCTGGTCGGCGGCATCATCCTCTTCTTCGCCTTCTGACGGCGGCCTTCAAACCAAGGATCGGGTGGCACCCATGGCGCGCGGCGGCAAGAGCGGCGGAAAGAAGAAGAAGCGCAAGGGCAGCATGCTGACGCTGATCCTGCTGATCATCCCGGCGGGTCTGGTGGTGCTGCCCACCTCGATCCTGTTCGGCATCGGCATGATCCCGACCATCGTCGCCTACGTCACCGACCGCGACCCCGAGAAGTCGGCGCCGATCACCGTCGGCGGGCTGAACTTCTGCGGCTGCATGCCCTACGCCATCGAGCTGTGGAAGCACAACCACACCATCGGCGCCGCCGGCAAGATCTTCATGGACCCGCTGGCCTGGCTGGTGATGTACGGCGCCGCGGCGATCGGCTGGGCGCTCTACTTCGGCATTCCGCCGATGGTGGCGAATTTCGAGGTGATGCGCGCCGAGAAGCGGGTGAGCGCGCTGAAGGACGTGAAGGTCGGGCTGGTCCAGGAATGGGGGCCGGAGGTCGCCGGCGACCTGTTCGACGAGGCCGGCGGCCTGTCGCCGGACGAGCAGGACCAGTTGGCCGAACCCGCGGGGGCGTGAGGGAGTGCCCTCTCCCCGGAGGGGAGAGGGCTAAAAGATCAGCCGGCCAGCTTCTGCTCCACCGCGGCGTTGCGGATGGCCTTCTGGAGCTTCTCGAAGGCGCGCACCTCGATCTGGCGCACCCGCTCGCGGCTGATGCCGTACTTCTGCGACAGGTCCTCCAGCGTGGTCGGGTTGTCGCGCAGGCGGCGCTCCACCAGGATGTCGCGTTCGCGCTCGTTCAGGTTCTCCATGGCGGCGGTCAGCAGCTTGCGCCGCTTGCCCAGCTCCTCGCTCTCGGCGAGCGAGATTTCCTGGTTCGCCGTCTCGTCGACCAGCCAGTCCTGCCACTCGCCCTCGCTGTCGGCGCGCAGCGGCGCGTTCAGCGAATGGTCGGGGGCGCCCAGGCGGCGGTTCATGTTGACGACGTCCTGCTCCGGCACGTCGAGCGTCGTGGCGATGTGGCGCACCTGCTCGGGCGACATGTCGCCCTCCTCGATGGCCTGCATCTGGCCCTTCAGGCGGCGCAGGTTGAAGAACAGCTTCTTCTGGGCCGCCGTGGTGCCCATCTTCACCAGCGACCAGCTGTGCAGGATGTATTCCTGGATGGCGGCGCGAATCCACCACATGGCGTAGGTCGCCAGCCGGAAGCCGCGGTCGGGGTCGAACCGCTTCACCGCCTGCATCATGCCCACGTTGCCCTCGGAGATCAGCTCCGACAGCGGCAGGCCGTAGCCGCGGTAGCCCATGGCGATCTTCGCCACGAGCCGAAGGTGGCTGGTCACCAGCTTGTGCGCGGCGTCCGAATCCTCGATCTCCTGCCAGCGCTTGGCCAGCATGTACTCCTCCTCCGCCGCGAGCATGGGGAACTTGCGGATTTCCTGGAGGTAGCGCGAGAGGTTGCTTTCGGAACTGATGACCGGAACGCTGGATATCGTCGCCATGTTGGACCCTCTCCGACGGCTGTTGTTCGTGCCTTCTCACGGGCACACGGCCGTTCACTGTTCTGCGCCGCCTCGCCGTCCGCTTGCCCGTTCGATCCGCCGGGGATGGTCCCGGATGCAAGCGTGAGCGTGGGCGGCTGTTGACGCGAAGAATAACCGACTTCTGCGCGCGGGTATAGTGGATTACAGCGATTCTAAGAAATCTGACAAATCTTTAATATCCGTGGGTAGCGGCGCCTGGAAGCGGACCGTCTCCCCTGTTGCGGGGTGCCGGAAGGTCAATCCCACGGCGTGCAACGCCTGCCGTGGAAAGCCAACAAACCGCTCGCGATGGGGTTCCGGCAGGGCTGAGGCGTGCTTGCCGCCGGCGCGTCCGGCACGCCCCTTGCCGTAGAGCGGGTCGCCCACGATGGGGTGGCCGATGTGCGCCATGTGCACGCGGATCTGGTGGGTGCGCCCGGTCTCCAGCGTGCATTCGACCAGCGCCAGCGCGGTGCCGAAGGAGCGGACGACGCGGTAGCGGGTGGCCGCGTGCTTGCCGCCGGTGACCACGGCCATCTTCTTGCGGTCGGTGCTGCTGCGCCCGATGTTGCCCTCGATCCGCCCCTCGCGGGGGGAGGGGACGCCCCAGACGAGCGCCTGGTAGGTGCGGCTGAGCGTGCGGCCGGAGAACTGTTCCGTCAGCGCGTGGTGCGCGCGGTCGTTCTTGGCGACGACCATCAGGCCGCTGGTGTCCTTGTCGAGCCGGTGGACGATCCCCGGACGCCGCACGCCGCCGATGCCCGACAGGCTGTCGCCGCAATGGGCGAGCAGGGCGTTGACCAGCGTGCCGTCCGGATTGCCGGCGGCGGGGTGGACCACCATGCCCGCAGGCTTGTCGATCACCAACACGTCCTCATCCTCATAGACCACGTCCAGGGGTATGTCCTGGGCCTCGGGCTGTGCAGGTTCAGCTTCGGGTATGAAAACGTCGAAAGTTTGTCCGGGCTTGACCTTCACGGACGGGTCGGTGACCGTCCGCCCGTCGCCGTCCCGAACGCAGCCCTTCTCCAGCAGCGCCTGCACGCGCGACCGCGACAGGCCGGGAAGCCCCGCCGCCAGGGCCTTGTCGAGCCGCTGGCCGACGGCGTCGTCCGGAACGCTCCAGCGCTGCCGCGCGCCTTCGCCGGTTTCGCCGTCCGGCGTTCCGGTGTATTCGTCCTCATCGTCGTCGATTTCGGTGCGTTCGGGCATCGTTCGGCAAAACTCCTCACATTCGCGCGAGAGTGGACCCCAAACCGTGCAGTTCCTCAAGGCACTCATCGTCATCATGGGCGTGATGATCATCGCCGGCTTCGCGTTCCTCGGCGTCGAACTCTACAAGCGCATCAACGATCCGGAGCGCCGGTCCGGCGCCGACGCCGAGCGGGCCGCCCTGTCCACGGGCCGGACGGAGGAGGTCACGCTGGGCCTGCCGGCGGGCGCGCGCATGAGCGACCCGGTGGCGGTGGGCAACCGCGTCGTCTTCCGCGTCACCATACCGGACGCCGCCGACCGTCTTTATGTGATGGACCCGCGCACCGGCGCCATCGCCGTGACCGTCACCGCCGGAGCCGCCGCGCCATGACCGACGCCATGCTGACCGACGCCTTCCTGTACGACTTCCGCAGCGACAATGTGGCCGGCGCCGCGCCGGAGGTGGTCAACGCCCTGGCCGCGGCCGCGGTCGGGTCCGCCGACCCCTATGGGCTGGACCCGCTGACCGCCAGCGTGACCCGCCGCCTGTCGGCCCTCTTCGAGGCGGAGGTGACGGTGTTCCCGGTCGCCACCGGGACGGCCGCCAACGCGCTGGCCCTGTCGGCCCTGGTCCCGCCCTACGGCGCGGTCTACTGCCATCAGGAAAGCCACATCAACGTCGACGAGTGCGGCGCGCCGGAAATGGCGACCGGCGGGGCCAAGCTGGTGCCGCTGGCCGGGGAGGGCGGCAAGCTGACCCCCGCCGCCCTGACCGCGGCGCTGGCCGGGGCGGGGATCGGCGTGGTGCACCGGGTGCAGCCCGCCGCCCTCAGCCTGACCCAGGCGACGGAGGCCGGCACGGTCTACCGGCCGCAGGAGGTGGCGGCCCTGTCCGACGTCGCGCACGCCCACGGGATGGCCGTGCATATGGACGGCGCCCGCTTCGCCAACGCGCTGGCCCGGCTGGGCTGCGCCCCGGCGGAGGTGACCTGGAAGGCCGGGGTGGACGTGCTGTCGCTGGGCGGCACCAAGGGCGGCTGCCTCGCCGCGGAGGCGGTGGTGTTCTTCAACCCGGCGCTGGCCGAGGATTTCGGCTTCCGCCGCAAGCGGGCGGGGCATCTGGTGTCCAAGGGCCGCTTCCTGTCGGCGCAGCTCGACGCCTGGCTGGCCGACGATCTGTGGCTGCGGCTGGCCCGCCACGCCAACGCCATGGCCGACCGGCTGTCGCAGGGCCTCGCCGTCCTGCCGGGGGCGGAGCTGGCTTATCCGGTCGAGGCCAACGAAATCTTCGTGCGCCTGCCCGCCGCCGTGGCCGACGGGCTGGAGGCGGCGGGCTACCGCTTCTACCGCTGGGAGGGGGATCTTCTGCGTCTGGTCACCGCCTTCGACACGCCGCAGGCCGTCGTGAATTCTTTTCTGAAAATCGCCAAGGATCTGTCAGAAAAGGCTTGATCGGGCCGGGTGGGTTCGCTAAAAACCCGCCACGCCGACGACGCCACGTCGTCAGACGACGAAAGACTGTCCCCTTCGTCTAGAGGCCTAGGACACCGCCCTCTCACGGCGGTAACAGGGGTTCGAATCCCCTAGGGGACGCCACTTTCGTTCGGCTGGCAACCGAGCATCGCCCGATGAAGGTCCCCTTCGTCTAGAGGCCTAGGACACCGCCCTCTCACGGCGGTAACAGGGGTTCGAATCCCCTAGGGGACGCCATCCTTTCCGGCATCAACGATCCACGGCCCGCCTCTTGGCGGGCCGTCGTCGTTTCGGCGCCGTTTCGGGGTGCCCCGTCAGGTCTTGCGGATCAGGAAGGACATGGAGTCCGCCGTCTCGTAGAGCGGAACGCCGCAACGGCAGGCCAGCGCCGCGTAGTCGTAATCGTTGCCGCCGCATTTGTAGCAGCGCAGGGGCAGCCGTGTGCGCCGGTACAGCTCGATCCCGGCGATGTCCGCGTGCAGCGCCTTCACCTCCTCCACCGTGAAGAAATCCTTCGACGCCAGGCCCGCGGCCATCGCGTCGGTGAAGGGACGTCCCGCCGCCCGGATGTGCTGGAGGGCGAGCAGGACCTGAAGGCTGGTGGCCGGCGGCTGGGGGTAATCGGCGCAGTAGGCGCGGTAGAGGCTGTGGTCCGGGTGCGAGGTGTGGATGTCCTCCAGGATGTACAGGCCGCCGCTGCGCAGATGGGGCAGGGACTGGGTCAGGCACCACGCCTGATGCTGAGGGATGTGGCTGCCGTCCTCGATGATGAGGTCGAACTGGATGTTGTTGGCCCGCAGGCTGCGCCCGATGTGTTCGGGATCGTTCTGGTCGAACCGCACATACTGGATTCGCTCGTCCTGCGGCCATTCCGGCTGCGGTTCGAGGATGTCGGCGCCGATGATGAAGGCGTCCGGGAACTGGGAGCGCAGCCAGCGGATCGAATCGCCCCGGAACACCCCGTATTCCAGGATGATCCGCACCGGGCCCAGCGTCTGGAAGGCCTGACGGTAGGCGTCGATGTACTGGTGCCAGTAATGCTTGTCGGAGTTCGTTCCGTCCGCGCTGCTCATCGGTGGTCCCCGCTGTCGGCGATGCCGCATCATACGGGAAATCGCCGGGCGGGGCCGCCGAATTGAGCGCGGTCGGTGGGAGGCGTCAGCGTTTCGAAGCGCCGCCGGAGCGGGAGACGCTCAATTCGGCGACCTCCTCCTGCTTCGCGGCGGGCAGGCCGGCGGAGCGCACCACGCCGGGGTCGTGGGGATGGACGCGGCGCGGGTAGACGCTGTGGACCTTCACCACATAGTCCTGTGTCTCGCGGTAGGGCGGGACGCCCTTGTACTGGACCACGGCCCCTTCGCCCGCGTTGTAGCCGGCCAGCGCCAGCGTCACGTTGCCGTCGAAATAGGCCAGCAGCCAACGCAGATACTTCATGCCGCCGCGCAGGTTCTGCTCGGGGTCGAAGGGCTTGGTCACGCCGAAGCGCTCCGCCGTCTCGGGGATGAGCTGCATCAGCCCCATGGCGTTCTTTTCCGACACCACATCCACGCGGTAGCCGGATTCCACGGCGATCACCGCCAGCACCAGATCCGGGTCGAGCCCGTAGCTGGGGGCCATCTTGGTCACCATGGCGCGGATTTCCTTGGGCGGCATGCGGATCACGCCCCAGCGCACGCTCGGCGGTTCGCAGCGGTCAGGCGCCTTGCTTGCCGCGGCCTTGCCCGAGGCGCTGGCCGGCTTGACCATCTGCGCCGCGTCCTCGTTGCCCAGCAGGGCGGCGCGGCGCAGCCAGGAACGGCCAAGCTCCTCGTCCTTCGACACCGCGCCACGCCCGGCCATGTGCATGCGTCCGGCGCGGTAGGCGGCCTCGGCGTAGTCCTGGCGGGCCGCCCGGCAATAGAGGGAGAGGGCCATCCGCTCGTCCCGGTTCACGCCTTTGCCGACCTCGTAGCGCATCGCCAGCTCATACTGGGCGCGGGGGCTGCCCTTGCCGGCCAGCGCCTCCAGCGCGCGGATGGTGCGCTCGGTCGTGCTTTGGAAGGCGGGAGGCTGGGCCGCCGCCGTCTGAACCGACGCGTCCTGGGCCATGGCCGGAGACGCCGTCAGAAAGGACGCGATCAGCCCGCCGGCGGCCAGGGCCGCCGCGCTTTTCACCGCCTTGACGCGCATTCCTCCGATTGGTGAGGCCGACCGGTCTTTCGGCGTATGCGGGAAGATCGCCGCCTTAGCGCCAACGTCCGGCTGTCCACGAAAGACGTAATGCGATATGGTTCCGGCCAACAGAGGAAGCGGAACACAATGAAATAAGACTTCCGCTAAGGGACGGAAACGCCGCCTATACAGAGAAGAAGAACCGCTGGCAGCGGACCTGCGGATGGATGAATGAGCGAATTCATCGTTGGCCATAGACATGGCTATCCCGCAAAGGAGATTTGAGGTCGGTTGGTGAAAGCCAGCCGGCCTTTTCCTTTTGAGCAAAGTCATGAAGCCTCCCATATGTCCGGAGACGATACCTCATCCCCGATCGAATGCTATGGGAGCAATCGGACGATCCATGGCATGTTAGGGGTAATCTCGCCAAATTGTGAAGGGGCCTAGCCTTTTTCCCAACTGGCAGCCCCTGTGGTGCGCCATTACGTACTGATGGACCGACGATTGTCGTTGGAGAATCCGGTTATGCCCCGCGCGCTTTCGGCGCAAGGCGGGGACCGGAGCGATGGTTCGGGCGTTTCCAGACGCGCCCGGAGTGATCGGGACATCTTTCGGTACACAGGGAGGCAGCGTTCCACCGATGGCGAACCACGTCGCGAGTTCCTTGCGCCGTCCGGCAAGCAGCCCCGCGCCGCTTGACCCCGTCGCCCTCAAGCCGGTGATGGGAAGCCGCCGTGCGGACGAGGACGAGTTGAACGTTGCGGTCGAAGCCGAGGACGGCGTCGAAGCCGACGATCCGGCCACCGACGAGGCGGCGGAAACGCCGTCGGCGCCGCTGGCGCCCCCCGACCCGGCGATCATCGCGCAGATCGAGGCGGAAATTCCCCGCCTGCGCCGTTTCGCCCGCGCCATGGTGCGGGACGCCACGCTGGCCGACGACCTTGTCCAGGAATGCCTGGAGCGCGCCCTGTCGCGCCTGCATCTCTGGCGGCCCGGCAGCAATCTGCGCGCCTGGCTCTTCACCATTCTGCGCAATCTGCACATCAACGGCATCCGCCGCCGTCAGGCGGTCGTGGACATCGACGGCGAAGGGCAGGCGGCGATCGGCGCCGCCCATGGCGGGCAGTTCGTCCGGCTGGAGCTGCGCGACCTGAAGCGCGCGCTCGGCCTGCTGCCGACCGAACAGCGCGAGGTGGTCCTGCTGATCGGGCTGGAGGGCATCTCCTATGGCGAGGCCGCCGACATCCTCGGCATCTCCATCGGCACCGTGAAGTCGCGCCTGTCGCGCGGACGGCGCGCCCTGCGCCAGCTCATGGAAGGGAACAGCCCGACCGACGAGGACTGACCCGGTCCTCGTGCCGTCTCCTTCCACGCCGGGCGCACAGAGAAACCGGCAACGCTCCGGATGGGGCGTTGCCGGTCAGGTGCGAGGCTAACATCGAGAGGCTTTCGGGGTACTCACGCGTCCGGCCTGTCGAGACATGCAAGGCGGAACGCGGGCGCGCAGCGGGAAACGCCCGCCCGGATGGTTCCGGGCGGGTGCCGGGTCTAGCGGCGCCTGACCAGGCCCAGAATCAAACTCGCCGCGAACAGGATCAGGAAGAGGAAGAACAGGATTTGCGCTATGCCTGAAGAGGCCGAGGCAATCCCGCCGAAACCGAGTGCGCCGGCGATCAGCGCGATCACGAAGAAAACAAGTGCCCAATAGAGCATCCTAACCTCCCTCGCTCGGTCCGAAGCGCGTTACGGCTCGTCCGGCGCGCAGTCTGTTGAACGTCCTACTCTGTGAAGAGCGTGTCAGTATTGTGCAGAACACGGCGCCGCTCGGAAAGGTTCCCCGGCCCCGCTCCGGTAAAGAGCTTTTTTTGGGTAGGGTCGGTTCCAAAAGGGGGAGGGGCATCCCGATAACGCTGGCTTGACCGCAACAACCGCCGACGAGCGCTGTTGTCGGGGTCGCCAGCCTGCTTGGTTCCGGCCGGGCGGGCGAAAAGGCGCAGCACCGCTCCGCTGGTGCGAGACGCCGTATCGAGAGAAGAGGATGCCATGAACGCCAAACTGTCCCTCGCCGTTCTCGCCGCGACCCTGGCCGCCGCCCCCGCCGCGATGGCCCAGACCTACCAGAACAACGCACCGCAGGTCCCCTACGAGCGCTCCAGCCCGTCGGGGCTGCCGACCACCAGCCCGCAGGTGGAAAGCCTGCCCGGCGAGCGGGCCGACCCGTGGAGCGATCGGACCCAGAACCAGACGCCCGACGGCCGCATGCCCGACCGGGTGACCAGCGGCAGCGCCGAGTCCACCGTCGGCGCCGGAACCGCGGGCACCTATGGCAGCACCGGCACCTATGGCAGCACCGGCACCTATGGGGCGCCCGGCACCTACGGCTCGACCGGGAACATGAACAACACCATGCCGAACAGCGGCGCCATGGGGACCACCGGGTCGGGCACCGGCACCATGCAGGGCAACCGGCAGGTCATCATGAACGTCGACCCGAACACCGCCCAGCGCGCCGAGCGCGGCCAGAACCGCAAGGAGCTGATGCAGACCTCGCTGCTGAACTACTTCAGCGCCGCCGGCTTCACCTCGGTCCGCGACTTCCGCAAGCAGGGCGAGAACTATGTGGCGGAGGCCCAGTCGGCCAACGGCACCTGGAGCACCGTGCTGCTCGACACCAACACCGGGACGATCTCCGAAATGCGCTGACCCCCGGTCCGCGGCGGCTCAGTCCATCAGCCGCGGCCATGATCCGGTCAGGCGGCCGTAACCCGCCGTGACCGACGCGTCGTACAGGGGCAATGGCTGGCGCAGCCGTTGCCCCGCGTCGCGCCCGAGAGTGCGCACCGCGGTCGCCAACCGTCCGTCCGGCGGCCAGGAGCCTCCGGGGCCGAAGGGCACCGTCAGCGCGATGCCCTGTTCCAGGCGCCCGCCATAGCGGCTCTGCGCGCCCTCCGGACCTTCGGTCCACGTCACATGGGCGGACAGGCCGATGCCGCCGTCGAAGGCGCGCATCAGTTCGACCGTGCCGCCCCAATCCCCGCCGAGATAGCGGCCCAGCCGCAGCACGCCCGTGGTGACGGCCCCCGGCGCTTCCCAATAGACGCTGGCGTGCCCGGTGTTCCGCCCGCTTTCCGGGGCGAGGCGCAGCGCATCGTCGGGCGGGCGCTTCCAGACACGGTTGAGGTCGAGCCCGAGCGCCCAGCGCGCCGCCAGGGGATGGTACAGCGCCTCGCCCCCCACGCCGCCGAACATCTCCTCCATATGGCCGAGGGACAGGCGCGTGCTCCAGCTTTCCGAAGGACTGGCCAGCCACGCCGCGTACAGCCGCTCCACGGCGGCTCTGCGTTCGGCGTAGCGCGGCAGATCGCTGCGCACCGGTTCCGCCGCCGGAATGGCGTTGGTGTCGAGGAAATGGAGGTTGTGGCTGACGTTCAACCGCAGCCCGCCGCTGAGGACCAGCCCGCGCAGCGGTTCCGCCGTCAGCATCGCGTCGCCGTAGGTCCGCTGCACCAGCGGCGCGCTCTGTTCGAACAGGCTGACTTCCGCGGTCGGGGTGACGGTCAGGGCGAGGCGCGCCGCCCAGTCCGGCGGAGGGCCGGCGGCGCGGTCCAGGCGGGCGGTCCGCCAGATCTCCTCGGGGCTGCCGCGCTTGCCGGCCGCCTGCTCCACGGCGCGGCGCGACAGGGTGAGGGCGGAGCCGTCCAGCCCGCTGCTGCCGGTGACGACGGTCAGCCATTCGACCTCCGGCGGCGCGCCATCGGCCAGCAGGCGCGCGGCGCGCCCCACCTCCCGCGCCAGCGGCGCGGTGCCGGCGCCCGCCGGGTCCAGCCACAGGGCGGCGCGGTCACCGCTGACCAGCGCGGAGCGGGCGGGCAAGCGGTGAAGCCGGGCCAGGGCCGCGATGTCCGGGGCGGGCATGGCGGCGTCCGGCGACGCGGGACGGGCGCTGACCGCCGGTGGAGGTGTGCGCGGGGTGGTGTCCGCGTCCTCCCGCGGGTCGAAGCGGGCGGCGAGGCGCAGCATGGCCCGCGATCCCTGCTCGACGCCGGCCCCCACCTCCAGCCAGCGCCAGGGGCGGTAGGCGAGGCCGGCGTTCAGCGGCAGGCCGGGGCGGAAATTCGGATCGTCCTGCTGCTGGGCGCGGAAGCTGTCGGCGCTGTACTCCAGCTTGACGCTGAGCCCCTCAAGCGGCGTGTGCCATTCGACGCCGCCGAACAGGGCCACGCGCTCCCCGGTGAACCACGCCTCCGGCCCGCGGGATGACGCCTTCGCCGGGTCGCGGTCGCGCTTGAAGCGCCCGCCGAGGAAGCGCAGCGGGTTGCGGGCGTGCCCGTAGTCGCCGAGCCCGCCCCAGCCGATCCCCAGGCTGAGATCGGCGTCCCACCAGCGGCGCGAGACGACCAGATACTCCCCCGCGAAGCGGCCCTTGCCCGGCAGGTCCAGCCCGCTGCCGGTGACGTCCCGCCCGCCGACGGCCAGCGCCGGCCGCCACGGCCCCTCGCGCAGCAGGCGCAGCTTGGCGTCCACCCCCGGTTCGCTGAGGCCGTGCCAACTCGGGTAGGTGCTGTCGCGGAAGGTGATCTCCAGGCCGGGAAGAAGCTGCGCCCCGGCGAAGACATGCCGGTGCAGGCCACCGAGGGCGGTCAGTCCGGCGGCGACGGTGCCGTCCGGCAGGCCGCGCGCCGTCGGCGTCTGTAGCAGCCCGACGGTTCCCCAGTCGGACAGGCTGGGCGCAAGCCCCTCCGCCCGCGCGGGCAGGGCGGCGAAGGACAGCGCCAGGACGAGGAGAACGCGGTTCACGCCATGGTGGAGCTTGTCGGGAGGAATTCCCGATCCATGGCATTGTCATGCGTATGAATGCAACCCTAATCCCTCTCCCCGGAGGGGCGAGGGGATAAGCGGAGTGGGCGAATGGACCGCTACAGCGGTTCGGCGACGCAGGTCAGGCCCATGGTCTCCGCGGTGTTGGCGATTGCGGACAGGCAGATGCCGGCGCGTTCCGGCGGGATCGAGACGGCGAAGCGGATGGCGTAGCGCCCGCCCTCGCGCTCCGGCAGGGTCTGGGCGTCCAGCCGGACGATGTTCGCCTCGAACTGGGTGAAGATTTCCGACAGGCGGGCGATCAGGCCGGGCTGGTCGCCGCCCGACACCTCCACCCGGTGGGTGATGCGGGCCAGCGGGCCGGGGTTGGGGTCGAAGTCGAAGGGGGTGACCTTGATCTGCGCGCCCGCCAGTTCGGGCAGGCTGGCCAGCCCCTCCTGCACCTCCTCGACCGGGACGCCGTCCGGCAGTTCGCAGACCGCCGAGAACTCCGCCCCGGACCCCATCACCGCGAAGGTCGCGTCGCGCAGGTTGGCCCCCAGCCCGAACAGATGGCCGGTGACCGCCGAGACGAGACCGACGCGGTCGGGGCAGAATGTCGAAACCAGCGCGAGGGACGACACGGGCGGAATCTCCGATGCTGAAGCCCTCTCCCCCTGGGGAGAGGGTTGGGTGAGGGGGCGATGCGCCCGGCAGGGCGAAGAAAGACGCCGGATGAGTCGACGTGGCGCCTTCGGCGCCCCCCTCATCCTGACCTTCTCCCCAGGGGGGAGAAGGGAAACATCAGGCCGCCGTGCCGCCCACGGTCAGGCCGTCCAGGCGCAGGGTCGGCTGGCCGACGCCCACGGGCACGCCCTGGCCGTCCTTGCCGCAGGTGCCGACGCCGGGGTCCAGCTTGGTGTCGTTGCCGATCATCGACACGCGGGTCAGGCTGTCCGGGCCGTTGCCGATCAGGGTGGCGCCCTTCACCGCCGGGCCGAGCTTGCCGTCCTCGATCAGGTAGGCCTCGTTGGCGGAGAAGACGAACTTGCCGCTGGTGATGTCCACCTGCCCGCCGCCGAAGTTCTTGGCGTAGAGGCCCTTCTTGACCGACTTGATGATCTCCTCCGGCTCATGGGCGCCGGGGCGCATCACGGTGTTGGTCATGCGCGGCATGGGATGGCAGGCGAAGCTCTGGCGCCGGCCGTTGCCGGTCGGGCGCATGCCCATCAGCCGGGCGTTCATGCGGTCCTGCATGTAGCCGACCAGGATGCCGTCCTCGATCAGCGTCGTGCACTGGCCGGGGGTGCCCTCGTCGTCCACGGTGATCGAGCCGCGGCTGTTCTCGATGGTGCCGTCATCCACGATGGTGACGCCCGGCGCGGCGATGCGCTGGCCCATCAGCCCGGCGAAGGCCGAGGTCTTCTTGCGGTTGAAGTCGCCCTCCAGCCCGTGGCCGATGGCCTCGTGCAGCAGGATGCCCGGCCAGCCGTTGCCGAGAACGACGGTCATCTCCCCCGCCGGGGCGGGAACCGAGGACAGGTTGACGAGCGCCGAGCGCAGCGCCTCGTCCACGAAGGCGCGCCACGTCTCCGGCTGCATGTAATGCTCGTAGGTGACGCGCCCGCCGCCGCCGTAGCCGCCCGACTCCATGCGGTCGCCCTCGGCCACCACGACGGAGACGTTCAGCCGGACCAGCGGGCGCAGGTCGGCGACGCGCACGCCGTCGGCGCGGATGATCTGCACAGCCTGCCACTCGCCGCTGATCGAGCAGGAGACCTGCCGCACCCGCGGGTCCTTGGCGCGGGCGTAGGCGTCGATCTCCGCCAGCAGCTTCACCTTCGCCTCGAAGGGGACCAGGGGCAGGGGATTGTCCGGGATGTAGAGCGCGCGGTTGGTGCCGGCGGGCGGCTCGGCGAAGGTGCCGGCGTGTCCGGCCTGGACGGCGCGCACCGTCGCGGCGGCGCGGCGGATGGCGTCCTCGGACAGGCTGGAGGCGTGGGCGAAGCCGGTCGCCTCGTCGGCGATGGCGCGCAGGCCGAAGCCCTGGGTGGTGTCGAAGCTGGCCGCCTTCAGCTTGCCGTCGTCCCAGCCCAGCGATTCGCTCTGCGAATATTCGAGATACAGTTCGCCGTCGTCCGCCCCCCGCAGCGCGTCGGCCACCACCCCCTCGACACGGGAACGGTCCAGGCCGGCGCGGTTGAAGAACAGATCGTCGGTGACGGCAAGCGCGCTCATGGGGACTCCGGGGTATCGGTCTATCGTAGGACAACGATGCGGCACCGGCGCTCTCGCACCCGCACGCGCGATGTGGTCTAAGAACAGACTTATAGTGTGGCGACGGGCGGTCCATCCGGCAAGGCTCGTCGTCTGTGGCGGAAGGGGCTTGGAAGGGGAATGGCCGCGATGACCGACGACGCGCTGGCGATGGGCCGCACCGGCAACGGGGACGCCGCCCGCTCCCTGGCCCACCCCCTGAAGAACCACGCCCTGCGCGTGACCCTGACCAACGAGGTGCACACCCGCCCGCCGGAGGTGCTGTCCACCCCGGTGCGCGCCACCATGCTGGCGATGCTGTCGGGGGAGGGCGCGTCGGAGGCCGACCGGCTGCATCTGGAGAAGCTGTGCGACTGGGCCGGCGTGCCGCGCCCGCCCGCCGGGGCCACCCATTACAGCGGCTCCTTCGGCAGCTTCCGCCTGAAGTGGGAGCGGCACACCGAATTCTCCACCTGGACCGTCTTCCGCCCCAACACCACGTCCCGGGCGGGCGTGCTGGTCGATCCCTTCCTGGACCCGGCGCTGAACGCGGTGCCCAAGGAGTGGCTGGCCGAACTGCCGGGCGAGCTGATGGTCGGCGTCCATGTCGCCGTGCTCGACGCCGAATCGCCGGAGCCCTCGGCCAACATGCTGGCGGCGATGTTCGGCTCGCCAAGCTACATCGGCACGCGGATCTCCGGGCGGGCGGCGACGGCCTGGACCGACTTCCGCATCCATGGCGACGGCTTCTCGCGCATCCTGATCGCCGACCACGCGATGACCTCCAACCAGGCGGGCCGCGTCGTGCAGCGCCTGCTGGAGATCGAGACCTACCGGGTGATGGCGCTGCTGGCGCTGCCGGTGGCGCGCGGCGTGCTGCCGCGCATCGGCCCGATCGAGGCCGATCTGGCCGACCTGACGACCCGCATCGCCACCCTGCGCGGCCTGGACGACGAGCGGGAGCTGCTCGACCGGCTGACCCTGTTGGCCGCCCAGACCGAGCAGATCGCGGCGGAGACCGCCTACCGCTTCGGCGCGGCGCGCGCCTACTACAACCTCGTGGAAAAGCGCATCGTCGAACTGCGCGAGATCCGCATCGAGGGCCTGCCCACGGTGGGCGAGTTCATGGACCGCCGCCTCGCCCCGGCGATCCGCACCTGCGAGGCGGTGGAATCGCGCCTGCAGGCCCTGTCGCAGCGCGTGGCCCGCGCCAGCGACCTGCTGCGCACCCGCGTGGAGATCGCCGTGGAAGGGCAGAACGCCGAGCTTCTCCTCTCCATGGACAAGCGGGCGCAGCTCCAGCTCCGCCTTCAGGAGACGGTCGAGGGGCTGTCGGTGGTGGCGATCAGCTACTACCTCGTCGGCATCGTCGGCTACGCCGCCAAGGGGCTGAAGGGACTCGGCATGAAGGTCGATCCCGACCTGCTCGTCGGGCTGATGATTCCCATCGTCATCGCCTTCGTCTGGTCCGGCGTGCGCCGAATCCGCAAGGTCATCACCGGCGGACACTGACGGCCGCGGAGCTTTTCAGGCCTAACACGGTGGAGTGATACCGCAACGCGAACGGCGGCCGGATGGTGCGCCGCGCGCAAGGTCCCTTGCGTTCCACACCAGGGACGTGCAAGCCTAAAAACTTGATTTTCCGAGACAATTCGCTATACCATCAAACCGCGACAGCTTGTCGCAGTGCGAAGCCGATACGGAAACTCAACTTCTGTTCTGATGCGGGCTTGAAAGCGGCATTGCGCCTATGTCCTTCGTGTAGGGACACCTGACTTGTACCCAAGCGCAGTGCAGGGTTAAGCTCGCGCTGCGGGGACCGCGCCGCCCTCAAACGGCACGATCCCTGCATAGACCGGCACCGCCGCAACGCCCGGCTGCGCAACCGCTCGACAGGGGTGGAACGCAGCCGAGAAACAGGGGCGAAGGCGGGTCCGGCGGGAAGGGACGACCGCCGTCCGCGACCGTGGGCGGCGGGCAACGAAGAGGGTGGGGATGAAGACGCAGACCCTGAACGCTGCCGTTCTGGCGGCGCTGACATCTTTGTGTGGATTTGCCGCGACTGGTTCCGCCGCCGAACCCCACCCCTGGCAATTGGGGCTTCAGGAGGCGGCCACGCCGGTCAAGCACGCCATGGACTCCTTCCACGACCTGCTGACGGTGATCATCGTCGCCATCGTTCTGTTCGTGGCGGGCCTGCTGGCCTGGGTGGCGCTGCGCTTCAACGCCAAGAAGAACGCCGTGCCGTCCACGACCTCGCACCACACGGTGCTGGAGATCGCCTGGACGGTCATCCCGGTCATCATCCTGATCGTCATCGCGGTGCCCTCCTTCAAGCTGCTCTACCAGGCGGAGCGGGTGCCGGAGTCGGAGATGACCATCAAGGTCACGGGACGGCAGTGGTACTGGGACTACGAGTATCCCGACCACGGCAACATCGCCTTCTCCAGCTACATGATCCAGGATTCGGAGCTGAAGCCCGGCCAGAAGCGCCTGCTGGAGGTCGACAACCGCGTGATCCTGCCGGTCGGCACGACGGTGCGCGTGCTGGTCACCGCCGGCGACGTCATCCATTCCTGGGCGGTGCCGAGCTTCGGCGTGAAGAAGGACGCCGTGCCGGGCCGCGCCAACGAGACCTGGGTGCGGATCGAGAAGGAAGGCGTCTATTACGGCCAGTGCTCCGAGATCTGCGGCATCAACCACGGTTTCATGCCGATCGCGGTCGAGGCCGTGTCGAAGGAGGCCTTCAACCAGTGGGTTGAGAAGGCCAAGACCGCTTACGGGACCCCCGACACCAAGCGCGACGTCGCCCAGATGCCATCGGCCGGGCTGCCGTCCGCCGGGGCCGTCCAGTAAGCCTCACGCTTTGGATGCAGCGGCACCTCAAAGAAAAATCATTCCGCCGACGCGAGGGTTAGAGACATGGCAAACGCCAATCCGGGGGAAGCGCAGGGACACGGCCACGGGCATGACCATGACCACCACATGCCGGGCTTCGTCGAGCGTTGGTTCTTCTCCACGAACCACAAGGACATCGGAACGCTCTACCTGATCTTCTCGGTGATCGCCGGGCTGATCGGCGGGTTGTTCTCGGTCATCATGCGGCTGGAACTCCAGTCGCCGGGCATGCAGTTCGTCAGCGACGGGCAGGTCTGGAACGTGCTGATCACGGCGCACGGCCTGATCATGGTGTTCTTCGTGGTGATGCCCGCCCTGATCGGCGGCTTCGGCAACTGGTTCGTGCCGTTGATGATCGGCGCGCCCGACATGGCCTTCCCGCGGCTGAACAACATCAGCTTCTGGCTGATCGTCCCGGCCTTCCTGCTGCTGCTGGGCTCGGCCTTCGTGGGGCAGGGCGCCGGCACCGGCTGGACGATCTACCCGCCGCTGTCCTCGCCGCTGGGCCACAACGGCCCGTCGGTGGACATGGCGATCTTCGCCCTCCACCTCGCGGGCGCCTCGTCGATCCTGGGCGCGGTGAACTTCATCACCACCATCTTCAACATGCGCGCGCCGGGCATGACGCTGCACAAGATGCCGCTGTTCGTCTGGGCGATGCTGGTGACCGCCTTCCTGCTGCTGCTGGCCGTGCCGGTGCTGGGCGGCGCCATCACCATGCTGCTGACCGACCGCAACTTCGGCACCAGCTTCTTCAACCCGGAGGGCGGCGGCGACCCGATCCTGTTCCAGCACCTGTTCTGGTTCTTCGGCCACCCCGAAGTCTACATCATGATCCTGCCGGCCTTCGGCATCATCAGCCACATCGTCTCGACCTTCTCGCACAAGCCGGTGTTCGGCTATCTGGGCATGGCCTACGCGATGGTCGCCATCGGCGTGGTCGGCTTCGTGGTGTGGGCGCACCACATGTACACGGTGGGCCTGGACGTCGACACCAAGGCCTACTTCACCGCCGCCACGATGATCATCGCGGTGCCGACGGGCGTGAAGATCTTCTCCTGGATCGCCACCATGTGGGGCGGGTCGATCGAGTTCAAGGTGCCGATGCTGTGGGCGCTCGGCTTCATCTTCCTGTTCACGGTCGGCGGCGTGACCGGCGTGGTGCTGGCCAACGGCGGCATGGACATCGTGCTGCACGACACCTATTACGTCGTCGCGCACTTCCACTACGTGCTGTCGCTGGGCGCGGTCTTCTCGATCTTCGCCGGCTGGTACTACTGGATCGGCAAGATGTCGGGGCGCCAGTATCCGGAGTTCTGGGGCAAGGTCCACTTCTGGACGACCTTCATCGGCGTGAACCTGGTCTTCTTCCCGCAGCATTTCCTGGGTCTGGCCGGCATGCCGCGCCGCATCCCGGATTACCCGGACGCCTACGCCGGCTGGAACATGATCTCCTCGTTCGGCGCCTATCTCTCCTTTGCGTCCACGCTTCTCTTCGTGTGGATCGCGTACAAGACCCTGCGCAGCGGCGAGAAGGTCGAGGCGGCCTATTGGGGTCCGCAGGCGGGCACGCTGGAGTGGACCGTGAGTTCGCCCCCGCCGTTCCACGCCTTCGAGACGCTGCCGCAGGTGAAGTGAACGATCGTTTGTGACCATGACGCCGGGGGAGCCGGGAAGCTCTCTCCGGCCAGAGAGCCGAAAAGCCAGAGGATAGTGAAGTATGACGGACCTGAGCATTGAACGGGTCTCGACAGGTCCGGTCTCCGGATCGACGCCGGGTGACTACATCGAACTGCTCAAGCCGCGGGTGATGTCGCTCGTGGTGTTCACCGGGCTGGCCGGCATCGTGCTGGCGCCCGGTCACATCCACCCTGTGCTGGCGGCGGTGGCGGTGCTGTGCATCGCGGTCGGGGCCGGAGCCTCGGGCGCCATCAACATGTGGTACGACCGCGACATCGACGCGGTGATGACGCGCACCATCCGCCGCCCGATCCCCTCGGGGCGGGTGGAGCCGGAGAACGCGCTGGCCTTCGGGGTGATCCTGGCCGCGGCGTCGGTCGTGGTGATGGGGCTGGCGGTCAACTGGGCGGCGTCGGCGCTGCTGGCGATGACCATCGGCTTCTACGTCTTCATCTACACGATGTGGCTGAAGCGGCGGACGCCGCAGAACATCGTGATCGGCGGGGCCGCCGGGGCCTTCCCGCCGATGATCGGCTGGGCGGCGGTGACGGGCGGTGTGGAGTTGCCCTCCATCCTGCTGTTCCTGCTGATCTTCCTGTGGACGCCGCCGCATTTCTGGGCGCTGGCGCTGTTCCGCAACGGCGACTACACGCGCGCCGGGGTGCCGATGATGCCGGTGGTCGCCGGTCCGGAGGCCACCAAGCGGCAGATGCTGGCCTACACGCTGGTCCTGCTGCCGGTCGCCGTGGCGCCGTATTTCCTGGGCATCGGTGGCCTTGCCTATCTGATCGGGTCGAGCCTGCTGGGCGCCTTCTTCGTGCTGTGCGCGGTCCGCGTGCTGCGCGCCACCGACGACAAGCCGGCCAAGCAGATGTTCGGCTTCTCGATCCTCTACCTGTTCCTGCTGTTCGCCCTGCTGATGGGCGAGCATCTGGTGAGCGGAATCCTGACGACCGGAGGCGGGGCATGACGATCATGGACGAATCCCACGAGGAACGCCGCAAGCGGCTGCGCGGGCGCAACTACGCGGTGCTGGCCGCGCTGATCGGGCTGGTGGTGATGTTCTACGTCATCACGCTGGTGCGGATGGGCGGGCACTGACCACGGGACGTTGAGCGGACAAACGGCAGGGGAGGAAACGGCGCCATGAACGACCGGCCTGAAAACGACAAGGGGCTCCGGCGGAAGAACCGCCTGTTCATGGCCGGGCTGTTCGGCCTCGTCTTCGGGATGGTCGGGCTGGCCTACGCCTCGGTGCCGCTCTACGCGCTGTTCTGTCAGGTGACCGGCTTCGGTGGCACCACCCAGCGGGCCGATGCCGCGCCCGCGCGGCAGGTCGACCGCGTCATCAAGGTCCGCTTCAACGCCGATGTGAACCAGTCGCTGCCCTGGCGCTTCAAGCCGGAGCAGAAGGAGCTGACGGTGAAGCTGGGCGAGATGGGGCTGGCCGCCTATCAGGCCGCCAACCGGACCGACCGGGCCACGGTGGGCACCGCGCTCTACAACGTCACGCCGGACAAGGTCGGCAAGTATTTCAACAAGATCGAGTGCTTCTGCTTCACCGAGCAGGTGCTGGAGCCCGGTCAGTCGGTGGACATGCCGGTGGCCTTCTTCGTCGATCCGGCGCTGGCCGACGATCCGGCGATGGAGGACGTGACCACCATCACCCTGTCCTACACCTTCTTCCGCGCCAAGGACGAGACGCAGGTGCTGGCGCAGCACGCGACGCAGGCCGCGGGTGCGAAAGGCACCGGGACCACGGCGAACTGAGGACGCGATTCAAAAAGAGACAGTCTGAACGAGAAAATAGGGCTGAACGAAGAAATCGGGCGAAACAAACCGGGGTTGGAAAGAGACGATGGCCGACATCACGCACGCGCAAATGCCGCATCCCCCAGCCTCCGCGCACGGCGCGGGCGAGGGCTCCGGCATCCCGCATCCCTACCATCTGGTGAAGCCGAGCCCCTGGCCTCTTCTGGGCGCTTTCGCGGCCGGTCTGTTCGCGACGGGCATGGTCATCTACATGCACGGCGGCGGGTGGCTGCTGGCGGCCCTCGGCTTCGCGTCCATCCTGGGCGTGATGTTCGGCTGGTGGCGCGACGTCATCAAGGAGGCGGTGCGCGAAAAGGCGCACACCCCGGTGGTGAAGATCGGCCTGCGCTACGGCATGGCGCTGTTCATCGCCTCGGAGGTGATGTTCTTCGCCGCCTTCTTCTGGGCCTTCTACGACGCGGCGCTCTATCCGAAGGTGTTCGCCGAGAACCCGCAAGGCGTCTGGCCGCCGCCGAACATCACGGTGCTGGAGACCTTCCACCTGCCGCTGATGATGACGCTGATCCTGCTGCTGTCGGGCGTCACCGTCACCTGGGCGCACCACGCGATCCTTGAGGGCCGCAACAAGGAGGCGTCGCGCGCGCTGGGCCTGACCGTCCTGCTGGGGGTGATGTTCACCTTCTTCCAGGGCTGGGAATACGCCCACGCCGCCTTCGGCTTCACGCAGGGCATCTACCCGTCGACCTTCTACATGGCGACCGGCTTCCACGGCTTCCACGTCATCATCGGCACCATCTTCCTCGCGGTCTGCTGGTTCCGCACCATGAAGGGCCACTTCACCCCGCAGAGCCATTTCGGCTTCGAGGCGGCGGCCTGGTACTGGCATTTCGTGGACGTGGTCTGGCTGTTCCTGTTCGTGTCGATCTACTGGTGGGGATCGCTGGGCGCCGCCAGCGGCCACTGATCCCATCCCTGTCGCCTTGCGAAGCCCTTCTCCTCCACCGGGGGAGAGGGGCTTGCCGTTCCCGGAGGGAGGCGAGTCGTTTGAGCACCTATTACACCAGCCCGTCGCCCCTGACCGCCGGCCTGCGCTGCGCCTGCCCGCGCTGCGGACGGGGCAAGCTGTTCGACGGCTACCTGACGGTCAACGAGCGCTGTTCGGTGTGCAACCTGAACCTCGCCCGGCAGGACAGCGGCGACGGGCCGGCGGTGTTCCTGATCTTCATCCTGGGCTTCCTGGTCGTGCCGGTGGCGCTGTGGGTGTCGATGACGGTGGATTGGCCGCTGTGGCTGCACGCCATCGTCTGGAGCATCGTCGTGCTGGGGCTGGCGCTCGGCATGCTGCGCCCGGCCAAGGCCTATGTCGTGGCGCTCCAGTACCGCCACCGCCGCAACGAGCTGGAGGACCCGGACGAGTGACCATGACCGCCGCCGAACCCCGCCGCTTCCGCCCCTCGCTGTGGGCGACGCTGATCACCGTGCCCGCCGTCCTGGTCATGCTGGGGCTGGGGACGTGGCAGATGCAGCGGCTGGCGTGGAAGGAGGATCTGGTCCGCCGGGTGGAACAGCGGCTGCACGCCGCCCCCATTCCGCTGCCCACCGCCATCGCCGATCCGGAGACGCTGGAGTTCCGCCCGGTGACCGTCAGCGGGCGCTTCCTGAACGACAAGGACCTGCTGCTGGTCGCCCGGCCCCGGCAGGGGCAGGCGGGCTACGAGCTGCTGACGCCCTTGCAGCGCCCGGCGGAGGACGGCGGCGGCGTGGTGCTGGTCAACCGCGGCTTCCTGCCCATGGACAAGCGCCCCCCGGCCAGCCGCCCGGAGAGCCGGGTCGAGGGGCCGGTGACCGTCACCGGTCTGGTCCGCCTGCCGCAGCCCGCCGGCTGGCTCCAGCCGGGCAACCGGCCGGGGGCGGAGTCCTGGATGCGGCTGGACCCGCCGGCCATGGCGGCATCCGCCGGGCTGGAGACGGTCGCCCCGCTGGCGGTCGAGATGACCCCGGACCCGGCGCGCGGCAACGCGGCGCTGAACGGGATTCAGCCGCTGGTCGAGCTGCCCAACAACCATAGGCAATACGCGTTCACCTGGTATAGCCTCGCCGCGACGCTGGTCGTCGTCTATGTGCTGTCCCAACGCCGGAGGACCGGTCCGGCATCCTAGGAGTTGCGCTTCATGACCGCTGCCTATCGGGAATTGGAACGCCGTTTCGCCCGCATCGCCGCCATCGGCGACGCTCTGGGCATCCTGAGCTGGGACAGCCAGACCATGATGCCCGACGGCTCCAGCGACGGGCGGGCGGAGCAGACCGCCACCCTGACCGTGCTGGCCCACGAGCTGCAAACCGACCCCCGCGTGGCCGACTGGCTGGCGGAGGCGGATGGTGTCGGCGGGCTGGACGCGTGGCAGGCGGCCAACCTGCGGGAGATGCGGCGCACCCACCGCCACGCCACCGCCGTTCCCGGCGATCTGATCGAGGCGACCAGCAAGGCCATCTCCGCCTGCGAGATGACGTGGCGCACCGCGCGGGCGGAGAGCGACTTCGCCATGCTGCTGCCCAGCCTGTCGGAGGTGCTGCGCCGCGTGCGGGAGTGCGGGGAGGCCAAGGCGGCGGCCATGGGCCTGTCGCCCTACGACGCCATGCTGGACGAGCACGACCCCGGCGCCCGGTCGGAGCGGATCGATGCCCTGTTCGCCGGGCTGGCCGGCTTCCTGCCGGAGCTGATCGGGCGCGTCCTCGACCGTCAGGCCGCCGAGCCGGCGCCGCTGCGGCCCGTGGGGCCGTTCGCCGTCGCCAACCAGAAGGCGCTGGGCGAGCGGTTGATGCGCGCCGCGGGCTTCGACTTCACCCGCGGGCGGCTGGACGTGTCGCTGCACCCCTTCTGCGGCGGCGCCACCGGCGATGTGCGCATCACCACCCGCTACGACGAGGACGACTTCACCAAGGCCTTGATGGGGGTGATGCACGAGACGGGGCACGCCCTCTACGAGCAGGGCCGCCCGCGCGACTGGCTGCGCCAGCCGGTCGGGCTGGCCCGCGGCATGGCGGTGCATGAGAGCCAGTCGCTGATCGTGGAGATGCAGGCCTGCCGGTCGCCTGAGTTCCTGTGCTGGCTGGCCCCGGTCGCGCAGGAGGCGTTCGGCGGCTCCGGCCCGGCCTGGGAGCCGGACAACCTGCGCCGCCTCTACAGCCGGGTGGAGCGCGGCTTCATCCGGGTGGACGCCGACGAGGTGACCTACCCGGCGCACATCATCCTGCGCTACCGGCTGGAGACGGCGCTGATCGCCGGGGATCTGGCCTTGGCCGACCTGCCGGGCGCCTGGAACGACGGCATGAAGGAACTGGTCGGGGTGGTGCCGCCGAACGACCGGCTGGGCTGTCTTCAGGACATCCATTGGCCGTCCGGCGCCTGGGGCTACTTCCCCAGCTACACGCTGGGCGCCATGACCGCCGCCCAGCTGTTCGAGGCCGCGGCCAAGGCCGATCCGGACATCCGCCCGGCGCTGGCGCGCGGCGACCTCGGGCCGCTGGTGGCGTGGCTGGGCGTGAACGTGCACGGCAAGGGCTGCCTCTACGCATCGGGCGACGAGTTGCTGACGGCGGCGACCGGGCGTCCGCTCGACGCGGCGGTGTTCCGGCGCCATCTGGAGCGCCGGTATCTCGGCGCTTGAGCGGAGCCTTGCCCCCACCCTGACCCTCCCCCGCTTCGCAGGGGAGGGGACCGCTCTCCCTCCCCTGCGTCAGCGGGGGAGGGCCGGGGTGGGGGCGAGTAGGACGCCAAGTCGTGTTCTCTGGATCGAAAGAATCCGCAAAATCCGCCGAACGCAAAAGGCTGGCCGGTAACCCTCCTTCGTTTTCGAACGCCGCCGCACGCCGTCGGGCGATCGATCGGAAAAACAGCCTCAAGGCAGCGCAAGCACTCGACGCGCCTTCATTGTCTCAAATGTCTTCAAAATCCGCTCTTCCAGACATGGTCACACATGCCTTGGATTGCCGGAATTAAGCAACATTCCCGGCAATATTTCATTAACCATAAACCGCCAGCCTCCGGCCCAACGCGAATGGCAACGAGGGCTGAGCACAATGGGCATCGCCAAGGGCTTCCTGCACACGGACGGCAACCAGATCGTCGATTCGTCGGGTCAGAACGTCAAGCTGACGGGCGTCAACTGGTTCGGCGGCGAGGGCTTCGTCTTCAACCCCAACGGCATGGACATGCGCGGTTACTGGGGGATGATGGAGCAGATGAAGGAGCTGGGCTTCAACACCATCCGCCTGCCGTGGAGCGACGCGGCGCTGGACGCCGACCGGGCGACGGGCATCGACACCTCCAAGAATCCCGACCTCGCGAACAAGTCCCCGCTTGAGGTCATGGACAAGGTTATCGACTACGCCGGGCGCATCGGCATGAAGGTCATCCTCGACCACCACCGCTCCAGCGACGGTGCGTCGGCCAACGAGAACGGCCTGTGGTACGACGACAAGTACCCGGAGTCGAAGATGATCGAAAACTGGAAGATGCTGGCCGAGCGCTACAAGGGCAACGACACGGTCGTCGGCGCCGACCTGCACAACGAGCCGCACGGTCAGGCCACCTGGGGCGGCGGCGACAAGGCCACCGACTGGGCCTGGGCCGCGGAGCGCATCGGCAACGAGATCCAGTCCGTGAACAAGGATTGGCTGCTGCTGGTCGAGGGCGTCGAAATCCACCAGAACCAGTGGGAGTGGTGGGGCGGCAACCTGCGCGGCGCCAAGGACCGTCCGATCGAATTCGACAATCCGGGCAAGCTGGTCTACTCGGTCCACTCCTACGGCCCGTCCATTCATGAGATGGAGTGGTTCAAGGCCAGCGACTACCCGAACAACCTGCCGGGCCAGTACACCGACAACTGGGGCTGGCTGCTGAAGGAGGACAAGGCGCCCGTGCTGGTCGGCGAGTTCGGCGGCAAGCTGGAGACCGACCAGGACAAGGCCTACATGGCCAAGCTCATCGACTACATGAACGGCGACCTGGACGGCAACGGCACCAACGACCTGGGCGCCGGCAAGGAAGGGGCGAGCTGGACCTACTGGTCGTGGAACCCGAACTCGGGCGACACCGGCGGCATCCTGAAGGACGATTGGCAGACGGTCGACCAGACCAAGTACAACGCCATCAAGGAAGGCCTGTTCGACGGCGTCAGCCCGGCCAAGGCCGCCTGGGCTCCGGCGAAGGCGCAAGCTTTGGGCGAGGGCGACATCAACGTCCTGTCCCACACGGTGAACCAGCCGCAGCCGGTGGACCACAGCACCGCCGCGTCGGTGGCCGCCGCGCTCGCCGCCCAGACGGTGGAGCTTCCGCCGGTCGATGCCGCGCACGATCCGTCGGCGCTGCACCACGACCCGCTGGACGTCCACACCGGCGCCTGATCGGCGGGCGGAGTGATTGCCCTCGCCTCTCCGGGGAGAGGGAGGGGACCCACCGCGTCAGCGGTGGGGAGGGTGAGGGGGCCGGTGCGCCTGCGGCGCACCGCCAAGGGGCACTCTGCCCCTTGGCAATCCCCTGGCATGGGCTGATGCCCATGCTGCCCCCTCACCCTAACCCTCTCCCCAGAGGGGAGAGGGAATGACGGGAGCGATTGTCGCGAGAGTGTATTGCATAAGCGTATTGCATGAGAGGGAACCCGCCGCTTGCACGGCGTGTGGGAGGGCGCTAACTATGCCCGTTCCACAAGAGTCGCCGGCCCGCCACAGCGTCGGCCACCTTCAGGCGTCGGAGAGTGTGCGTTGAAGTACGTCAGCACGCGGGGCCAGGCCCCGGTCCTGGGTTTCGAGGAAGTCCTTCTGGCCGGTCTCGCGCGTGACGGCGGCCTCTATGTCCCGGAAAGCTGGCCGCAGTTCTCGGCCGACGAGATCCGCGCGATGCGCGGGCTTCCCTACAGCGAGATCGCCGTGCGCGTCATGCTGCCCTTCCTGGGCGGCGCCATCGCCGAGGACGACTTCCGCGCCATCGTGAAGGACGCCTACGCCAGCTTCGACCACGCCGCGGTGGTGCCGCTGGTGCAGCTCGACCAGCGCACCTGGGTGATGGAACTGTTCCACGGCCCGACGCTGGCCTTCAAGGACGTGGCGCTGCAGCTGCTCGGCCGCCTGTTCGACCATGTGCTGGCCAAGCGCGGGGAGCGGGTGACCATCGTCGGCGCCACCTCGGGCGACACCGGCTCCGCCGCCATCGAGGCGTGCCGCGACCGCCAGAACGTGGACATCTTCATCCTGCACCCGAAAGGCCGCACGTCGGAGGTGCAGCGCCGCCAGATGACCAGCGTCCTGTCGGACAACGTGCACAACATCGCGCTGCACGGCACCTTCGACGACTGCCAGGATCTGGTGAAGGCGCTGTTCAACGACATGGCCTTCCGCGACCGGATGGGCCTGTCGGCGGTGAACTCGATCAACTGGGCGCGCATCATGGCCCAGATCGTCTATTACTTCGCCGCCGCGGTGGCGCTGGGCGCGCCCGACCGCAAGGTGGCCTTCACCGTTCCCACCGGCAATTTCGGCAACGTCTACGCCGCCTACGGCGCGCGGGCGATGGGCCTGCCGGTGGAGCGGCTGATCGTGGGCTCCAACGCCAACGACATCCTGGCCCGCTTTTTTGCCAGTGGCACCATGTCGGCGGCCCCGGTCGTGCCCACATTGAGTCCCAGCATGGACATCCAGATCTCCTCAAACTTCGAGCGGCTGCTGTTCGACCTGCTGGGCCGCGACGGCGCCGCCGTGCAGGCCGCCATGGACGGCTTCCGCGCCGACGGCAAATTCGCCGTCACCGACGCGCAGCTGGCCGAGGCGCACGCGATCTTCGCGGCGGGCCGCGCCGACGACGCCCGGACCATGGACGTCATCAAGGAGGTCTGGGAGAAGACCGGCGGCTATCAGGTCGATCCGCACACCGCCGTCGGCATCCATTCGGCGGCGAGCGCCCCGGTCGATCCGTCGGTGCCGGTGGTGGTGATGGCCACCGCCCACCCGGCCAAGTTCCCCGACGCGGTGGAGACGGCCACGGGCCGGCGCCCGGTCCTGCCGCCGCGCCTCGCCGACCTCTACGAGCGGGAGGAGCGGCTGTCGGAGCTGCCCAACGACGTGGCGGCGGTCCAGGAGTTCGTCGTCGCCCGCGCCCGCGCCGCCAAGGAGGCCGCATGAGCATCCGCGTGACCACGCTGCCGAACGGGCTGCGCGTCGCCACCGACACGATGCCCGGCGTGCAGTCGGTCTCGCTCGGCTGCTGGGTCGGGGTCGGCACGCGCAACGAGTCCGCGAGCGTCAACGGCGTGGCGCATCTCGTCGAGCACATGCTGTTCAAGGGCACCGAACGGCGTTCCGCCTTCCGCATCTCCGAGGAGATCGAGAATGTCGGCGGCCAGCTCAACGCCTACACGACGCGCGAGCAGACGGCCTATTACGCCAAGGTCCTGCACGAGGACAAGGCGCTGGCGCTCGACCTCATCGCCGACATGCTCCAGAACTCCGTCCTCGACAGCGATGAGCTGGCGCGCGAGCGCACGGTGGTGCTTCAGGAGATCGGCCAGGCCGCCGATACCCCCGACGACATCATCTTCGACCATTTCCAGTCCACCGCCTATCCGGGGCAGGCGCTGGGCCGGCCGGTGCTGGGGGCGGCGGAGATCGTCGGCGCCCTGTCGCGGCCGGCGCTGGTCGACTACATCGACGGCCATTACGGCGCACCGGGCATCGTCCTGGCCGCCGCCGGGCGGCTGGAGCACGACCGGCTCGTCGACATGGCCCTGTCGGCCTTCGACGGCCTGTCCTCCCGCCCGGCGCCGGAGTCCGAGGACGCGCGCTACACCGGGGGCGACTTCCGCGAGGCGCGGGACCTGGAGCAGATGCACCTCGTCCTCGGCTTCGACGGGGTGGGGGTGCACGACCCGGACTACTACGCCCATTCGGTGATGTCGACGCTGCTTGGCGGCGGCATGTCCTCCCGCCTCTTCCAGGAGGTGCGGGAGAAGCGCGGGCTGGTCTATTCCATCTACACCTTCTCCGGCGCCTACCGCGACGGCGGGCTGTTCGGCGTCTACGCCGGCACCGGCGAGGACGAGGTGGCGGAACTGGTCCCGGTCGTCTGCGACGAGCTGATGCGGGTGACCGAGGACGTGACCGACGAGGAGGTGGCCCGTGCCGCCGCCCAGCTCCGGGCCGGGACGCTGATGGCGCTGGAAAGCTCCATGTCGCGCTGCGAGCAACTCGGCCAGCAGCTTCTGGTCTACGGGCGCCCGGTGCCGGTGGAGGAGATCGTCGAGAAGATCGGGGCGGTCGACCGCGAGGCCATCGTCCGCGTCGCCAAACGCCTGCGCGAAAGCCGCCCCACCGTGGCCGCGCTCGGCCCGATCGGGCGGCTGGAGGAGTATGACCGCATCGCCGCGCGGTTCCGGTAGGGGACGCGCCAGGGTGGGAGGGGCAGCATGATCCGCCTGCTCGGCAGTGGTCTCATCAGCCCGCCGTCGGTCCGGCTCGACGGGCCGATCTGCTACATCCGCCCGCCGCTGCCGCGGGACTGGCGGGAATGGGCCGATCTGCGTGCGGATTCCCGCGCCTTCCTCACCCCCTGGGAGCCGACCTGGCCGGCGGACGCCCTGACCCGCGCCGCCTTCGGGCGGCGGCTGCGGCGGCAGGCCCAGGAGTGGCGCGACGACCAGGGCTACAGCTTCCTCGTCTACGACCGTGCGACCGACCGGCTGGTCGGCGGGCTGGGGCTGACCAACCTGCGGCGCGGCGTGGCCCAGATGGCGACGCTCGGCTATTGGGTGGGGCAGCCCTACGCGCGCAACGGCTACATGTCCGGCGCGACCCGGCTGGTTCTGGATTTCGCCTTCGGGCAGTTGGGGCTGCACCGGGTCGAGGCCGCCTGCCTGCCGACCAACGCGCCCAGCCGCGGCCTGCTGGAAAAGGTCGGCTTCACCCACGAGGGTTACGCGCGCGGGTACCTGCGCATCGACGGGGTGTGGCGGGACCATGTCCTCTACGCCATCCTGCGCGAGGAGTGGCGGGGCTAACCCGTCCGGTCGGGGCGCCCCGACCCCAATTCCCAGGGTTTTGTCCCGCCCGGCTTAACCCGCGGTTAAGGGAGCGGGCGCAGGCTGACGGCATGCCCTTCCCATCGCGCGAGGCGGATATGTCGTTGAACCCCACCTGGACGAAAGAAAATTCCCTGACCTACGCCGTCGAGCTGGACGGACGCCGCGTCGATCTGCGCTATGAGGCGTCGGGCTTCCAGAGCGGCTGGGCGGTCTATGCCGGCAACAAGCTGGTCGAGCGGTGCAGCGAGCTGATGCAGGCCCGCGGCCTTGCGATGGCGATTGCCAGCAAGACGCCCTGAATCCTGATTTTGGGATCCTGATTTTGGGATGCTGATTTTGCGGTGAAGCCCCGCCGCGTGCCGTGCGGCGGGTGTATGGTCCAAGCGACAGAGCGGCGAACGCCGTCAGGCGTGCCCGGCTTCCGCCGACAGCATGGAGAGGCTGACGCCGAGCTTGGCGATCGAGCGCTCCCATTTGGTGTCCAGTTCGGGATCGAACAGCAGCGACTCGTCGCAGGGCACGTTCAGCCAGCCGTTGGCCTGGATCTCCGCATCCAGTTGCCCCGGTCCCCAGCCGGCATAGCCGAGCAGCAGGATGTTGCGGCGCGGCCCGCGGTCCTCGGAAATCGCGCGCAGGATGTCGATGGTCGCGGTCAGCGCCACCTCGTCGTCCACCACCAGCGTGCCGTCCCGCACGTAATCGGTCGAATGCAGGACGAATCCGCGCCCGGACTCCACAGGCCCGCCATAATGGACCGGCATGTTGGCCACCGGCTCCTGGATTTCGATCTCGAGCTGTTCCAGCAAATCCTCGAAAGTGACCGACCCGAACAGGCGATTGACGACGAGGCCCATGGCGCCGTCTTCGTTGTGGGCACACATGTAGATCACGGTCCGCTGAAAACGCGGGTCCGTCATGCCCGGCATGGCGATCAGCAACTGGCCGGTCAGATAGTCCGAGGACTTGGTCAGGTGCGGCATGGGCGCTATCCTTGTGTCGGGGGACGGGTGGACCGTTGGGCGGCCCGCCCGAAGCCGTCTTCGCCCGAGTGTGACAGCACGGGCCAAGCTTTGTCATCCATATACAGCCAGGGCCGATGGGCGGCCCGCTGCGTCTTGATATGAGAACAGTCGGTGCGATGAAAAGGTTTGTTCCATTCCTGCTCGCCATCCTGGCCTTGGCCGCACCCGGAATGGGGAGGGCGGAGACCGGCGCCTGGGTCAAGTCCGGCCCGGTGGAGGCCCGGCTCGTCGCGTCGGTGCAGGGGGTGGGCGATCTCGCCAAAATCCCGCTGGGCCTGGAGGTCCGGCTGGAGCCCGGCTGGAAGACCTACTGGCGCACCCCCGGCGACGCCGGATTCGCGCCGCGGCTGGACTGGTCGGAGTCGCGCAACCTCAAGGCGACGGAGCTGATCTACCCGGCGCCGCACCGCTTCACCGTGCTGGGCTTCGAGACGGCGGGCTACGACGCGGAAGTGCTGTTCCCCATCGCCGCCACTCCGGCGGAGCCGGGCAAGCCGCTGGACCTCGCGCTGAAGGCGGAACTGCTGGTCTGCTCGACCATCTGCGTGCCGGAGATGGTGGCACTCTCCCTGTCCATCCCCGAGGGACCGGCGGCGCCGGGGCCGTCGGCCAACGACATTGCCCGCGCCCAGTCCCTGGTGCCCGGCGACGGGCGGGCCTCCGGCCTGACCGTCACGGCGGTGCGCGGCCAGGGCGCCGCGCTGGAGGTCGAGGTGACCGCCCGCGAGCCGATGGTCGCCCCCGACGTGTTCGTGGAGACCGACCCGCCGGTGACCTTCGCCGCGCCCAAGCCCCAGTTCCTCGACGGCGACCGGCGGGCGATCCTGCGGCTGGACGCGACCGACCCGACGCCCGGCCTCGACCTCGCCGGGCGGGCGATGACGCTGACGGTGGTGGACGGCAACCGGTCGGTGGAGGCTCCGGCGACCGCCGCGGCCGGGCTGGGCGGAGGCGCCGGGGCGGCTCCGGCGGGGCTGCTGGCCATGCTGGGCGTCGCCCTGCTGGGCGGGCTGATCCTGAACCTGATGCCCTGCGTGCTGCCGGTGCTGTCGCTGAAGCTGTTGTCCATCGTCCAGCATGGTGGACGGGCGCCCGCGGCGGTGCGCGCGGGTTTCCTGGCCTCGGCGGCGGGCATCCTGACCTCCTTCCTGATCCTCGCCGGGGCGCTGGTCGCGGTGAAGGCGGCGGGTGGTGCGGTGGGCTGGGGCATCCAGTTCCAGCAGCCGCTGTTCCTCGTCTTCATGGTCGTCCTGGTGACCCTGTTCGCCGCCAACCTGTGGGGCCTGTTCGAGCTTCCGCTGCCGCGCGCCATCGCCGACCGGATGGGCGGGCCGGAGGGACAAGGATTGGGTGGACAGTTCGTCACCGGCGCCTTCGCCACGCTGCTCGCCACGCCCTGCTCCGCGCCCTTCCTGGGGACGGCGGTGGGCTTCGCCCTGGCCCGCGGGGCGCTGGAGGTGTTCGCCATCTTCGCCGCGCTCGGCGTCGGGCTGGCGCTGCCCTATCTGCTGATCGCCGCCTTCCCGCGCGCCGCGCGCCTGCTGCCGCGCCCGGGGCGCTGGATGGTGGCGCTGCGCCGGGTGCTGGGCGGGGCGCTGGCCCTGACCGCGCTCTGGCTGCTGTCGGTGCTGGTCGTGCAGGTGGGCGAGGTGCCGGCGCTGGCCGTCGCCGTGCTGATGGGCGGGCTGGTCGCCTCGTTGTGGCTGGGCCGCCGGCTGGCGGAGACGGCGCGCTGGGCCGGGGCGGCGCTGGCCGGGCTGCTCGCCGTGGTCGCCTTCGCGGTGCCCGCCGTCTTCGGCCCCTCGGCCGGGGCGGCTCCGGTGGCCGAGAGCGCGGCGGCGCGCTGGACCGTCTTCGACGAGGCGGCGATCCGCGAGCAGGTGGCCGCCGGTCGGATCGTCTTCGTGGACGTCACCGCCGACTGGTGCATCACCTGCCAGGCGAACAAGAAGCTGGTGCTGAACCGCGGCACCGTCGCGCAGCGGCTGGAGGACGCCGGGACGGTGACCGCCATGCGCGCCGACTGGACCCGCCCGGACGAGTCCATCGCCCGCTATCTTGCCCGACACGGCCGCTATGGCATTCCCTTCAACATCGTCTATGGTCCGGGGGCTCCGGAGGGCATCGCGCTTCCGGAACTGCTGACCGAGGGCGCCGTCCTGGACGCGCTCGACCGGGCATCCGGCAAGATCAAAAGCTGAAACACAAAAAATTTGGGAGTTCAGGAGACATGACCATTCAAGTGGGCGAGGCCATCCCGTCCGTCACGCTGAAGCATCTGACCGACAACGGGATGCAGGACATCACCACCGACGCGCTGTTCAAGGGCAAGACGGTGGTGCTGTTCTCCGTGCCGGGCGCCTTCACCCCGACCTGCTCCGCCAAGCATCTGCCGGGCTTCGTCCAGAAGGCCGAGGACCTGAAGGCCAAGGGCGTGGACGACATCGTCTGCCTCGCCGTCAACGACCCCTTCGTGATGCGCGCCTGGGGTGAGAAGAACGGGGTCGGCGGCAAGGTCACCATGCTGCCGGACGGCAACGCCGCGCTGACCCAGGCGCTGGGCCTGACGATGGACGGCACGGGCTACGGCCTCGGCCTGCGCGGCCAGCGCTTCGCCCTGGTCGCCAAGGACGGCAAGGTCACCCACCTCGCCGTGGAGAAGCCGGGCCAGTTCGAGGTGTCCTCGGCGGACGCGGTGCTGGGGGTGTTGTAAGGGGGCTTAACCCTCTCCCCTCTGGGGAGAGGGTGGCCCGGAGGGCCGGTGAGGGGGGTGGGCTTGTGCCGGACGTTCCGCCGCGCGCAACCCCCTCACCCTAACCCTCTCCCCGGAGGGGAGAGGGGATCATTGGTACGCTTTTCCGTTCACCCCACCTTCGTGCGGTCCCAGGTGGTGTCGGCCACGCCGCGTTCCCGCAGCTTCGCCTTCTGCACCTTGGCGGTCGGCGTCTTGGGGAAGGCGTCCACGATGTCGATGTAGCGCGGCTGGGCGTAGCGCGGCAGTTCGCGCTCGGCGAAGGCCGCCACGGCCTCCGGCGTCAGGGCGGCGCCGGGTGCCGCGACCAGGGCGACCATGATCTCGTCCTCCGCCCCCGGAATGCCCGCCGGCACGGCGTAGGCCGCGACCTCCGCGACGCCCTCCAGCCGCGACAGCACCGTCTCCACCTCGTAGGACGAGACGTTCTCGCCGCGGCGGCGGATGCAGTCTTTGATGCGGTCGACGAAGGTGACATAGCCCTCCGCGTCCATCACCGCCGCGTCGCCCGTGTGGAACCACAGGTTCCGCCACGCCTCCACCGTCTTGTCGGGCATCCGGTGATAGCCGGACAGGAAGCCGAAGGCCGCCTTCGGGCGCACCATGACCTCGCCGACCTGGCCGCGCGGCACCGGGATGTCCGTCTGCGGGTCGCGGATCTCCACCTCGAAATAGCGGTCGTAGACCTTGCCGCAGGTGCCGGGGCGCGGCTTGCCCATCTCGGCGTAGAGCGGGATGTTCACCTCGGTCATGCCGTAGAGGCTGATGACGTCGCGCACGCCGAAGCGCTCGCGCAGCACCCGCTCGGTGTCCGCCGGGTTGGGGGCGGCGCCGACGAGGCGCAGGGGATGGTCCCGGTCGTCCGGGCGCGGCGGCTGGGCCACCACGAAGGCGGTGACGGCGCCCAGCGAGTTGGTCACCGTGCAGCCGTGGCGCCGGATGTCGTCGAGCCACGCGGACGCGCTGAACCGCTCGCGCAGCACCGCCGACCCGCCGGAGATCATCGCGGCGTAGAGCTGCATGTAGAGCCCGTTGGCGTGGAACAGCGGCAGGCAGATGTAGAAGCGGTCCTCGTCGGTCAGCGCGAAATTGTCGATGGAGCCCAGCCCGAACAGAAAGCCGTGGCCGTGCGGCATCAGCACACCCTTCGACAGGCCGGTGGTGCCCGACGTGTACATGATGCAGGCGTCGTCGCCGGCGCGGGGCAGGGGGCCGTCGTAGGGGGCGGCGCCGCGCCAGCCTTCCAGCGCGGTGTGCGGCGATCCGGCCACGGCGCCGGGCACCACCAGCCCACGCAGGGCGGTCAGGCGGGGTGCGATGTCGGTGATGCGGTCGGCCAGGGCGGCGTCGACCACCGCCAGGGCGGCCCCGGCGTTCTCCAGCTGGTGCTCCAGGAAGCCGCCCTTCAGCTCCGTGTTCAGAGCGACCATGACGGCGCCCAGCCGCCCCAGCCCCAGCCACACGCGCACGAAATCCAACCCGTTCGGCAGCATCACCGCCACCGTGTCGCCCGGCTTCACGCCCAGCCCGGCAAAGAATCCGGCGACGCGGGCAGCCTGCTCCTGCGCCTCGGCGTAGGTCAGGGACTCGCCGTCCTTCTCCTTGCCGCCGATCATCGTGACGAAGGTCTTGCCGCCGCGTTCGGCGGCCTGATGGGCCAGCACCTCGGGCAGCACCCAGCGGGCTTCGTTCCGCAAATGCGGATACATCTCGGTCTCCTCCCAACGATCTTTCGTCGTTCGTTATCGGAGGGAGCCTAGCGGGACGGCGGGTCCGCCGTCCACAAACCCTTGAGGATGGTCACCGTCCGCCGGACGGGTCAGCCCCGCGCGGCCTGCCGGACGTCGGCGACGCCCTGGCGGGCCAGCGCGTCGGCCCGCTCGTTCTCCGGATGGCCGGCGTGGCCGCGGACCCAGTGGAACTCGATGCGGTGCTGCCGCTTCGCCTCGTCCAGGCGGCGCCACAAATCCTCGTTCTTCACCGGCTTCTTGTCGGCGGTCTTCCAGCCACGGGCCTTCCAGCCGTGAATCCACTGGGTGATGCCGTTCTTCACATACTCGCTGTCGGTGTAGAGCCGCACCTCCATGGGCCGCTTCAGCGCTTCCAGCGCCTGGATGGCGGCCATCAGCTCCATGCGGTTGTTGGTGGTCGCCGGCTCGCCGCCGTACAGCTCCTTCTCCACCCCATTGTAGCGCAGGATGGCGCCCCAGCCGCCGGGGCCGGGGTTGCCGCTGCACGCGCCGTCGGTGAAGATGTCGACGGTCTTCGGCGCGCTTTTCTCACCGCCGTTGGTGTCCGTGCTGTCCGTCATGGCGTCAGACCTGATAGCTGCCGCCGTCGTCGAGCGCGTAGTCGCCGAGCCCGCGGACGGTCTGGTGGAAGCGCAGCTTGCGCAGATATTCCAACGGGTCCTTCGGGCGCACGAAGGCTCCCGGCGGATGGTTCAGCCAGTCGTAGAGGCGGGTCAGCAGGAAGCGCAGGGCGCTGCCGCGGCACAGCCAGGGCAGGGCGGCCAACTCCGCCGGCGACAGGGGGCGGACCTTCTGATAGCTGGTCAGCAGCATCCGCGCCTTGGTGGCGTTGAACGACCCGTCGACCTCGAAACACCAGGCGTTCATGCAGATCGCGATGTCGTAGGCCAGGAAATCGTTGCAGGCGAAGTAGAAGTCGATCAGGCCGGACAGCCCGTCGCCGCGGAAGAACACGTTGTCGGGGAACAGGTCGGCGTGGATGACCCCGGACGGCAGGCCAGCGGGCCAGTTGGCCTCCAACGCCGCAAGCTCCGTCTCCAACGTCGCGCGCAGGTCGCGGGCCACCTCGTCGGCGCGCGGCGCGCATTTGCCGGCGAGATCCTTCCAGCCGTCCAGCGACAGGGCGTTGGGGCGCTCCATCCGGAAGTCGGCGACGGCCAGATGCAGGCGGGCCAGCGCCGTTCCCAGTTCCGCGCAGTGGTGCGGCGTGATGCGGCGCGGCCACATGCCGGCCAGGAAGGTGACGATCACCGCCGGACGCCCGGCCAGCTCGCGCAGGGCCTGCCCGTCCGTTCCCTGGACCGGCAGCGGGCAGGCGATGCCCTTGTCGGCCAGATGCTCCATCAGGCCCAGGAAGAAGGGCAGATCCTCCCGCCGGGTGCGCTTCTCGTAGAGCGTCAGGATGTAGGGGCCGCGCTCCGTCACCAGGAGGAAGTTGGAATTCTCCACCCCCTCCGCGATGCCCTTGCAGGACAGGACGGCGCCCAGATCGTACTGGGCGATGAAAGCGTTCAGCTCGTCGTCGGTGACTTCGGTGTATACGGCCATGCCAGCGCCTTACCGGGATTCGGAGCGCCGGTCAATGGTGGCGCGGCCGTTCACCCCTGGGCCGCTCGCACTTGTGCCGCTCGCACTTGAGCCGCTCACAGGGCGATGCCGTCGTAAAGCGCCGCCAGGGGAAGCTCCGCCCCGATGGAGGCCAGCGGAAGGGTGGCGTCGTCGGTGAAATCCTCGACGATCCAGCGCCGCCCGTCGCGGCGCCAGAGCTGCGCCCGGACGGCGCGGCTGTCCACCAGCAGAACCTCCTGCACCGAGGGGATCTGCATGTAGTCGGGCACCTTGGTGCCGCGGTCGTGGCTGGCCGTGCTCTCCGACAAAATCTCGACCACCAGCACCGGATTCGGCGTCGAGCGCTGGCCGGGCTGGTGGGGCGAGCAGGTGACGGCGATGTCGGCCTCGTAGAAGCGGTCGGCGCGGTCGTCGCGTTCGATGGCCGTTTCCGTCAAGACTCGACAGGGTGGGCGGAGACGCATGCCGATAGCGATGATGATCGCCGCCGTCAGTCGGCTGTGCGCCTGGCTGCAAGGGCTCATCGCCCGCGGTCGCCCGCCGACCAGCTCATAGCGCGTATCCGGCTCCTGCCGGTCGGCCCAGGCGAGGAATTCGTCGATGTCCATCTTCTGGATAGCCGGCTTCTGGATGGCGGGCGCGCCCATGAACGTCTCCTCCGCGAGGGCCGGTCCCCGGATTATGCGTCCGCCGGGATCGGACGGGAAGGGGTGCCACCGTCCAGCAGCGACTTTGGCAGCTTGAAGGTGATGTCCTCGAAGGCGGTGCGCAGTTCCTCCACCGTGACGGCGTAGCGGGAGCGGGCGGCCTCGATGACCTCCTCCACCAGCACCTCGGGGGCCGACGCGCCGGCGGTGATGCCCAGCGTGGCGACTCCGTCCAGCGCCGACCAGTCGATGTCCGCCGCGCGCTGGACGAGCTGGGCGCGCTGGCAGCCGTGGATCTTCGCCACCTCGACCAGCCGCTTGGAGTTGGAGGAGTTCGGCGCGCCCAGGACCAGCAGGGCGTCCACCTTCGGCGCGATGGCCTTCACCGCCTGCTGGCGGTTGGTGGTGGCGTAGCAGATGTCCTCCTTCTTCGGCCCGCCGATGGACGGGAAGCGGGCCTGGAGGGCGGTGACGATGCTCGCCGTCTCGTCCACCGACAGGGTGGTCTGGGTGGCGTAGGCGAGATTCTCCGGGTCGTCCACCTGGACCGTCGCCACGTCCTCCACCGTCTCCACCAGAACCACGGCGCCCTGGGGAAGCTGGCCCATGGTGCCGATGACCTCCGGGTGGCCGGCGTGGCCGATCAGGACGATCTGGCGCCCCTCGTTGAAGTGGCGCTCGGCCTCGCGGTGCACCTTGCTGACCAGCGGGCAGGTGGCGTCGAGGTAGAACAGGCCGCGCTGCTCCGCCGCCGCCGGGACCGACTTCGGCACGCCGTGGGCGGAGAAGACCACCGGCACGCCGTCGGGCACCTGATCCAGCTCGTCCACGAAGATGGCGCCCTTGGCCTCCAGGCTCTGCACCACGAAGCGGTTGTGGACGATCTCGTGCCGGACATAGACGGGGGCGCCGAACCGCTCCAGCGCCACCTCCACGATCTGGATCGCGCGGTCCACGCCGGCGCAGAAGCCACGGGGGGCCGCGAGCAGGATGGTCAGGGGCGTCTGGGTCATGCGCGTCGTTCCGGTGTCTCGAAAAAAGGGGCCGTATGGGTTCGTACGTTGGAGCGGCGGCGTGGCCTTGTGCCGGCCCCACCGCTTCTCTAAAGTCGTGGCAGAACACACCCTTCCAACCGTTAGGCCAGACCGATGGACCGCCGCCGCGACCGTAATATAGGAACCCCCGCCCGGAAAAGCCCGCGGGCGCTTGCATTCGCGAGTCTCGGTGCAGGGTTCGGCGTCTTGGCGCTCACCGGCTGCTCCGGACTCGGGGGCGGCAGCAGCGCGCCGGCGGACGCGGCCTTGGCCTGTCCGAAGGTGTCCATCGTCCGCGATCTGGCGGAGGTCACCCAGTTCCGCAACGGCGGCGGGCGCGACCTGACGGACGTGACCTCCCGCGCGGCGCTGGCCGACTATTCCGGCAACTGCGACTACACCAGCGATGGCGTCACGGTGAACGTGAACGTCTTCCTGATCGCGGAGCGCGGGCCGGCGATGCAGGGCAACACGGCGAACTACCGTTATTTCGTCGCCGTCGCAAAGCCGGGCGAGGAGACGCCGACCACCAAGACGGAGTTCGACACCTCTGTGACCTTCGATGCCGGCAAGCTCCGCTCCGGCAGCCGCGAGGAGCTGGCGCCGAAGATCCCGTTGCCCAAGGACGCCAATGGCAAGGATTGGAAGATTTTCCTGGGCTTCCAGTTGACGCCGGAGCAGCTGGCCTTTAACCGGGCGCAGGTGAAGCAGTAATCATGAATTTCGCGGGTGCCGATAAACGATCAGCACCCGCAGCATGCTTTTCTAAAGTCGAGAAGAGCGCTATCAGCCGACTTTTGCGGCGGTGAACCAAGTATAGGTTTGTCCTCCCTGGAGGTATGGGCTGGAACCTGCCGAACACCAACCGCGAACGTCAACATAGTCGGCAATGCCGTTCAGGTAGATGATATCGGAAACTCCAACAGAACAAACATAGTTTGCCGCGTTCGTATCGATGCCGTGCATCGAGTGAGTGGCGTTATTCTTGCTAAGATAAGCGTAGATGAGTGATCCACTGGCCAGATTACGGTATTCTAGGTTCGCTTCAATCGAATAATACCCAGGCGACTTGGGCTGGAAGCGATGGTTGGTCGCGTCAAAACCGTTACCCAAATCGAATGTGGTGGTCGAAAAGTTAACGATGAAGTTGCTATTGAGTGGGGTGGATTGATTTGTGCCGCCAAGATGGGCGCGGCATGTTACGGAAGTCTGCTGCGGTGTCTGGTCCGTCAGCGCCCGTTCATCCACGATCACACTGTTATCGATTTTCTGCGTGATGCTTTCCATGAACACCCGCGCCACCGGTAACTTGCCGGTGGGAATGGCCGGAGGGGTCAGGCTGTTGTTCGTGCCGGTCACGATGCTGGCGGCACCCGTGGCGCGGTCGATAACCACCCGGTCGATTCGAAACCCCGATGCCGGCGGTGCAAAGGACTCAATGACTTGGGCATTCACTTCCGTCAGGGTGGTGCCGTTCAGCAGATAGCCGGGGTCGAGCGCGATGGTCAGGTCCGGCAACACCTGGGCATGCGGGGCGAACGGCCCGACGATGCGCTGGGCGACGGCCCAGTTGGCGGTGCTCTGCGGCATATCGGTCGGGTTGAAGGTCTGGACGGCCATGGAAAGCTCCTTGGAAAATTGGCGGTGCAGCGGGGTGTGGTTCGGCATGGGTGCTCGCTGCGGGTGTATTTAGGATTATAATCCTTATTTGGGGTTTGGAAGTTTATGGTTCTTTCATTAGAAGATTAAATTCCTTGACGCAACATGCTGCCAGCTGACGCTTCCCGCATTCGATTCGCTTGGAAGCGGGCCGACGAGTTGCTGGAACGATGCTTGGCAAAGGACGCTTGCGTCGTGTCACGGGTCGGTTAGCCTTCGATGGCGCGCATAAGAATCAGCAGTCGAAGAAAAGGGGAAGGCTCATGCCCAGCGCACCGGTCGCCGCGACCAAGGAACCCATCATCATCGAGTTGGAAGCCGGCAAGACCTACTGGTGGTGCCGGTGCGGGCGCAGCGCCAAGCAGCCGCTGTGCGACGGCAAGCACGCCGGCACCGGGCTGGAGCCGATGAAGTTCGCTCCCGCCACCTCCATGAAGGCCCGCTTCTGCGGCTGCAAGGCGACGAAGAAGCCGCCCTTCTGCGACGGCAGCCATCTGGACCTGAAGTAGGTCCAAGCGGACGTGGACGGTTCTCGTGGAGACGGCGAAATCCGTGTTCAAGTCCGTGTGAATCCGTTGTCTGCGACGGTGGTGGAGACGCTTCCGATTCCCGCCGGGACCTGCGCCTTCACGGATTCCGCGGATTGGGGCACAGATTCCTTGCCGCACGTCCGCGTGTTTTGGGCGGCCGTCGGGAGCTTCATCGAACCCCGATTGACATTCCCGAAGCTCCCGGTAGGTTAGATCATACAAGCCGACGATCCCTCGCGGGAGAGATCACGGTCCGGTTCGCCGGACAGTGGCGCCGAAGGAGCAACCGCCCCGGAAACTCTCAGGCAAAAGGACCGCAAGGGGGATAAGGCAACTCTGGAAAGCAGCCCGGCTTGCGCATCGCAGGCACGGCTCACCGAAGGAGTAAACCGGTTGTTGAGGGTTGGACCCCGCCGGTGAATCTCTCAGGTCCAGGACAGAGGGGGCAGGACTCGCGCCAATCCCGGCGCGGGTTGTGCGACCCTATGTCGGAGGACCCGCGTGATCGAGGCTTCTGAGTCCCTCAAGACAACGCCGCTGCACAGCCTCCATCTGGAGCTGAAGGGCAAGATGGTGCCCTTCGCCGGCTACGACATGCCGGTGCAGTACCCGCTCGGCATCCTCAAGGAACACCAGCACACCCGCGCCAAGGCCGGGCTGTTCGACGTGTCGCACATGGGGCAGGTGCGCCTGACCGGCGAGGACCCGGCCGCCGCCCTGGAGTCGCTGGTTCCCGGCGACATCAAGGGGCTGGCCCGTGGGCGCATGCGCTACACGCTGTTCCTGAACGAGCAGGGCGGCATCCTGGACGACCTGATGGTCACCAACGCCGGCGACCACCTGTTCCTGGTCGTCAACGCCGCCCGCAAGGACCATGACGTCGCCCACATGCGCGAGCGTCTGAAGGGCAAGGCCGAGGTGGAACTGCTGGACGACCTCGCCCTGATGGCCCTGCAGGGGCCGGAGGCCGCGGCGGTGCTGGGGCGTTTCATCCCCGAAGCGGCCACCATGAAGTTCATGAGCTACCTGCCGGCCACCTTCAATGGCGTCCCGGTGATCATCACCCGCTCCGGTTACACGGGCGAGGACGGCTACGAAATCTCCTGCGACAAATCCGACGCCGAGACCATCGCCCGCGCCCTGCTGGCCGAGGACGAGGTGGAGGCCATCGGGCTGGGCGCCCGCGACTCGCTGCGGCTGGAGACCGGGCTCTGCCTCTACGGCCACGACATCGACGAGACGACGACTCCGGTCGAGGCCGGCCTGGAATGGGCGCTGTCCAAGCGCCGTCGGGAGGAGGGCGGCTTCCCCGGCCACGCCATCATCAAGGACCAACTCGCCAACGGCGCCCCGCGCCGCCGCGTCGGGCTTCAGCCGGAAGGCCGCCAGCCGGCCCGCGAGCACACCGACGTCTGCGACGCGGATGGACAAAAGATCGGCGAGGTGACCAGCGGCGGCTTCGGCCCCACCGCCTCGGCCCCGGTCGCCATGGGCTATGTGGACCGCGCGCACGCCGCCGTGGGCACGCCGGTCCAGCTCATGGTCCGCGGCAAGCCGCTGGCCGCCAAGGTCGCCGCCATGCCCTTCGTGCCGCAGCGCTACTACCGCGGCTGAGAATCACACGCGGGCAATCCAAGAACCGTTTCGAACAGGGGATAACCATGACCATCAAGTACACCAAGGACCATGAGTGGGTCCGCGTCGAGGGCGACATCGGCACCGTCGGCGTCAGCGACCACGCCCAGCACCAGCTCGGCGACGTCGTGTTCGTCGAGCTGCCGGACGTCGGCCGCCAGCTTGCCCAGGGCAAGGAAGCCGCCGTCGTGGAGTCGGTGAAGGCCGCCAGCGACGTGTTCGCCCCGGTCTCCGGCGAGGTGATCGAGGCCAACGCCGATCTGGAGAACGACCCGTCGCTGGTCAACGCCGGGGCCGAGACCACCGGCTGGTTCTTCAAGCTGCGCCTCAGCAACCCGTCGGAGCTGGACGGGCTGATGGACGAAGCCGCCTACAAGGCCTTCGTGGAAGGGCAAGCCTGAGATGCGTTACCTGCCCCTGACCGAGGCCGACCGGCGCTCCATGCTGGAGGCCATCGGCGTGCCGTCGGTGGACGAGCTGTTCCGCGACGTGCCCGAGGCGGCCCGCCTCTCCGGCCCGATCGAGGGGCTGTCCAACCATATGGGCGAGCTTGAGGTCGATCGTGCCCTGTCGGCGATGGCGGGGAAGAACCTGCCCGCCGGCAGCGTGCCGAGCTTCCTCGGCGCCGGTGCCTACCGTCACCACATCCCGGCGACGGTGGACCATCTGGTGCAGCGCGGCGAATTCCTGACCGCCTACACCCCGTACCAGCCGGAGGTGAGCCAGGGCACGCTGCAAGTCCTGTTCGAGTTCCAGACCCAGGTCTCGCTGCTGACCGGCATGGACGTCGCCAACGCCTCCATGTACGACGGCGCCACCGCCTGCGCGGAAGCCGTGATGATGGCCAACCGCGTCACCCGCCGGAAGAAGGCGGTGCTGTCCGGCGGCCTGCACCCGCATTACCGCGACACGACGACGACCGACGCCCGCTTCATCGGCTTCGAGACGGTGGTGATGCCGCCGGCCCCGACGGGCGGCGAGGACCTGTTGGCCGCGGTCGACGGCGACACCTCCTGCGTCGTTGTGCAGAACCCGGACGTGTTTGGCCATGTCCGCGACTACACCGAGCTGGGCCGGGCCTGCCAGGCCAAGGGCGCCCTGCTGATCGTCGTGGTGACGGAGGCCGTGTCGCTCGGCCTGCTGACCCCGCCGGGCGAGATGGGCGCCGACATCGTGGCGGCGGAAGGCCAGTCGCTGGGCAACGCGCTGAACTTCGGCGGTCCCTATGTCGGGCTGTTCGCGGTGAAGGAGAAGCTGGTCCGCCAGATGCCGGGCCGTCTCTGCGGCCAGACGGTGGACGCCGACGGGCGGCGCGGCTTCGTGCTGACGCTCTCCACCCGCGAGCAGCACATCCGCCGCGAGAAGGCGACCTCCAACATCTGCACCAACTCCGGCCTGTGCGCGCTGGCCTTCTCGATCCACCTCAGCCTGCTGGGCGAGGAGGGCTTCACCCGGCTCGCCGAGATCAACCACGCCAAGGCCGTGCAACTGGCCGACAAGCTGGCGGCGGTGACGGGTGTCGAGATCGTCAACGGCAGCTTCTTCAACGAATTCACCGTGAAGCTGCCGAAGCCCGCGGCGGAGGTCGTGGAGGCACTGGCGCAGCGCGGCATCCTGGGCGGCGTTCCGGCCTCTCGCCTGTTCGGCGGCGGGCTCGACGATCTGCTGATCGTGGCCGCCACCGAGACCAACACCGAGTCCGACATGGACGCCTTCGCCACCGCCCTCGCCGAGGTTCTGTGATGAGCATGAACAACCAGGGTCGCCCGACTCATATCTCCGGGGGCATCCAGAATTCGGACAGCGCCGTTCCGGAGACCGTCACCGGCAACCGCGGCCTGCAGATCGAGGAGCCGTTGATCTTCGAACAGGACAGCGCCGGACGTTGCGGCGTGGATCTGCCGGAGGTCCCGGCGGTGGGCTCGCGCTTGGGCGCGGTGAAGCCGCGCGGCCGGATCGGCCTGCCGGGCCTTGCCGAGCCGCAGGTGGTCCGCCACTACACCCGCCTGTCGCAGAAGAACTACGCCATCGACAGCGGCCTGTACCCGCTCGGCTCCTGCACGATGAAGCACAACCCGCGCCTGAACGAGAAGATGGCGCGGTTGCCGGGCTTCGCCGACGTGCACCCGCTCCAGCCCGAAAGCACGGTGCAGGGCGCGCTGGAGCTGATGGCGGAGCTGGGCCGCTGGCTCGCCACCCTGACCGGCATGGCGGCGGTGACGCTGGCCCCGGCGGCGGGCGCGCACGGCGAGATGTGCGGCATCATGGCGATCCGCTCCGCCCATGACGCCAAGGGCGATACGGGGCGCACCAAGATCCTCGTCCCGGAAAGCGCCCACGGCACCAACCCGGCGACCGCCGCCGCCTGCGGCTACGCGGTCGAGGCGATCCCGGCGACCGAGGACGGGCGCGTCGATCTGGAGGCGCTGAAGGCCAAGCTCGGCCCCGACGTCGCCGGCCTGATGCTGACCAACCCGAACACCTGCGGCCTGTTCGAGCGCGACATCATCACCATCGCCGAGGCGGTGCACGCGGCGGGCGCCTATTTCTACTGCGACGGCGCCAACTTCAACGCCATCGTCGGGCGGGTGCGCCCGGCGGACCTCGGCATCGACGTGATGCACATCAACCTGCACAAGACCTTCTCCACCCCGCACGGCGGCGGTGGTCCGGGCTCCGGCCCGGTGGTCTTCGCGGAGTCGCTGGCTCCCTACGTCCCGGTGCCCTACGTGGTGCAGGGCAAGGACGGCGCCTTCCGTCTGGTGGAGCAGGCCGGCGACGGCCCGGCCTTCGGGCGGATGAAGGCGTTCCACGGCCAGATGGGCATGTTCGTCCGCGCGCTCGCCTACATGATGAGCCACGGCGCCGACGGGCTGCGGCAGGTGGCGAACGACGCGGTGCTGAACGCGAACTACCTGCTGGCCCGCCTCCAGGACGTGATGACGCCCTCCTTCGCGGGGCCGTGCATGCACGAATGCCTGTTCGACGACCGCTTCCTGAAGGGCACGGGGGTGACCACGCTCGACATCGCCAAGGCGCTGATCGACGAGGGCTTCCACCCGATGACCATGTACTTCCCGCTGGTCGTGCACGGCGCCCTGCTGATCGAGCCGACCGAGACGGAGTCGAAGGCCAGCCTGGATCAGTTCGTCACGGCGCTGCGCGCGCTGGCGGAGCGGGCCAAGTCGGGCGATGTGGCGTATTTCCAGGGCGCCCCGCGCCTGACCCCGCGCCGCCGCCTGGACGAGACCGCCGCCGCCCGCAAGCCGGTGCTGCGGTGGACGCCGGCGGTGGAGCCGGAAAAGGTCGCGGCGGAGTAAGGTTTTGCCCCCTCCCTAACCCTCCCCCGCTGCGCAGGGGAGGGGACAAAATTCCCTCTCCTGCGCAGCGGGGGAGGGAAGGGGCCCACGGCGCAGCCGTGGGAAGGGTGGGGGCAACGCGCCCCTCACCGCTGATCCAGCTTGACCTCGATCCGCCGGTTCCGGGCCAGCGCCTCGTCGCTGGTGCCGGGATCGAGCGGCTGATACTCGCCGAAGCCGGCGGCGGCCAGACGACCCGCCGGAATCCCCTGGTCGATCAGATACTTCACCACCGAGATCGCGCGTGCCGCCGACAGCTCCCAGTTCGAGGCGAACTGGATGCGCACCGGGCGCGAGTCGGTGTGGCCGTCCACGCGCAGCACCCAGTTGATGTCCGGCGGGATGGTCCGGCCGATCTCGATGAGCGTGCGCGCCAGTTCCGCCAGCCGCTGCTTGCCCGCTTCCTCCAGGGTCGCCGAGCCGGAGGGGAACAGAAGCTCCGACTGGAAGACGAAGCGGTCGCCGACGATGCGCACGTCGGGCCGGTTGCCCAGCGCCTCGCGCACCCGCCCGAAGAACTCCGAGCGGTAGCGGGCGAGGTCCTGCACCTTGGCGGCCAGCGCCTGATTGAGCCGCGAGCCGAGTTCGGCGATCTGGACCTGCTGCTCCTCCGCCTTCTTCTCCGAAATCTCCAGGGCGGCGCCGATGCGGGCGAGTTGCTCGCGCAGAGCGGCCATCTGGCGGTTCAGCAGGTCGACCTGCTCGTTCGCCTTGCCGGTCGCCCCCTGCTCGGTGGACAGCGACGCCATCAGCTCGGTGATGCGGATGTCGCGCTTTTCGATGTCTTTCTGCGCGAGCATCGTCTTCTCGTCGGCGCTGGCGAGCCGCGTTTCCAGCGCCTTGGACCGGTCGCGCTCCCCGCCCAATTCGGCCAGAAGGGCCTGGCGCTGCTCCTCGGTCAGCCGCTGCTGCGCGGCGGCGGCGGCCAGTTCGCCCTCCAGCCTGGTCCGGGCCTCGCGCAGCGCCTTCAGGTCGGCCTGGAGGCTGGCGGCCTCGGCCAGCTTCAGCTCGATGGTCTCCTTGTCGGCGCGGACCGTGCGCTGCAACTCCTCGGCCGCGCGGATGGCGTGGTCGAGGTCGCCCTGGAGCGTGGCGATGCGGCCGGTCATGGTGTCCCGCGCCGCCACGGAGCCCTGAAGCTCCGCCGAGAGCTGGGCGACGTTGATGCGCAGGTCGGCGTTGGCGTCGCGCTCCAGCGCCAGCAGGTCGTTCAGCTCCGCCACCTTGCGGTTCAGGCTGCCGAGCTGCTCGTCACGCCCGGTCAGGGCGGTCGCCATGTAGAACTGGGCGACGACGAAGATCATCAGCAGGAAGATGACCACCATGACGAGGGACGACAGCGCGTCCACCCATCCGGGCCATGCGCTGGCCTCGCGATGGCCGTTGCGGCGGCTGATGTTGGGCATGGCGGGATGTCCCTCCGGACGGACAGGGGGAAGGCGCCAGCGCTGTTCCGATCAGCGCTGTTCCGATTCTTCGGCCAGGGCGGCGATGGTGCGGGCCAGCAGCTTGATCTCGCTGCGGATCTCCTGCACCGCCTGGACCCGGCCCGTGGAGGATTCCTCGACCATGCGGGCGAGGTAGATGTCCATGTTGCGCAGATGCTGGCGCGAGGCGTCGTCGAAGCCGCCGATGGCCGCGTCGGACAGCCGGTCGAGCAGCCCCTTCATCTCCAACTGGCTCTCGCCGAGGCGCAGGAGGAGTTGCTGTTCGGCGCGCATCTGGTCGGTCAGCGTGCTCAGCCGCTCGGTCAGGGCCATCAGGTTGGCGTTGGCCGACCGGCGGCCCTCCTCGGCGGTGGCGACGGTGCGCTGGAGCGAATCCAGGTTCTCCGCCGTCTGTTCCAGCAGCGCCGTCAGATAGGCCGGCATCGACTGGTCGCCGGTCTCCAGGCTGCCGCCGGCCCCGCTCGAGAGGCGGGTGGCGCCGGACAGCCAGTCCTCGACGTCCTGGAAGAAGCGGTTGTGCGCCTGACTGGCCTGAAGCTCCAGGAAGCCCAGCACCAGCGAGCCCGCCAGACCGAACAGCGAGGAGCTGAAGGCCGTGCCCATGCCGGTCAGCGGCGCTTCCAGCCCGTGCTGGAGGTTGCTGAACATCGCCCCGACGTCGCCGCCCTGCACCGACAGCCCGCCGATCACCGAGCCGACCGACTGCACCGTGTGCAGCAGGCCCCAGAAGGTGCCGAGCAGGCCGAGGAAGATCAGCAGACCGATCAGGTAGCGCGACAGCTCCCGCGACTCGTCGAGCCGCGAGGCGATGCCGTCGAGCAGGGAGCGCATCGACAGCGCCGACAGGGTCAGCCGGCCGCGCCGCTCCCGCAGCATGCGCGCCATCGGGGCGAGCAGCACCGGTTCCGGCGCGGCGGTGGCGGGGTTGCCGGACTGGAAATGCTCCAGCCACGCCACCTCGGGCCGCAGCATCAGCACCTGGCGGAAGATGAACAGGATGCCGGCGAGCAGCGTGCCGAGGATCAGCCCGTTCAGCGCCGGGTTGTTCATGAAGGCGGCGCGCAGGGCCGGGAACAGCAGGGCCGTCACGCTTCCCACGACCACCAGGAAGAGGATCATCCGTGTCAGGAAGCGCTCCGGGCGCGTCATCGGGGAAGGCTCCTCGAGAGGGTGGGACGACGGGGCGATGGCGGCCATGGGCACTCTCGTCCAGGGGAAGGGGCAGGCGTCGGTACGGGTTACAGAGAGCAGCTCACTGGTTCAGGAACTCCACGTCCAGCCGGTCCGGCGCGCCGCCTGCCGCCTCCATCCCCATGGCGCGGATGTCCACGCGCGTGCTGGCGATGCCGGCGGTCCCGAGCCGCTCGCGGACGGCCAGGGCGCGGGCGAGCGACAGCTGCCGCGCCTCGCGCGCCGTTTCCGGCGTGCCGCTGGCGTAGGAGCGGATCTGCAGGCGAAGCTGCGGGTTGGCGTTCATGCGCTCCGCGATGGCCTCGAGCCGCGCCTGGGCCGGTTCGGGCATGGCGGTGGCGGCACCGTCGAACAGGACGGTCAGGGGCTCCATGCGGGGCAAGGCCGGCGCCGCGGGCGCCTTCGGAGTCGGCGGCGGCAGGGCGGCGGTCTGCGTCCGGTCGGGCGGCGGGGGCGCCGCGGGGCGGTTGGAGGCCGGGACCGGCGGCGCGCCTTCCGGCAGAGCCGGCGGGGGCGGGGTGGGACCCACGGAAATCTGCGGCAGATCCGGCGCCGTCATCAGGGTCGGGGCCTTGAAGACCGGCGGGGCCGGCGGGGCCGGCGGCGGGAAGATGTCGGGCCGCGGCGGGATCGGCAGCGGCAGCGCGTTCTCCAGCGTCAGCCCCCCGGCATTGGCGGGGGCGGCCGGGGCCGGAAGGGCGGCGCTGGTCTGGGGCGGCGCGCTGCCGGGCGAGGAGCAGGCGGTCGCGGCCAGGGACAGAGCCACGGCCGCGGCGGCGGGAAGGACGCGCAGGGGCACCGGCCGCCCGGCGGGGGCGTTCGGAGAACGGCTCAGGCGTCCGACAATCCTCATGGTGACCAGCGCATTGTTCCCAGTTGCACGGAAAAGCGTTGGTACCATAGCCCTTCGATCGGCGTAGGGACAACGCCCTTTGGGCCGCGCGGCGTGTTTCCCCACCAAAGCGCGGCCCTTGCTACCCCAACGTCATGAAGGGCTTATGGCTCGGCCGGAGGTCAGCCCTGACCGGCGTCCGCCGCCCCGGCGGGGGCGGAGCGCACCTTGCGTTCCGTCGCGCCGCGCAGGATCTTGGCGATCGGCAGATGGAAGTGGGCGTTGGCCGCCAGGATCGTGCCACCGAACACCGGGTTGCGCCCGCCGCCGATCTCGCCGACGAAGCCGCCGGCCTCCGTCACCAGAAGCTGGCCCGCCGCGGCGTCCCAGGGGGCGAGCCCGCGTTCCCAGTAGCCGTCGTAGCGGCCGGCCGCGACATAGGCGAGGTCGAGCGAGGCGGCGCCGAATCGGCGGATGCCCGCGACCTCCTTCATGAGCGCCTCGGCCTCAACCAGGAAGCCGGCATGGTCGCCGCGGCCCTTGAAGGGAATGCCGGTGGCGATCACCGCGTCGGCGAGGTTGCGGCGCTCCGACACGCGCAGGCGCTGGTGGTTGAGGAAGGCGCCCTGGCCCTTCTCGGCCCAGAACATCTGGTCGTGCACCGGCTCGTACACGACGCCGGCGACGATCTCGCCGTTCTTCTCCGCGGCGATGGAGATCGCCCAGTGCGGAATGCCGTGCAGGAAGTTGGTGGTGCCGTCGAGCGGGTCGACGATCCAGCGGGCGGTCGGGTCGCTGCCCTTGCTGGCGCCCGTCTCCTCCATGAGGAAGCCGAAGTCCGGGCGGGCCTTCTGCAGCTCTTCGCGCAGCAGCTTTTCCGCCTTCATGTCGGCGGCGGACACGAAGTCCGCCGGGCCCTTGCGCGAGACCTGGAGGTGCTCGACCTCGCCGAAGTCGCGGACAAGGCCGCGGGCCGCCTTTTCGGCGGCGCGGACCATCACGTTGATAAGGGCGGAGCGGGTGGCCATGGGCGTGCTTTATCTCGTGCGGAACCGGAAAAAGAATACACCGGCCCCCGCCTTAAGCGAGAGCCGGTGCGCAGAAAATCAGTCAGGACGGTCAGTCCTTGGCGCGCTCGACATACTCGCCGGTCTGGGTATCGACAACGACGCGGGTGCCCGACTCGATGTGCGGCGGCACCAGGATCGACACGCCGTTCTCCAGCTTCGCCGGCTTGTAGGAGGAGGAGGCCGTCTGGCCCTTCACCACCGGGTCGGCCTCGGTGATCTGCAGGGTGACCTTGCCGGGAATCTCGACGCCGAGCGGCGCGCCTTCGAAGGACTGCACGGTGACTTCCATGCCGTCCTGCAGGAACACCTTCTGGTCGCCGATGATCTCGCCGGGAATGGCGGTCTGCTCGTAGCTTTCCTTGTCCATGAAGGTGTAGCTGTCGCCTTCGGCAAACAGGAAGGTCATCTCGTGCTCGTCCAGGCGGGCGCGCTCGACCGTCTCCTGGGTGCGGAAGCGCTCGATCGACTTGTTGCCGGTGCGCACATCCTTCATTTCAAGCTGGATGAAGGCGCCGCCCTTGCCGGGCTGGACGATGGCGGTCTTCGTGATGACCCAGAGCTTCCCGTTATGCTCCAGCACATGGCCGGGACGCATCGTGTTGGCGTTGACCTTCATGACATACTCGTGATTTCCAGGAGACAGGCGGCGCGGAACCTAGCAGCTTGCCGGGCCGGTGGCAACGCCGGGCGGGGCCCAAACGGCGTTCTGCGCCTTCTTTGTCCGTTTTCGCCGCCGTTCCCACTCTGCTAAGCAGCGTCATCGCTCCGTCAGTGAAGGCCATCATGTCCACCGTCACGCCTGCCTGGGCTCCCGAGACCTTCGCCCGCCGCCGCCCCCATCTGGCCGTGCGCGGCCGCGTGCTGGGCGCCGTCCGCCGCTTCTTCGAGGAGAACGCCTTCCTGGAGGTGGACACCCCGGCGCTTCAGATTTCGCCGGGCATGGAGCCACACCTCCAGGCCTTCGCGACGGAACTGGTGGGGCCGCACCCCGACGACCGGCTGCGGCTGCACCTGCACACCAGCCCCGAATTCGCCATGAAGAAGCTGCTGGTGGCGGGGCTGCCGCGCATCTACCAGATCGCCCACGTCTTCCGGAACGGCGAGCGGTCGGCCACCCACGCCCCGGAATTCTCGATGCTCGAATGGTACCGGGCGGGGGAGGGCTACCGGACGCTGATCCGCGACTGCGAGGATCTGGTGCGCGAGGCCGCCGTCGCCGCCGGGCGGACGCGATTCGATTTCCGCGGCATGACCTGCGACCCCTTCAAGGAGTGGCGGGTGCTGACCGTGCAGGACGCCTTCCGCGAGTACGCCGGGATCGACCTGCTGGAAACCTTCGACGGCAGCCACGACCCCGACCCGGCCCCGCTGGCCGCCCTGGCGCGGCGCATCGGCATCGCTCCGCACGACGGCGACCGCTGGGAGGACATCGTCTTCCGCATCATGTTCGACCGGATCGAGCCGCATCTGGGCGCGGGCGTGCCCTGCGTGCTGACCGACTATCCGGTCTGCATGGCCGCCCTGTCGCGTCCCAAGCCGGAGGACCCGCGGCTGGCCGAGCGGTTCGAGCTGTACGCCTGCGGCCTGGAACTCGCCAACGCCTTCGGCGAACTGACCGACGCCCGCGCCCAGCGCACCCGCTTCGCGGCCGACATGGACCTGAAGGAGCGGATCTACGGCGACCGCTTCCCGGTGGATGAGGATTTCCTCGCCGCGCTGGAGCATGGGATGCCGGAATGCAGCGGCATCGCGCTGGGCTTCGACCGGCTGGTCATGCTGTGCAGCGGGGCGGAGCGCATCGACGAGGTGCTGTGGCTGCCGGTGGCGGGGGGCTGACCCCGTCCGCCGCCGGCGTCCGTGCCATCAGGCGGTGACGTCGATCACCACGCGGCCGCGCACCTGACCGGCGAGGATCTGGCCGGCCAGCTCCGGCAGCTTCGACATCGGCTCCACCGTGTACATCGCCTTGAGGTGGTCCTTGTCGAGATCGCGGGCCAGCCGCGCCCAGGCGCGCTCGCGCCGTGCTGCGGGTGCGGCCACCGAATCGACGCCGATCAGCGCGACGCTGCGCAGGATGTGCGGCAGCACCGTGCCGGGCAGGTCGGCGCTGCCCGCCAGCCCGCAGGCGGCGATGGCGCCGCCCCAGACGGTCTGCGACAGGGCGTTGACCAGCGTGATCCCGCCCACCGAATCGACGCCGCCGGCCCAGCGTTCCTTCTGGAGCGGCGGGCCTTTCTCCTGCAAGGCGGCGCGGTCGATGAAGCCGGTGGCGCCCAGGCCGGACAGATACTCGTGGGTCTCGGGCCGTCCGGTGGAGGCGGTGACCGGGTAGCCGGCCTTGGCGAGCAGGGCGACGGCGACGGAGCCGACGCCGCCGGCCGCTCCTGTGACCAGAACCTCCTTGCCGCCGGGCTGGATGGTGCCCCAATCCTCCAGCGCGTCGACGCAGAGCGCCGCGGTGTAGCCGGCGGTGCCGATGCCCATCGCCTCCTCCGGCGAGAAGGCGTCGGGCAGGCGGGTCAGCCATTCCGGCTTCACGCGCTGGAACCGGCTGTAGCCGCCCCACTGGGTTTCCGACAGGCCCCAGCCGTTGACGATGACCGTGTCCCCGGCCTTCCAGTCGGCCGAGCGCGACTCAACGACCGTGCCGGCGAGGTCGATGCCGGCGACCATCGGCAGCTTGCGGGCGATCCGGCCCTTGCCGGAGACGGCGAGGCCGTCCTTGTAGTTCAGGGTGGAGAAGGCGACCTCGACCAGCACATCGTGGTCGGGCAGGTCGGTCAGGCTGAGCGGCTTGAAGCCCCCTTTGGGCTTGCCGTCGGCGTCCTCGATGACGAAGGCGGTGAAGGTGTCGGCCATGCGGTGCTGTCTCCCGGATCGCGTTTTTGATTGGGGGAAAGCCTAGCACGGACGCGGCGACGGGCAAGGGGCGGGGATGGTGGAGCGACGGACAGTCCCCGCGCGCTCCACCATGCGTGGATCAGAACGTGATCTTGGTCTGGAGCGCGATCACGTCCACATGGGCCTTGTAGTCGGCGGACAGGTTGCCGCGGAAGGCGTCGCTGCCCGTCAGATTGTCGCGCAGGTCGATCTTGGCCTTGTTGGCGAAGATGTGGCTGTAGCCGATGTCGGTCCGGATGCTGTCCGTGATCTGGTAGCCGGCGCCGATCGACACCCAGTAGCGGTCCTCGTCCGGGATGCGCGGCGTGCGGTACTGGTCGCTGACCGGGGTCTGGTCATAGGCCACGCCGAAGCGCAGGGTCAGCTTCTCGTTCCACTTGTAGGCCGCGCCCAGCGCGAAGAACCAGGAGTCGTCCCAGTTCTCGTCGGTCACCGTGTCGGTGCGCAGCGGGTTGCGGTAGCGGATGCGCAGCTCCTTGAAGCGCGACCAGTTGGTCCACTGCGCGTCAGCCATCACGGCGAAGGAGCTGGTCAGCTCGTGATAGGCGCCGAAGGAGATGATGTCCGGCGTGGCGACCTTCGCCCGCACCGGCGAACCGGCGAAGCTGGCGCGCAGCGCCGGCACGGCGGGAACGCCCTCGAACTTCGAATCGCCGTCCAGCTCGTGGAAGACGGAGGAGCGGTAGGAGACGCCGAAGCGGCTGCCCTTGACCGGCTCGTACAGCATGCCGGCGGTGAAGCCGACGCCCCAGTCGTCGCCCTTGACCTCGCCGACGCCGTCGCGCGAGCCCGGCGCGATGGGGACCCCGGTGGCCGCCAGGATGGAGCCGAAATCCACGGCCTGGCTCAGCCGGGCCTTGGCGTACTGGAACTGCAGGCCGCCGGCGATCGTCAGGTCCGGCATCAGCCGGTAGGACACGGTCGGGGAGATGTTGATCGTCAGCAGGCTGGAATGGATGCCGTGGTAACGGCCGGTCCAGCTTTCCGGATAGTCGGTGGACAGGCCCCAAGGCGCGGTGATGGCGAGGCCCAGCTTCACGTCCGGCGACACCGTGTAGGCGAGATAGCCCGACGGAACCACCGCGTCCATGCCGATGTCGCCGGGGTCGGAGGTGCCCAGGATGGTGCTGCCGCCCAGCCGCGTGGCGCGGGTGCCGCGGGCGTTGCTGGTCTTCGAGGTCGGGAACACGCCGCTCAGCACGCCGACCGCCTGATTTCCCTCGATGGCCCCCAGGGCCGCCGGATTGAAGAACAGGCCGGTGGCGTCGCCCATGCCGTTGGCGGTGGCGCCCGCGAAGGAGGTGCCCTGACCCGAGGCGCTCTGCTCCTTCAGCAGATAGCCGGCGGCGCCGGCCGGCAGCGGGGCCGCGATGGCGACGGCGGCGGCAGCGGCGAGCAGATTCCCCTTCAGAGACCATTTGGACATGCGTTTCTCCCCAATTTCGTTATTTGACGCAATGATACACAGATTGACGTTAACGTAAAGTGGCCCCGCTGAAAAAATGTTGGGCCAACAAAGTATGCGCCCGCAGGTGTGCATGGGGGAGGGAAATGCCCGCTACGGTCGATTCGCCGCGGTGTGGAAAAGCGAAGTTTCGGGGGCGTTCAGCCCAGCCAGCCGGCGACCATGGCCATGCCGGCGCCGATCACGCCCTGGGCGTCGGTCCAGATCAGCTTCGCCGTGATGGCGATGGACGCGACGACCAGCATGGGCCGGACGATGGCGGCGCCGTTGCGGATGACCATGTGCGCGCCGATCTGCGCGCCGATCATCTGCCCCAGCCCCATCAGCAGCCCGGCCATCCAGGCGATCTGGCCGCCGGCCAGGAAGAAGAGGAGGGCGGCGATGTTGCTGGTGAAGTTCAGCACCTTCGTGTGGGCGGTCGCCTTGCGCAGGTTGAAGCCGAGCAGCGAGACGAAGGCGATGGCGAAGAAGGTCCCCGTTCCCGGCCCGAGGAAGCCGTCGTAGAAGCCGATTCCCGTCCCGGCGAGCAGGGCGAATCCACGCTCCCCGATGCGCTGCTGCGCGTCGATCTCGCCGGCCTTCGGGGAGACGAGCAGCCAGACGGCGATGCCGATCAGCAGCACCGGGATGACGTTGCGCAGGAATCCAGGGTCGATCATCTGGACGATGACGGCGCCCGCGGCGGAACCGGCGAAGGTGCAGGCGATCATCACCGCCATGTCGCGCGGCTTCACCTCTCCGCCGCGGGTGAACTTCACCGCGGCGGAGAGGGAGCCGAAGCTGGATTGCAGCTTGTTCGTCGCCAGCGCCTGGGCGGGCGACAGGCCGGCCCAGAGCAGGGCGGGGAGGGTCAGAAGCCCGCCGCCCCCGGCGATGGCGTCGACGAAGCCCGCGACAAGGCCGACCGCGAACAGCGCGGACAGCGTCTCGATGGAAAGGGGGTCCATGATTCGGCGGCGGCCTTCGTCACCCTTCGGCCGCGGCGATGGCGGCGTTGAACGCCTTCACGGCGGCGCCCGGCCCATCGGGATGATTCCACACGGCGCCGACCACGGCCAGGAAATCGGCCCCGGCGCTGACCAGCGGTCCGCAATTCTCCTGGGTGATCCCGCCGATGGCGACGCAGGGGACCTCCATCAGCTCCGACCACCATCGGAGCAGTTCCGGCTCCGCCTTGAAGGCGGCGTCCTTGGTGGTGGTGGGGAAGAAGGCGCCGAAGGCGACGTAGTCGGCCCCTGCCTCGCCCGCTTCCATGGCGAGATGGCGGCTGTCGTGGCAGGTCACCCCGACGATGGCGTCGTTGCCGACGATCCGCCGCGCCTGGGCGTAGGGCGTGTCCTGCTGCCCCACATGCACGCCGTCGCAGCCGGTCTCGCGGGCCAGTTCGGGATGGTCGTTCAGGATGAAGGCCACCCCGCGGTCCTGGGCGATCGGGCGCAGCGCGTCGCAGGCCCGGCGCACGGCGTCGTCGGAGCAGTCCTTCAAACGCAACTGGACGCAGGCGACATCGCCCGCGTCCAGCGCTTCGGTCAGTTTCGGCGCGAACGCCGCCGGCTCCAGGGCCGGCGGCGTCACGAGGTAGAGCCGGCAGGCGGTTTCGGTCAACCGAGGCGATCCTTACTCTTTGCCCTGGTAGATCTTCATGATCCGGTCGAGCAGCTTGAGGGCTTCGTCGCGCGGGCGCTGGAAGGCGTTGCGGCCGATGATCGAGCCGTTGCCCCCACCGTCGCGGATCGCGCGGGCGTCCTCGAACACCGCGTCCTCGCCCTTGGTGGCGCCGCCCGAGAAGACCACGATGCGGCGGCCGTTGAAGGCGCACTGCATGATGTGGCGGACGCGGTCGGCCTGGGTGGCGATCGGGATGTTCTTGGACTCGTAGACCTTCTTGGCCTCCGCCTGCTCCAGATGGGCCGACGGCAGCTTCACCTTGATGATGTGGGCGCCGAGCAGCGCGGCCATGTGGGCGGCGTAGCCGATCACGTCGATGGCCAGCTCGCCGTCCTTGGAGATCGTGCCGCCGCGCGGGTAGGACCACAGAACGGTGGGCAGGCCGACCGACTTGGCCTCCTTCGACAGCTCGCGGATCTCCTCGTACTGGTCGTACATGGCGTCCGAGCCGGGGTAGATCGTGAAGCCGATGGCCGAGCAGCCCAGGCGCAGCGCGTCCTGCACCGAGGCGGTCACCGCCTGGTCGGCGTCTTCCTTCTGGCGCGACAGGCTGTTGGCGCTGTTCATCTTGAGGATCAGCGGGATCGAACCGGCGAAGGTCGAGGCGCCGGCCTCCAGCGAGCCCAGCGGGGCGGCGTAGGCGTTGCAGCCCGCGTCGATGGCGAGCTGGTAATGGTAATGCGGGTCGTAGCCCGGCTCGTTCGGCGCGAAGCTGCGCGCCGGGCCGTGCTCGAAGCCCTGGTCGACGGGGAGGATCACCAGCTTGCCGGTGCCGCCCAGCTTGCCTTCCATAAGAATGCGGGCAAGGTTGGCCTTGACGCCCGGGGTGTCGCTTTCGTAGTTCGCAAGAATTTCCTTAACACGACGAGTGAGCTTCATCTGGCTCTTCCCCTTGGGGTTTCTGTCGGAAATGCGGCCCTCATAGCCCAGCGCGGGACTCTTTGCAACGTCGGCAGGGGTGTAGTGCGCGCGCCCCTCGGCGGCAAAAGGGTCTATCCGAGAGGTCGGATTCGGGAATCGCCGAAGGGCGAGGCCAGCGTCGCAGACAAGCCGTTTGTCGCAGACAAGCCGTTTGTCGCAGACAAGCCGTTTGTCGCGGACGCGCCGTTTTTTGTCACAGAACGGACTGGACGATGACGTAGAGGCCGTAGCCGGCGCCCACCGCCACGACCCAGGCCCCGGCGGCCAGACCGGCCCAGACGACGAGCAGCCGGGCGCCGCGGATCTTCTCCACCGGCGGCGTCGGAAAGCGCGATCCGCGCGGAAGCCCGTCCGGCCTCTCCGGATGGAGAAGGGCCGGTTCCTCACCCTTCAGCGGTGTCGCGTCCGCCTGGGGCCGCAAAGGCGTGGTCGTGGTCATGGGGGTGGTACCGCATCGTGATGATGAAACCAGCATACACCACTTTTGATCGTGCGGATTCGGGGAAAAAGCGGTATCGCCTTGGGACTATTCCGTGACATGGCCATCGTCCTGCCCGCTCAGCCAGTCCCGGCAGGCGCGCCGGGGATCGCGGACGCGGCGCAGGTCGAGCGCGTCGGGAAGCGCCGTCAGCAGGTGGGCGCCGCGCTGTGCGGCGATGTCGGCCAACCGCTCCGCAACGTCGGCCCGTCCGCTGAACAGCAGCATGGCGACTCCCGCGGACAGCGCGCCCAGAGCATCACCGGGCCGGTCGGCGCAGTCGAGCACCGCTGTCATCGCAACCGAGGGGTGCCGGGCGGCGGCGCGCGCGACGACCTCGCGAAACCAGCCGGCTCCGGCGGAGGCCGCCGCGCCGGGCGCGCTGACCAGCAGAAGGGGAACGCCGAGGTCCGCCGCAGCGGCGCAGGCGATGTCGGCTTCGGTCAGGCTGTGGATGCGGATGGGGCGGGGATGCGGGGGCGGGGCGGTCATGGCGGGAAAAAGCGGGGCAGGCATTCCCTCATCCCGATTCCGGGAATTGAGGCAGGTCAAACCGCAGGGGCGGAGGCGAGGCTATCCTTCCAACCCACGCATCCCTGGGGTCGCCGCCGATGATGGACTATAAGGGCTACAAGGCCCAGATCGATTTCGACAACGACGCCGGCATCTTCGTCGGCGCCGTCATCAACACGCGCGACGGCATCACCTTCACCGGCCGCTCGGTCGATGAGCTGCGCAGGGCCTTCCGCGAGGCGGTGGACGATTATCTGGCGATGGCCTGCGACATGGCGGGCAACACCGAGCAGCCCTATTCCGGCAAGCTCGCCATCCGCGTCAACCCGATGCTCCACCGCGCCATCGCCACCTGCGCGGAACGCGAGGGCAAGAGCGTCGCCGCCTGGGTCGCCGACCAGTTGACGCAGGCCACGGGGATCAACGCCGTCAAGGCGGGGTGACCACGTTTCCGCCACAGCGGTCCCGTCGTGACGGCAAGGTCATGAAAAAAGGGCGCCCCGTTCCGGGCGCCCTTTCTCTTTCTCCGCAAGCCGCGTGGGGCTTACTTGGCGTTGGCCATGGCGACCGCGGTGTCGCTCATGCGGTTGGAGAAGCCCCACTCGTTGTCGTACCAGGTCATGATGCGGACGAAGTTGCCGTCGATGACCTTGGTCTCGTTCAGCGCGAAGATCGAGCTGTGCGGGTCGTGGTTGAAGTCGGTGGAGACCAGATCCTCGGTGTAGGCGCCCAGGATGCCCTTGAGCGGGCCGTTGGCGGCCTCCGCGATCGCCTTGGTGATCTCCTCGACCGAGGTGGCGCGCTTGGCGGTGAACTTGAAGTCGACGACCGAGACGTTCGGGGTGGGCACGCGCATGGCGGTGCCGTCCAGCTTGCCCTTCAGCTCCGGCAGCACCTTGCCCACGGCCTTGGCGGCACCGGTCGAGGTCGGGATCATGTTCAGCGCCGCGGCGCGGGCGCGGTGCAGGTCCTTGTGGTTGGTGTCGACGATGCGCTGATCCCCCGTGTAGGAGTGGATCGTCGTCATGAAGCCCTTCTCGATGCCGATCAGGTTGTTCAGCACGAAGGCCACCGGGGCCAGGCAGTTCGTGGTGCACGACGCGTTCGACACGATGCGGTGATCGGCCTTGAGCTGGTCGTGGTTGACGCCGTAGACCACCGTGATGTCCTCGTCGGTGGCCGGGGCGGAGATCAGCACCTTCTCGGCACCCGCTTCCAGGTGCTTGGCGGCGTCGGCGCGCTTGGTGAAGATGCCCGAGCATTCCATGGCGATCTGGATGCCCAGATCCTTCCACGGCAGCTTGGCCGGATCACGCTCCTGCACGACCTTGATCGAGTGGCCGTTGACGATCAGCTCGCCGTCGCGGGTCTCGATGGTGCCGGGGAAACGGCCGTGGACGCTGTCGTACTTCAGCAGATGGGCGTTGGCCTTGAGGTCGGCCAGGTCGTTGATCGCCACGACCTCCACGTCGTTGCGGCCGCTCTCGTAGATGGCCCGCAGAACCAGACGGCCGATGCGGCCAAAACCGTTGATCGCTACCCGAACAGCCATTGTTTTTCCTCCAGTCTGGCATTCCCCGACCCCGAACCATCCGGCTTGGGGCGGTAACTCCCGGCCCCGGATGTGTGGTCCGGGGCGGTGATTGTCAGCCCCGGACCGTCGGCCCGGAGCCCGATCCCGCGAACGCTCGCTCTTTTACAGGCGCGCCTTGGCCGCGGCGACCACGGCCTCGGCGGTAATGCCGAAGTGCTTGTAGAGTTCCTGATAGGGAGCCGACTCGCCGAAGCCGCTCATGCCGACGAAGGCGGTGGCCGTAGCGCCCGGATAGCCCAGCCAGCGGTCCCAGCCCTGGCGGATGGCCGCCTCGACCGCGACGCGGACGCCGCTGCCCAGAACCGACGCCTTGTAGGCGTCGTCCTGCGCCTCGAACAGCTCGAAGCTCGGGATCGACACCACGGCGGCGCCGATGCCCTCGGCCTGCAGAGCCTTGCGGGCCTCGGCGGCCAGCGAGACTTCCGAGCCGGTGGCGAGCAGCGTCACCTTGCGCTCGCCCTCGGCCTCCAGGATCACGTAGCCGCCGCGGGCGGAGCGGTTCTCCGCCGCGTGCTCGGTGCGCAGGGTCGGGACGTTCTGGCGGGTCAGCGCCAGGACGGACGGGCCGTTCACGCGCTCCAGCGCGATCTGCCAGCACTCCGCGGTCTCCACGGCGTCGGCCGGGCGCAGGGTCAGCAGGTTCGGGATGGCGCGGAGCGCGGCCAGATGCTCCACCGGCTGGTGGGTCGGGCCGTCCTCGCCGAGGCCGATCGAGTCGTGGGTCATCACGAAGATCGAGCGCTGCTTCATCAGCGCAGCCAGACGGATCGACGGGCGGCAGTAGTCGGCGAACTGCATGAAGGTGCCGCCGTAGGGAATGACGCCGCCGTGCAGCGCCATGCCGTTCATCACGGTGGCCATGCCGTGCTCGCGCACGCCGTAGCGGACGTAGCGGCCGTTGAACTCGCCGCGGCCCTTCACGTCGGCGGTGTTCTTCGCCTTGGTGTTGTTCGACGGGGTCAGGTCGGCGGAGCCGCCGATCATCTCCGGCACCGCCGGGACCAGCACGTCGAGCACGTTGCCCGAGGCGACGCGGGTCGCCCAGCTCGGCTTGTCCTCCGACACCTTCTTCTTGAAGGCGGCGATCAGCTCGTCCAGGCCGGCGGGGACGCCGCGGTCCATGGCCGCCTCGAACGCCTTGCGGGCGGACGGGTCGAGCGCCGCGACGCGCTCCGCCCAGTCGGCGTAGGCGGCGTCGGCGCGGGTGCCGGCGGCGCGCCAGGCGTCCAGCACGTCCTGCGGGACGACGAAGGCCTCGTGCGGCCAGCCGAGATTCTCACGGGTGGCGGCCACCTCGTCGGCGCCCAGCGGCGAGCCGTGGCAGCCGTGGGTGTTGGCCTTGTTCGGGGCGCCCTTGCCGATGATGGTGCGGCAGGCGATCAGCGTCGGCTTGTCGGAGGACTGCGCGGCCTCGATGGCCTTGGCGACGGCGTCCGGATCGTGGCCGTCGACGGTCGCCGTGTTCCAGCCGTAGGAGCGGAAGCGGGCCGGCGTGTCGTCGGTGAAGCTGAGGTCGGTCGAACCGTCGATGGAGATGTGGTTGTCGTCCCACAGCACGATCAGGCGGTTCAGCCCGAGATGGCCGGCCAGCGAGCAGGCCTCGTGGCTGACGCCCTCCATCAGGTCGCCGTCGGAGGCGATGACGTAGGTGAAGTGGTTGATCAGGTCGTCGCCGAAGCGGGCGTTGGTGATGCGCTCCGCCAGGGCGAAGCCGACGGCGGTGGAGACGCCCTGGCCCAGCGGACCGGTGGTCATCTCGATGCCCAGCGACGGGTCGACCTCCGGGTGGCCCGGCGTCAGGCTGCCGAGCTGGCGGAAGCGCTTCAGCTCGTCGATGGTCATCCGCTCATAGCCGGTCAGATAGCCCAGCGAGTAGATCAGCATCGAGCCGTGGCCGGCCGAGAGGATGAAGCGGTCGCGGTCGGCCCAGGCCGGCTGCTTCGGGTTGAACTTCAGGAAGCGCGTGAACAGCACCGTGGCCACGTCGGCCATGCCCATCGGCATGCCGGGGTGGCCGGACTTCGCGGCCTCCACCGCGTCCATGGACAGCGCGCGGATGGCGTTCGCCATGGTGGTGATGGGGGCGGGCGGGGTGGCGGCGGAAGCAGCGGACATCGGGCAGGGTTCCTGAAGAATGTTCCCGTGGGCAGGCGGGCAAGTCGAACGGGGTTGGGCCGAACGGGGTCGGGCAACACCGATTGGGCGGGAAACCAGGGGTTCCCGCAGGACGCGCGCACCATGCAGAACCCGTGTCCGCAGGTCAACACGGGAATGGGGATGGCGGCCCGGCTTTCCGTGCATTCTGGGGGGCCATTTCCACCGCAATCCGCGGCGTAATTCCGGTTGACGGGGCGGTGTGGTGGGCCCAACTGTAGCGCTTCGCATTTTATGCATGTGCGAACTGCTGCCCGTCCGCCGTCCATCCGTCCGTCAAGGTTCCCCGCCCATGGATTCCCTGAAAGCCGCGCTCGACCGCCTCTCCAAGGCCGTGGATCGTCTGGAGCATGCCGCGTGTGCCCGCGAGGAACGGGTGGCCAAGCGCGAGCAGGAGCTGGGCGAATCCCTGCGCGAGGCCCGCATCGAGCAGGCGCGCGCGCAGGAGAACGCGGAAACCGTGTCGAAGCGTCTGGAGGCGGCCATCGGCCGTCTCGAAGCGGTTTTGGAGAACTGAGCCATGGCCCAGGTGGACATCGAGGTGAACGGGCGCGCCTACCGCGTCTTCTGCCAGGACGGCCAGGAGGCCCGCCTGCGTGAGCTGGCCGCTTTCGTGGACGCCAAGCTGAAGCAGGTGACCGGCGGCGGAAAATCCGGGTCGGAGGCGCAGATGCTCGTCCTGACCGCCATCGTCATGGCCGACGAGATGCAGGACGTGATGGCGGGCCGTGGCCTCGCCCCGCTGTCCACGATCAACGAGGCCGAGGTGGCCGCCGCCGTGGACAATGTCGCTTTGCGCATCGAAGAGGTTGCCGCGCGGCTCGAGCGCGCCTAAGTTAGCTCCTGGAAGGTCGCTGCCTGGTTCGTCAGGTCGCAATAATCCCCAGGGCCGATAATCTTAGACTCTCGGGAGCTGTCCCTGTCCGGACCTTGGTCCGGTTACACGGCGCCCACCTGCTCTGCAGGTCATGGAGGATAAGCAATGCCAACGGCCGAGGCGGCGCCTTCCGCCTTTCCCCTGACATTCCCCCACCTGTCCAGGCGACGATGACCGACCCGCGCGCGGCCAAGGACGCCGCCCGAGCCCAGGCGCGCGCCCGGCGCGACTCCCTCAGCGACGACCGGCTGCGCGCTTTTGCCGCGGACTCCTTGCGCGACCGTTTCCTGGAGGAGCTGGTCCGGCCGGGGCTCGTCCCGGACGGCCCCATCGCCGGCTACTGGCCGCTCGGCTCGGAACTCGACGTGCGGCCTTTGCTGCTCCATCTTAGGACGGGTGGGCGCTCCATCGCGCTTCCGGTTTCCGGGCCGCGCGGGCAGGCGCTGACCTTCCGCGACTGGGACCCCGTGCTGCCGCTGGCCGCCGGCCGCTACGGCATCCACGAGCCGGCCGCCGACCGCCCCGAGGTGGTTCCCGCGGTGCTGCTGGTGCCGATGCTGGCCTTCGACCGCAGCGGGCACCGGCTGGGCTACGGTGCCGGCTACTACGACCGGACGCTGGACGCCCTGCGCGCCGCCCGGTCGCCGTCCGATGGCCCGGTCCTGGCGGTCGGCATGGCCTTCGCCGCCCAGGAGATGGACGCGGTGCCCTGCGGGGCGCACGATGAGCGGCTCGATTGGATTCTGACGGAGCGCGAGACGCTCCGCTTTACGCAGTGAAGGTTGGGGACGATGCGGCTTTTGTTTCTCGGTGATGTGGTGGGGCGGACGGGACGCGACGCGGTGATCGCGCACATGCCGATGCTGCGCGACCGGTTGGACCCCGACCTGACCGTGGTCAACGGCGAGAACGCCGCCGGCGGCTTCGGCATCACCGTGAAGATCGCCGAGGAGTTCTTCGCCGCCGGCGTGGACGTGGTGACGCTGGGCAACCATTCCTGGGACCAGAAGGAGCTGGTCGCGGCGATCGACCAGCAGCCGCGCATCATCCGCCCGCTGAACTACCCGGAAGGCACGCCGGGGCGCGGCTTCGTGCTGCTGCAGGCGCGGGGCGGGCGCAAGGTGCTGGTGATGAACGTGATGCTGCGCCTGTTCATGGACCCGATGGACGACCCCTTCGCCGCGGTGGACCGGGTGCTGCGCGCCCACCGTCTGGGCCCCAACGGCGCTGACGCCATCCTGGTCGACGTCCATGGCGAGGCGACCAGCGAGAAGATGATCATGGGCCATTTCTGCGACGGCCGCGCCTCGCTGGTGGTCGGCACGCACAGCCACGTCCCGACGGCGGACCATGTGGTGATGAAGGGCGGCACCGCCTATCTGACCGATGCCGGCATGTGCGGCGACTATGACAGCGCCATCGGCATGAAGAAGGAGGTCGCCATGGCCAAGCTGATCCGCAAGCTGCCCACCGAGCGGCTGAGCCCGGCGGAAGGCGAGGCCACCGTCTGCGGCTGCTACGTCGAGACGGACGACCGCACCGGCCTCGCCACGAGCATCCAGCCGGTTCGGCTGGGCGGGCGGCTGAGCCAGTCCGTGCCGGTCCGGGGCTGAGGGGCGCTGCCGCTCCCGGCCCCGCGGGGCGCAAAAGGGGCGCCCCAATACTGCCATATTGACTTTCTATATGGGTAGGTGTCGTCTCCGGCGCCGAAGGCGTGCGGTGGCGCACAAAGGCTGGTACATGTGTCCCACCGCTTACCAAGCTGTTTCACAAGACCTTTGTCTCTTTGAATCCATCTGGGGCTCGTTCGACGCATGGCCGGTCATAGCCAATTCAAGAACATCATGCACCGCAAGGGCGCGCAGGACGCCAAGCGGTCGAAGATCTTCAACAAGCTCGCCCGCGAGATCACCGTGGCGGCCAAGGGCGGCCTCCCGGACCCGGCGGCCAACCCGCGCCTGCGCGCCGCGATCACCGCGGCCCGCGTGCAGAACATGCCGCGCGACCGCATCGACCGCGCGATCAAGCAGGGAACGCCCGGCGGTGGCGACGACGCGAACTACGACGAGGTGCGCTACGAGGGCTACGGCCCCGGCGGCGTCGCGCTGATCGTCGAGGCGCTGACCGACAACCGCAACCGCACGGCGTCGGAAGTGCGCTCCGCCTTCACCAAGTACGGCGGCTCGCTGGGCGAGACGAACTCGGTCAGCTTCATGTTCAGCCGCGTCGGCGCGATCTACTACCCGGCCAGTGCCGCGGCGGCGGACGCCGTGTTCGAGGTGGCGCTGGAAGCCGGTGCTGAGGACGTGGCGTCCGACGAGAACGGTCACGAGGTCACCACCACGGTGGAGAATTTCGCGATCGTGCGCGACGCGCTGGAGGCCAAGTTCGGCGGTGCGGAGAGCGCGCGCCTGACCTGGAAGCCGCTGAACACCGTCGCCCCGTCCGAGGACGCCGCCGCCAGCCTGCTGAAGCTGCTGGACGTGCTGGAGGACAACGACGACGTCCAGACGGTCGAAGGCAACTTCGACATCTCCGACGAGCTGATGCAGAAGCTGACGGCCTGATTTCAGGTCGCGGAGCGGAGGAAACCGGGGTGCTTGGGCAGGCCGGAAGGAGCGGGGCGGCGCAACAGCCGCCCGTACGCCTGTTGGGGCTGGACCCCGGCCTCCGCCACACCGGCTGGGGCGTCATCGACGTGTCCGGCAACCGGCTGACCCATGTGGCGGACGGCGCCGTCCATTCCGACGACGGCCGTCCGCTGGCCGAGCGGCTGTGCCAGCTCCACGAGGCGCTGACGGCGGTGCTGGAGCGCTACCGCCCCGACGAGGCGGCGGTCGAGGAGACCTTCGTCAACAACAACGCGGTCTCCACGCTGAAGCTGGGGCAGGCGCGGGCGGTGGCCCTGCTGGTCCCGGCGCTGGCCGGTCTGTCGGTGGCGGAATACGCCAACAACATGGTGAAGAAGGCCGTGGTGGGGCAGGGCCGGGCCGACAAGACGCAGGTGCAGGCCATGGTGCGTCTGCTGCTTCCCGGCTGCGCCATCACCACGCCGGACGCCGCGGACGCGCTGGCCGTGGCGATCTGCCACGCGCATCACCGGCAGTCCCTTCTGTCCTGGACGCCGGCCTCGCCCCTCTCCCCCCCGGGGAGAGGGCAGGGTGAGGGCGCGCAACTCCTGGCGCGCGGCAAAATGGGCAGCGTTTCCCCCTCACCCCAACCCTCTCCCCGGGGGGGAGAGGGGGAGTGGGGAAGCCTGGCGCACAAGAAGCCGTCCGAAGTCCAGACCGTTCGGGCGCGTCAGTTGCGGCGTGATTCCACCGACGTCGAAAAGCTGCTGTGGCAGCGGCTGCGGAACGCCCAGATGGGGGCGAAATTTCGCCGTCAGGAACCGATATTGGGTTTTACGGTGGATTTCGTGGCCCACGACCATCGTCTGGTCATCGAACTGGACAGTGGACAGCATGCGGATCGCGTCGAACAGGACCAGCGCCGGACCCGCATGTTGGAACAGGCCGGCTTCCGCGTGCTGCGCTTCTGGAACAATGAATTGAACGACAACCTGGATGGCGTCCTTGAAACGATCAAGGCCCGTCTTGATGAAACCACCATTCTGCGGCGTCAGCCGTCCGGCAAGGAGTCATTTCCATGATCGCCAAGCTCACCGGTGTCGTGGATTCGGTCGGGACCGACTGGGTGGTGGTGGACGTCAACGGGGTCGGCTATCAGGTCGCCTGCTCCAACCGCACGCTGTCGCGCATGGCGGTGGGGGAGCGGCGGGCGCTGGTCGTGGAGACCTTCATCCGCGACGACCGGATCACCCTCTACGGCTTCGCCGACGCCGGCGAGCGCGACTGGTTCCGGCTGTTGACCACCATCCAGGGCGTCGGCTCGCGCCTCGCCCTGTCGATCCTCGGCGTGCTCGATCCCGACCAGCTCACCCGCGCCATCGCCGCGCAGGACAAGACGGCGCTGACCCGCGCCGACGGTGTGGGGCCGAAGGTGGCCGCGCGCATCGTCAACGAGTTGAAGGACAAGGTGGGCAACCTCACCCTCGGCGCCTCGGCCGCCGCCGCTCCGGCGGCGGGCGGCAAGGCGGCGCCGGCGGCGGGCGGCCCCGACAACATGGTCATGGCGGACGCCGTCTCGGCCCTCGTCAACCTCGGCTATGGCCGGTCGGAGGCGTTCGGCGCCGTCGTGGCCGCCGGGCGCAAGCTGGGCGACGGGGCCGGCGTGTCGGAGCTGATCCGCCATGGCCTTAAGGAACTCAGCCAATGACCGCCGACCAGAACGGCTCCGATCCCGACCGGCTGGTGCAGCCGGGGCGGGGCGCCGGCGACTCCGGCGAAGCCTCGATCCGTCCGCTCTCGCTCGCCGAGTTCATCGGCCAGCGGCAAGCGCGCGAGAACCTGTCGATCTTCATCCAGGCCGCGCGTGCGCGCGGAGAGGCGCTGGACCATGTGCTGCTGTTCGGGCCGCCGGGCCTGGGCAAGACCACGCTGGCCCAGATCGTCTCGCGCGAGCTGGGGGTGGGCTTCCGCGCGACCTCCGGCCCGGTCATCGCGCGGGCCGGCGACCTCGCCGCGCTGCTGACCAACCTGCAGCCGCACGACGTCCTCTTCATCGACGAGATTCATCGCCTTAATCCCGCCGTGGAGGAGGTGCTCTATCCCGCCATGGAGGATTTCCAGCTCGACCTCATCATCGGCGAAGGCCCGTCGGCGCGGTCCATCCGGATCGACCTGCCGCCCTTCACGCTGGTCGGCGCCACGACGCGCTCGGGCCTGATCACGCGCCCCCTGCGCGAGCGGTTCGGCATTCCCGTGCGGCTGCAATTCTACGAGCCGGACGAGCTGGAGTTGATCGTCCGCCGCGCCGCGGCCGTGTTCAACATGCTGATCACGCCGGAAGGGGCGCGGGAGATCGCCAACCGGTCGCGCGGGACGCCGCGCGTGTCGGGGCGGCTGCTGCGCCGGGTGCGCGACTTCGCCTCGGTGGCCGGTGTGCCGGAGGTCGACGCCCGCATCGCCGACGCCGCCCTGACCCGGCTGGAGGTCGACCGGCTCGGCCTCGACAGCATGGACCGGCGCTATCTGGGCATCATCGCCAACAACTACGGCGGCGGCCCGGTGGGCGTGGACACGCTGGGCGCCGCACTCGGCGAGCAGCGCGACGTGCTGGAGGAGGTGGTGGAACCCTACCTGATCCAGCAGGGCTTCCTGCAGCGGACCCCGCGCGGGCGCATGCTGACCGACCAGGGCTTCCGCTATCTGGGCCTCAACCCGCCCTCGGCGCCGACCCGCCAGTTCGACCTGCTGGACCGGCTGTCGGAGGCCAACCCGGACCCGGAGGACGACGATGCCTGACGGTCTTGGGACGGCGAATCTCTCGGGCTGGTTTGACGAGAACGCGCAGCACAGGCTGGTGCTGCGGGTCTACTACGAGGACACGGACGCCGGGGGGCTGGTGTATCACGCCAACTACCTGCGTTTCTTCGAACGGGCGCGCACCGAGATGCTGCGGCTGACCGGATTCACCAACGCCGGGCTGGCCGAAAGCGACGGTGTGTCATTTGCGGTACGACGGGCGGAGATCGATTTTGTCGCTCCCGCAAAGCTCGAGGATACGCTTGAAGTGGTGACGCGAATCACCGATACCGGCGGTGCCTCCTTCGCAGTTGCACAACTTGTCCGTCGCGACGGCCGTGACCTCGCGCGGGCGGTGATTCAGCTGGCGATGATCAACCTGGCCGGCGACCGGGCCGGACGTCCCGCGCGCCTTCCGGCGCCGGTCCGCGAGGCGCTCATCGATTTGTACAAAAGGCAGAAGCGAGACTGACTGCGATGGATCTGAATTCCGCCCAGGTGGTCGGGGCCGCGGCGAAGGCTCACGACATCACAATGTGGGGCCTGTTCTGGCAGGCCGACCTGATCGTCAAGGTCGTGATGCTGATGCTGCTGGTTGCCTCGGTGTGGTGCTGGGCCATCATCATCGAGAAGCTGATGCGCATCCGCCGCCTGAACGCTCAGGCGGACGCCTTCGAGGAGAGCTTCTGGTCCGGCGGCTCGCTGGACGCGCTGTACGACCGCATCGGCCAGAACCCGGCCGACCCGATGTCGGCGACCTTCGCCGCCGGCATGCGCGAGTGGCGCCACGCCGCCGACCGCGGCATCGGCTCCATGAAGGGCTCGCTGCAGCAGCGGGTCGAGCGCGTCATGTCGGTGACCATCGGGCGGGAGATGCTGCGCGCCGAGCGCTACATGACCTTCCTGGCGTCGGTCGGTTCGACGGCCCCCTTCATCGGCCTGTTCGGCACGGTGTGGGGCATCATGAACTCCTTCACCTCCATCGCCGCGTCTGGCAACACCAGCCTCGCCGTCGTCGCCCCCGGCATCGCCGAGGCGCTGTTCGCCACGGCGCTGGGTCTCGTGGCCGCCATTCCCGCCGTGATCTCGTACAACAAGTTCACCACCGACCTCGGCCGCTACGCCGACCGGCTGGAGACCTTCTCGGGCGAGTTCTCGGCGATCCTGTCGCGCCACCTCGAGGAGCGGGGAGCCGCCTGACATGGGAGCCCAGCTCGCAGGAAAGGGCGGCCACGGACGGGGCCGCCGCCGCGGATACCGCGCGATGGCCGACATCAACATGACGCCCTTCATCGACGTCATGCTGGTGCTGCTGATCGTCTTCATGGTCGCCGCACCGCTGCTGACCGTCGGCGTGCCGGTCGATCTGCCGAAGACCAACGCCGCCCCGCTGGAGGCGCAGAAGGACCCGCTGTTCGTGACCGTCCAGGCCGACGGCCGGGTCTATGTGCAGGAGACGGCGGTGGAGACGGCCAACATGGTGCCGCTGCTGATCGCCGTGACCAACAACAACCCAGACGCCCGCATCCTGGTGCGCGGCGACGCGAAGATCGCCTACGGCAAGATGCTGGAGGTGATGGGCACCATGAGCGCCGCCGGCTTCAAGAAGGTCGGGCTGGTCGCCGAGATGCCCAGCGGGCCGGGCGCCACCGGGCCGCGCGTCGGCGGCTCGGCGCAGCGCTGAGACGCCACGGCGAGTTGAAGGCTGACCCATGCGCAAACCCCTGATCGCCTCGGCAACGCTGCACGTCGCGCTGGTCGCGCTGTTCGTGCTCGGCATGCCGCCCAGCGATCGCAAGCTGGACATCCCCGAGTCCATCCCGATCGAGATCGTGGACATGGGCGAGGTGACCCAGGCCGCGCGCGTCGACAAGGGCGAGCCCAAGCCGTCGGCGCCGAAGCCGCCGGTGCCCGAGGCCAAGCCGAGCCCGCCGGCCCCCGCGCCGCCGGAGCCGGCCAGCGAGCCTCCGCCCCCGCCGCCGCCCCGGCCCGAGCCGAAGGTTCCGGAACCGCCCAAGGTTGCCCAGGTGACGCCGCCCCCGGCGCGCGAACCGCCGCCGCCGCCCAAGCCGGCGCCGCCCCCGCCGCCGCCCGATCCGGAGCCGGCGCCGGTGGTCAAGCCGCCCGAGCCCAAGCCGGAACCGAAGCCGCAGCCTCCGAAGCCGGAACCGCCCAAACCGGAACCGCCGAAGCCTGAGCCTCCCAAGCCCGAGCCCCCGAAGCCGGAGCCGAAGAAGCCCGAGCCGCCGAAGCCGGAACCGGCCAAACCGGAACCGCCGAAGCCCGAGCCCAAGAAGCCCGAGCCGGCCAAGCCGGAGCCGCCGAAGGCCGAGCCGAAGAAGCCGGAGAAGCCGCCGGAGAAGACCGACGCGCTGGCCGATCTTCTGAAGAATGTTCAGAAGAACGCCCCGGCCAAGCCGGCGGCCTCGGAGAGCAAGGCCGACGCCAAGCCGACCCAGCAGGCCGCCGCCTCGTCGGCGCCGTCGGGAGCCGCGAAGGCGGTGAACGGACCGGACAAGCCGTTCAAGCCGTCGGGCCGCGCCATCGACGGCATCCGCGGCGCGGTGAGCAAGAACTGGAACTTCGACCCGGGCCGCAAGGACGCCGGGAACATGCAGGTGGAGATCATCGTTGAGCTGGGCCGCGACGGTTCGGTCCTCAACGCGACGATCAACGAGAGGTACCGCTCCCGCTACATGTCGGACGCGGCCTTCCGGGCATCGGCCGACGCCGCGCTGCGCGCGGTGAAGCGGGCCAGCCCCCTGCCCATCAGCGAGTTCTCCGGCGACTTCACGCCCGCCCGGTATGAAGAGTGGCGTTACTTCGTGTTCAATTTCGACCCGAGGGACATGTTCTGACGATGACGAAGAAGACGAGGCTCCTGCTGAAGGCCGCCGGTTGCGCCGGCGCCCTGCTGCTCGCCCTCGGCGTCGCGGCGCCCGCCCCGGCCCGCGCCGAGGTGCGAATCGACATCACCAAGGGCGTGGTCGAGCCGCTGCCGATCGCCATCACCAGCTTCGCCGGTTCCGGTGGGCGCGAGGCGCAGGTCGGCTCGGACATCTCCAAGGTGGTCGCCGCCGATCTGGAGCGGTCGGGCCTGTTCCGCCCGCTCGACCCCAAGGGCTTCCTGCAGACTCCGGACCAGCTCCGCTCCGGCGAGCCGCGCTATCAGGACTGGCGCGCCGTCGGCGCCCAGGCGCTGGTCGCCGGCAACACCACCGCGATGGGCGACGGCCGCATGAAGGTCGACTTTCGCCTGTGGGACGTCGCCGCCGGCCAGTACATGCAGGGGCTGAGCTACACCGCGACCGCCGACAGCTGGCGCCGCATCGCCCACATCGTCGCCGACGCCATCTACAAGCGGCTGACCGGCGAAGAGGGCTATTTCGACACGCGCATCGTCTATGTGGCCGAATCCGGCCCGGCCAACGCGCGCAAGAAGCAGCTCGCCATCATGGACCAGGACGGTGAGAACCATCAGTTCCTGACCGACGGCAAGAACCTCGTCCTGACGCCGCGCTTCTCGCCGGCGACCCAGGAAATCACGTACATGTCGTACTTCAACAAGAAGCCGCGCGTGTACCTGTTCAACATCGACAGCGGCCGCCAGGAAGTCCTCGGTGACTTCGTCGGCATGACCTTCGCCCCGCGCTTCTCGCCGGACGGCAACAAGGTCATCATGAGCATGGCGCAGAACGGCAACACCGACATCTACGCCCTGGACCTGCGCACCCGCCGGCAGACCCAGCTCACCGATTCGCCGGGCATCGACACCGGCCCCAGCTACTCGCCGGACGGCCAGCGCATCGTCTTCGAGTCGGACCGCGGCGGCAGCCAGCAGCTCTACATCATGAACGCGGACGGCTCGGGGCCGAAGCGCCTGACCTTCGGCGAGGGCCGCTACGGCACGCCGGTGTGGTCGCCGCGCGGCGACCTGATCGCCTTCACTCGCCAGCGCGGCAGCAACTTCGCGCTCGGCGTGATCCGTCCGGACGGCACCGGCGAGCGCATCCTGACCGAGTCGTTCCACGTGGAAGGCCCGACCTGGGCGCCGAACGGCCGCGTGCTGAGCTTCTTCCGCGACGTTCCGGCCGGCGACGGCCGCGGGCGAAGCGCAAAGCTCTACACGATCGATGTGACCGGCGCAAACGAACGCCGTGTGATCACTCCGCTCGACGGCTCCGATCCCGCATGGTCGCCCTTGATTCCCTAGTGGAGTAGCCCTATTTTGCGCGCGCAAGAACGACGCTCAAGACGAAGGCCGGAAGTCGGTACTTCCGTCGGGGTCTGGCGGAAGTCGGCGGCGTTCTTCCTCCACAATCCGGTCAAAACATCTCGTGTCGCTTAGGGGGTCATTTAACATGCGTATCAAGTATCTGAGCCTGATCGCGGCTGTCGCTCTGGTTGCCGCTTGCGAAACCGCTCCGAAGGATGCCGGCAACGCCAACGCCACTGGCGCCGCCACGTCCAGCCAGATCCGCCCGGGCTCGCAGGAAGACCTGGTCGTCAACGTCGGCGACCGCGTGTTCTTCGGTCTCGACCGCTACGACCTGGCTCCGGAGGCTCGCGCCACCCTGGACCGTCAGGCTTCCTGGCTGAAGCAGTACCCGAACGTCACCGTGACCATCGAAGGCCACGCCGACGAGCGCGGCACCCGCGAGTACAACCTCGCCCTGGGTGAGCGTCGTGCCAACTCGGTGAAGAACTACCTCGTCGCCGGCGGCATCAACGCCTCGCGCGTCAAGGTCATCTCCTACGGCAAGGAGAAGCCGGCGGTCCTCGGCTCGAACGAGGCCTCCTGGGCGCAGAACCGCCGTGGCGTGACCGTCGTCGACTAACGACGGCGCCCGTCCGGGTTCCAAGGGAAACGCCGCTCCGGAGCGATCCGGAGCGGCGTTTTTCTTTTGGGGTATGGGGGAGGGGGCCTGAGCTTGGCGAGACCTTGCCCCCACCCCGACCCTCCCCCGCTGCGCGGGAGAGGGGGCCTTATGCGAAGCGGCATTTGTTCCCTCCCCTGCAAAGCGGGGGAGGGGTAGGGAGGGGGCAAGCCCGATCCGCACCCGAACGCAGAACGCAAAAAGCCACGCAAGCCGGGCAACGGCTGCGCTTCAGCATTCTCGAAGAAATTACGAAGAGGGGAGGATGGTGCTGCCAGAGAGGATTGAACTCTCGACCTCTCCCTTACCAAGGGAGTGCTCTACCACTGAGCTACGGCAGCGCCGGGACGGTTGTGCTGGCCGGGAAGAACTTGCGGCCAACCGTCGAAGTGGCGCGGGTTATGCCACAGGCTTTGCGCCGATGCAAGCGGTGAAGTGCCTTTTCAGCAAAGAAAAATGGGCGGGGAAATCCCCGCCCATGGACATGTCCGCGTCCCCGTCAATCAGTCGGAGCCGCCCTGGTTCAGCGCCCCGGCCTCGCCGGCCGCCGCGGGGTTGCCGAAGGCGCTGGGCGGCGGCAGGACCGCCTCGGCGCGGAAGTCGGGGACGATGTTCGACAGGATCGTCATCACCCGTGCGGCGTCACCGGCCCGCGCGGCCGTTTCCAGCTCGCCCAGCGCGCGGTTGATGAGGGCGTAGTCGATGACCCGCGGGGAGGCGAGGAACACGCCGTCGGCCTCCGTGCGCGTCGGCGCCTCCGTCGAGGTCAGGATCTCCTCGAACAGCTTCTCGCCGGGGCGCAGGCCGGTGAACTCGATCTTGATGTCGTGGCCGGGCCGGTAGCCGGCCAGCCGTATCATCTGCCGGGCGAGGTCGACGATCTTCACCGGCTCGCCCATGTCGAGAACCAGCACCTTGCCGCGCTCCTCCAGGCGGGCCACGCCGTGGGCCGACGCCTGGAGCACCAGTTCCACCGCCTCGCGCACCGTCATGAAGTAGCGGCGCATGTCGGGGTGGGTGACGGTCAGCGGGCCGCCCTTGGCGAGCTGGCGGGTGAACAGCGGCACCACCGACCCGCTGGAGCCCAGCACGTTGCCGAAACGGACCGTCATGTAGCGGGTCGCCGTCTCGCCGCCGTCGCGCGGCGGCAGCATGTCGAGCGCCTGGCAGTAGCACTCGGCGAAGCGCTTGGTGGCGCCCATCACGCTGGTCGGGCGGATCGCCTTGTCGGTGGACACCAGGACCATCGCCTGGCAGCCGTTGGCCCGCGCCGCGTCGGCGACGTTGCGGGTGCCGATGACGTTGGTGAGCGCGCCTTCCGCCGGGTTGGCCTCCACCAGCGGCACATGCTTCAGCGCCGCGGCGTGGAACACCATATGCGGGCGCTGCGCCTGGAACAGGCGGAAGATGCGGTCGCGGTCGCGCACGTCGGCGATCACCGCCTGGAGCGCCAGGGCCGGGAAGCGCTCCCGCACCTCCATCTCGATGCTGTAGAGGTTGAACTCCCCGGCATCGACAAGGGTCAGCGTCTCCGGCTGGAGGGCGGCGATCTGGCGGACCAGCTCGCTGCCGATGGTGCCGCCCGCTCCGGTCACGACGACGCGCCGGCCGGTGACGAGGCTGGCGATGGCGCCGCGGTCGAGAACCGCCTGGGGGCGGCCCAGAAGATCCTCCAGCGCGATCGGGCGCACCTCGATCTTGCCTTCGCCCAGCGCCGACTTGAACTCGGTCAGGCTGGGCAGCCGGGCCATGGACAGGCCGAGCGATTCCGCCTGTTCCAGCAGGTCGCGCAGGACGGTGCCGGGCACGTCGGCCTGGCCCTTGGCGACGATCAGGCGCTGCGGGCGGTCGCCGCGCTGCGCCAGATCCTCCACCACGCGGGGCAGGTCGTCCGGGCCGCCCAGAACGGGCACGCCGCGGATGGCGTGGCCGATGCGCCGGTTCTTGTCGTCGAGCAGGCCGACCACGCGGTAGGCGGCGCCGGCGTTCTGGTCCAGCGAGCGGATGAACAGCTCCGCCGCGTCGCTGACCCCCAGCAGAAGCACCGGGATGCGCGGCACCCCCGGTTCCCGCTCGTGCAGGCCCAGCCGACGGTCCTTCAGCAGGCGGTAGGCGAAGCGCGGCCCGCCCAGCAGGACGAGCTGCACGAACCACAGGATCACCGGCAGGGAGCGCGGCAGGGCCTCCAGCCGGGTCAGCAGGAACATGACCGCCAGGAAGCACAGCACGACCGTCGTGACCGCGCGCAGAAGCTGCGCCAGGTCGGGAACGGAGGCGTAGCGCCAGATGCCGCGGTACAGCCCGGAGAAGCGGAACACCACCGCCGCGATCAGCACCAGGATGGGCAGTCCCGTCAGCAACGGGTCTCTGTATTCCTGAAACGCCTGCTCGCCCACGCGCAGATACAGAGCCACGACCAGGGCGGCGGCGGTCATCGTCAGATCGTGCAGGTAGACGAGGGACGCCCGCGGAGACGGGATACGCATGCGCTTTACCTTAGACTATCGCTTCGCCGGGGGCGCTCCCCTTCGGGAAATCCCAGGCCCATCTTGGCCGTTCAGCCGCGCACAGCTTTGAACCATTCGGCGGTCAGGCGCAAGCCGTACGCGGGGTAGCAGGGCGGGCGCCAGTTCAGCGCGCGGCGGATGGCCCCGTCGTCGATCACCAGCGAGCCGGCGACGCGGTCCAGCATGGCCTCCCGCCGGGCCAGCCGCGCGGCAAGGGCCAGCAGGGACGGCGGGACGGGGAGAAGGCGCGCGGGCTTGCCCAGCGCCTCCGCGATGGCCCGCACCAGCTCCGCCGTGGACATCGGGCGCCCGTCATGGACCAGGAACCGTCCGCCGGCCGCCTGCGGGTGGGTCAGGCACTCCTGGACGGCGTCGGCGAGATTGCCCACGAAGATCAGACTCCGCCGGTTTTCCAGGGCGCCCAGCGGCAAGGGGATGCCGCGGTCCACCGCCTGCATCAGCCGCAGGAAGTTGCCGCCCACGCCGGGGCCGTAGACCAGCGGCGGACGGATCACCACGACCTCCAGCCCGGTGCGGGTCGATATCTCGGCCAGCGCCCGTTCCGCCTCCAGCTTGGAGATGCCGTAGGGGGAATGCGGATCGGGCTCCGTCTCCTCGCTCAGCTCGTCCGGGCGGCTCTCGTCGGCCAGCGCCTTGACGCTGCTGAGATAGACCATCCGCTTGACGCCCGCCGCCGCGGCGGCCTCGGCCAGCACGCGGGTGCCGGCGGTGTTGACGCGGCGGAAGGCGGCCAGCGGGTCGGATTCGCGGTCGCGCATGACGTGGACGCGGGCGGCCAGATGGACCACCGCGTCCATGCCCTGGAGCGCGTTGCCCCAGGCGGTGGCCGGGCCGATGTCGCCGATGGTGACGGTGTCCGCGGCGTGCGGCACCGGAACGTCCGGGCGGCGCACCACGGCGCGCACGCTGTGCCCGCGTTGCGCCAGCAGGGGGATGACCGTACGGGCGACGAAGCCGGTGGCCCCGGTGACCAGGACGCGCATCACGCCGCCGCCCGCACAGGCCGCGCCAGCAGGGCCAGCAGCAGCACGACCGCTGCGACCCCGGCCGGCAGAACCGCCCAGCCGAGCGCCAGCGACGCCACGGCCAGCAGCAGCAGCGTGGCGTTCAGCGCCAGAACCAACCGCACCACCTGGGCGTGGGTGCGTCCGCGCTGGGTGGCCTTCTGATAGAAGTGCTCGCGGTGGGCCTGCCACACCTTCTTCCCCTCGGCCAGCCGGCGCAGCAGGGTGAAGGTGGCGTCGGCCAGGAAATAGGCGGGGATCAGCAGCGCCGCGACCCAAAGCCCCGATGCCGCCAGGGCCAGCAGCAGCCAGCCGAGCGTGAAGCCCAGCGGCACGCTGCCGACATCGCCCATGAAGAGCTTGGCGGGGTGCCAGTTCCACATCAGGAAGCCCATCGCCGCCCCCGCCGCCGCCAGCCCATAGAGCGTCAGCGCCGGATCGAGCGCGCCGAGCGTAGCCACCAGCGCCAGCCCGGCGCCGATCGACGCCGCCTCGCTGCCGGCCAGCCCGTCGATGCCGTCCATGAAGTTGAACAGGTTCACGAACCACAGCCAGCCGACCGCGGCCACCAGCCGGTCGGCCCAGAAGGGCAGCAGTCCCTGGAAGACCAGTCCATCGCCGGGCAGGGCGCCCCCGGGAAGCGCGGTGAGCCCCGCGACCACCGCGGCGATCTGGGCGAGGAATCGCGGCGCCGGACCCAGCCCGCGCCGGTCGTCCATCCAGGACACCGCCATCAGCGCCACCGTTCCGGCCAGGATCGGCAGCGCCCGCAGCGGATGGTCCGCCGTCATGGCGATGAGCGTCCAGACGGGCAGCAGCGTCAGCATGACGCCCCAGCCGCCGCCGCGCGGCGTCGGGATGGAATGGCTGGAGCGGTCGTTCGGATGGTCGAGGATCGCCTTGCGCCGCAGATAGGCGAGCACGCGCCCGGTGAGCAGCCAGGACAGCGCGAAGCTGCCGGCCAGGGCGAGGAACAGGGCCAGGGGGCCGCTCATGATGCCTCCGCGACCGGGGCGGCGGCGGGCCGGGCGGATGCCAGCAGCCGATGGTACAGCTCGACCGTCTTCGCGCCCACCCGGTCGGACGCCATGTCGGATTCGACCAGACGCCGGCTGGCCGTGCCGAAGCGCCGGCGCAGGGCGGCGTCGCGCACCAGGGTTTTCAGCGCGTCCGCCAGGGCCGCCGCGTCGTCGGGCGGGACCAGCAGGGCGTTCTCGCCGGCGTGCGCCACCTCGCGGCAGCCCGGCACGTCGGTGGCGACGATGGCCCGTCCGCAGGCCGCGGCCTCCAGCAGGCTCTTCGGCAGCCCCTCGCGGCGGGAGGCCAGAACGGCGATGTGGCAGCGTGCCCAGACCTGCCGCACGTCGGCGCAATGGCCGGGCAGCTCGACGCCGGGCAGGGCGGCCCAGCGGTCCAACTCGGCCTGCGTCACGGAGGTCGGGTTTTCCGGATCGGGTGTGCCGGCCAGCAGGAGCCGGACGTCCAGCCCCCGGCCCCGCAGCATCTGCTGAGCCTCGACCAGCGGGCCGACGCCCTTGTCGGCCAGCAGCCGGGCGACGCAGCCCACCGTCACCGGCGGCTCCGGCGGCTCGGGAAGCACCTGATAATGGGCGGTGTCCACGCCGGAGCCGCGGATGATCCAGGCGCGCTCGTCGGGCAGCAGCCCGGCGGCCACCAGCGTCTTCCGGTCGTCCTCGTTCTGCAGGATGGTCAGGCTGTTCGGGCGCTTCAGCACGGTGCGCAGGAGCGGGCGGGCCGCGGCCCCGGCGACGCGGGACTTCAGCCCGCCGGTGCCGAGGAAGGCGGAGCCCAGCCCGGTCAGCGCGTTCACCACCGCCGGCACCCCGGCCAGCCCGGCGGCCAGCCCGCCCAGCAGCACCGGTTTCATGGCGACGTGGTGGACCAGATCCGGCGCCTCCCGCCGGTACAGCGCGGCGATCTCCGCCACCGCCGACAGGGCGCCCGCCGGGTTGATGCTGCGCCGCTGCCAGGACAGCGGCAGCACGCGGAAGCCCTCCGCCTCGATGCGGGGACCGTGCTTGTCGACGCGGGTGGCGACGGCGACCTCGAACCCGGCCTCACGGGCGGCGCGGGCCATGGGCAGGCGGTGGGACCAGAAATACCAGTCCTCCGTCACCAGATAGATCAGCTTGCGGCCGGCGTTTGTGGGGCTGGTGCTCACGGGGCGGGCCTCAGGCAATGCCGTGATAGTCCTTGTACCACGCGATGAAGCGGGGCAGGCCGACGTCGATCGGCGTCTTCGGCTCGTAGCCCAGGTCGCGGCGGCTCGCCTCGATGTCGGCGGTGGTTTCCGGCACGTCGCCCTTCTGCAACGGCTCCATCACCTTCACCGCCTCGCGGCCCAGCGACTCCTCGATGATGCCGATGAAGCGCATCAGATCCTCGGTCCGGTTGTTGCCGAGGTTGTAGACGGTGTGCGGCGCGCCGTTGACGTCGGGCGTCGCCGGGCGGTCCAGCGCCGCCAGCACGCCCGCCGCGATGTCCTCGACGAAGGTGAAGTCGCGCTTCATCCGCCCCTCGTTGAAGACGCGGATCGGGCGGCCCGCCATGATCGCGTCGGCGAACAGGTAGGCGGCCATGTCCGGACGCCCCCAGGGGCCGTAGACGGTGAAGAAGCGCAGGCCGGTCGCCGGGAACTTGTAGAGGTGGCAGTAGGCGTAGGTCATCATCTCCGCCGCCTTCTTCGTCGCGGCGTAGATGGACATGGGGGAATCGACGCGGTCCTCCACCGAGAAGGGCATCTTCTTGTTGGCACCGTAGACGGAGGAGGTGGAGGCGTAGACGAAATGCTTCAGCTTCGGCATGCGCCGGGCGGCTTCCAGCATCGCCACCTGCCCGGTGACGTTGGCGTCCACATAGGCGTAGGGATTCTCCAGCGAGTAGCGCACGCCGGCCTGGGCGGCCAGATGCACGACGCCGGTCGCCTGCGCGAAGTCGGGGTCCAGCGCCTCGATGGCGGCGCGGTCGGACACGTCGGCCTTGACGAAGCGGAAGCCGGGGCGGGCGACGAGGCGGGCCAGCCGGGCTTCCTTCAGCGCCACGGAATAGTAGTCGTTGAGGTTGTCGATCCCCAACACCGTCTCGCCGCGATCCAGCAGGGCCGCCGCGACGTGCGAGCCGATGAAACCGGCCGCGCCGGTGACCACGATCGTCATATCCACCATCCTTGACCGGCCTGCGCCAGCCAGACGCTTGCCTCAAACGTAACGCGCGCGCGTCAACAGCCCGTCTTATGCCCGACCCGGGGACCGGACGCCAGTCCGCAAACATCCTCCACCGCTTGACAGCCGCCGGGCGCACCCGATCTACTGCCGCAACCTTAATCACGTTGCCGAGCCGGACAGCCATGCCGCCGAAGAAGAATCCCGCGAACCTCAACCCGTTGCAGCTCAAGACGCTGACCCTCCTTCAGGAACTCGCCCGTCTGGAGCAGAAGCCGGTCGAGGGCGAGGAGGGGGCCTTCCAGGTCACCAACCTGCCGCACGCCCATGGCAACCATTTCCATCTGGGCAGCGCCGTCGTCGCCTCCCGCGACGCCACCGGCCTGACCAACGAGGCCGTCTGGACCATCCTCGAGCGCAAGGGCATGCTGCGCCGTGACGCCGGCTACGGCGTCGTGACCGCCGAGGGCATGGCCTACGAGACGGGCCTGCGCGACAGCATCCTGCACCGGTCCGACCACTAAGGGCGAGGGCGCGCCGTGTGTGGAATCTGCGGCTTCCTGGCCGGCCCCAGCCCCGGCTCCGGAGCGGGCTCCGTGCCCGGGCTTGAAGCCACAGCACGGCGCATGGCCGACACCATCGCCCACCGCGGCCCCGACGGGGACGGCGTGTGGGCGGACGGGGAGGCCGGGATCGCGCTCGGCCACCGGCGGCTCGCCATCTTGGAGCTGTCACCGCTCGGCCGCCAGCCGATGGAATCGGCGGACGGGCGCTGGGTGATCGCCTACAACGGCGAGATCTACAATTTCCAGGATCTGCGGGCGGAACTCGAAGCCGCCGGCCACCAATTCCGCGGCCATTCGGACACCGAGGTCCTGCTGGAGGGCTGCGCCGCCTGGGGCGTCGAGCGCACCGTGCGCCGGCTGGTCGGCATCTTCGCCTTCGCCCTGTGGGACCGTCGTGAGCGCACCCTTTATCTGGTCCGCGACCATCTGGGGGTGAAGCCGCTCTACTGGGCGCGGATGGGCGGTGCGCTGCTGTTCGGCTCCCAGCCCAAGGCGCTGCGCGCCCATCCCGCCTTCGCGGCGGAGATCGACCGCGACGCGCTGTCCGCCTATCTGCGCTTCAGCTACGTCCCGGCGCCGCACAGCATCTACCAGGGCGTCCACAAGCTGGAGCCGGGCAGCATCCTGACCGTCCGACCGGGGCGCGAGCCGGAGCGCACCGTCTATTGGAGCGCGGGCGAAGCGGCGCGCGCCGGCATCGCCGACCGGCTGTCGCTGTCCGACGCCGAGGCGACGGATGCGCTCGAATCGCTGCTGAAGGATGCGGTCGGGCGGCAGATGATGGCCGACGTGCCGCTGGGCGCCTTCCTGTCCGGCGGGATCGACAGTTCCACCGTCGTCGCGCTGATGCAGGCGCAGAGCGCGCGGCCCGTGCGCACCTTCACCATCGGTTTCGGCGAGGACGGCTACGACGAGGCGGTGCACGCCCGCGCGGTCGCCGCCCATCTCGGCACCGAGCACACCGAGCTTCGGGTGGAGGCCAGCCACGCGCTGGAGATCATCCCCAAGCTGGCCGACTGGTACGACGAGCCCTTCGCCGACAGCTCGCAGATCCCGACGCTGCTGGTGTCGGAGATGACCCGGCGCTCCGTCACCGTGGCCCTGTCCGGCGACGGCGGGGACGAGCTGTTCGCCGGCTACAACCGCTACCTCACGGCGCCCGCCCTGTGGCGGCGCATGGCGAGCCTTCCCGCCGGTCTGCGGCGCGGCGCCGCCGGGCTGATCCGCGCCGTCCGGCCCGCCGGATGGGACGCGCTGGCCGGGCTAATCCCCGAGGGGCGGCGCCCGCGCCAGACCGGCGACAAACTGCACAAGCTGGCCGGCGTTCTGGATGCCGCCGGGCCGGACGCCATCTACCGCCGTCTGGTCAGCCAGTGGCAGGACCCCGACGCGCTGGTCCGCGGCGGGCGGGAACCGCATGGCCCGGCCTGGGACGACGGGCTGGCGGCGGGCATCCCCGATTTCGTCGAGCGCATGCAGCATCTCGACAGCGTCACCTACCTGCCGGACGACATCCTGGCCAAGGTGGACCGCGCCAGCATGGGCGTGTCGCTGGAGGCGCGCGTGCCGCTGCTCGACCACCGGGTGGTGGAGTTCGCGTGGCGTGTGCCGCCCTCGCAGAAGCTGCGCGACGGCAAGGGCAAGTGGCTGCTGCGGCAAGTGCTCTACCGCCATGTCCCGCCGGCTCTGGTGGAGCGGCCCAAGGCCGGCTTCGCCATTCCGCTGGACGGCTGGCTGCGCGGCCCGCTGCGCGACTGGGCGGAGGATCTGCTGGACGAGGGGCGGCTGCGCCGGGAGGGCTTCCTCGACCCCGCGCCGATCCGCGCCTGCTGGGCGGAGCATCTGGCGGGAACCCGCAACAACCAGCACCGGCTCTGGAACGTGCTGATGTTCCAGGACTGGAACCGCCGCTGGGGCAGCGCCGCCGCCCCGGTCCCGCTTGCCGCGAGCGCCGCATGACCACGGAAGACCAGACCAAGACTCCCGCCGCCGTCCCGCCGAAGAAGGACGACAAGCAGGACCGGCTCGCCGCCCGCCTGCGCGAGAATTTGCGCAAGCGCAAGGAACAGGCGCGCGGGCGGGAAAAGGACGGCCAGCCGGGCTGACCCCTCGGTGTCCGTGACGCATTTGCCGCATCGGTTCGGCGCGGGGCGCACGCTATCGTTGCCGCCGATCCGGAACGGGGCAGGGCAGGGTTATGGCGGTTGATCCGGCGCGGGCGCGCCTGTGGGGGTATGGCTGCATCGTCGCCTCCGCGCTGCTGTTCGGCGTGGCCGGGACGGCGGCCAAGATGATGTTCGTCGCCGCCATGCCGCCGCTGGTCATGATCGCGGTGCGCGCCATGGTGTCCGCCGCCGCCCTGGCCCTGATCATGCTGGCGCTCGGCCGGCCGATCCGGGTGCGGCGGGTGGACCTGCCGTTCCTGGGCGAGCTGGCGGTGTGGCTGACGCTGGTCAACCTGACCTTCTTCTACGCCATCGCCCTGACCAACGTGGCGCTGGCGCTGATGCTGGAATACACCGCGCCCATGCTGATCGTGGCCGCCGGGCTGCTGCTCGGCACCCACCGGATGAACCGGGCGGTCGCGCTGATCCTGGCGGGCAACGCCGCCGGCTGCTTCCTGCTGGTCGGCGCCTACGACCCGGCCCTGTGGTCGGGCAACGCGCTGGGGGCGGCGGTGGGGATGCTCTGCGCCGTGTCCTTCGCCGCCTACAACGTCCGCTGCGCCCACGGCCACCGGCGGGGGCTGGACAGCTGGTCGATGACCTTCTGGCCCTTCTTCCTGTCGGCGCTGTTCTGGCTGCTCGCCACCCCGGCCATCGATTACGCGGCGGTCGAGGTGACCTGGGAGACCGTGGGCTTCGTGCTGTTCATCGGCGTCTTCGGCACGGTGGCGCCCTACTGGCTCTATCTGGAGGGGCTGAAGACCATCGAGCCGTTCCCGGCGACGGTGATCGGCATGCTCGATCCCGTCTTCGCCGGGGTGACGGCCTTCCTGCTGCTGGGCGAGAGCTTCGAGCCGCCCCAACTGGCCGGGATGGCGGTGGTCTGCGCGGTGATCGTCTTCCTGAAGCGCAACGAGGCCGCCGTGCAGGCTATTCCCCGTCCCGCGGCAGAGCCTTCCTGAGCCAGATCTGCGTGTGCCCCGGCGGGTAGCCCTCCATCTCCGCCCACACCTCGTAGCCCTGCTTGCGGTAGAAGCCCGGCGCCTGGAAATCGTAGGTGTAGAGGCGCGACCAGCGGCAGCCGCGTTTCACCGCCTCCTCTTCCGCGGCGGCGAGCAGGCGGGCGCCGAGACCGCCGCCGCGCCGCCTGTCATGGACCCACAGATAGTCCACATACAGCCACTCCCAGTTGGTGTAGCCGGTCAGGCCGGCCATCAGCGCCCCGTCCGCGTCGCGGACGGTGATCATGATCTCCCGCAGGTCGTAGGGGGCGGTGAAGCGCTCGTTGAAGGCGCGCAGTGCGCCGTGGATCTGCTTCACCTCGTCCGGGTCGAGCCGTCCGGAGAGGGAGAGGGTCAGCCCGGCCATCATGCTGTCCTGGGTGTTGTCCCGGGCGCTGTCCTGTGTCACGCGGTCCGTCCTTTCAATTGCGGCGGGAGAAGGGCTTCCATGAGAAAAAGCCTCAATTCCTTCCCTTGAGCGCGCCCGCATGCTCCGCTACAACGCCTGACAGATTCAATCCCCGTAAGACCCGAGGAGTCCGCCGACGACGGGCCTGTCGCCGGACCCTCGGACCCGCAAGATGGCCTAATCCGCCGGGCTTCGGCCTTTTCGACAGCATCTGACCGGACAAGACAGCTTCATGGACAAGATCCGCATCCGCGGCGGCAAGCCCCTTCACGGGTCGATCACGGTCGGCGGCGCCAAGAACGCGGCGCTGCCCCTGATGACCGCGGCGCTCCTCACCGACGGGACGCTGACGCTCACCAACCTGCCGATCCTCGCGGACATCAACACGCTGTGCAACCTGCTGCTCCAGCACGGCGTCGCGATCCACATGGCCGGGGCGGGCGGGGATTGCGCCGGCCGCGTGGTGGAGTTCACCGCCCGCGACATCACCAACACCACGGCCCCCTACGACCTCGTCCGCAAGATGCGGGCGAGCGTGCTGGTGCTCGGCCCGCTGCTCGCCCGCTGCGGCGAGGCCAAGGTGTCGCTGCCCGGCGGCTGCGCCATCGGCGCGCGCCCGGTGGACCTGCACATCAAGGGCCTGGAGGCCATGGGTGCGGACATCCGCATCGAGGGCGGCTACATCGTCGCCAAGGCGCCGCAGGGCGGCCTGCGCGGTGCGGAATACGTGTTCCCCAAGGTGTCGGTGGGCGCCACCGAGAACCTGCTGATGGCCGCCACGCTGGCCCGCGGCACCACGGTGCTGGTCAACGCCGCCCGCGAGCCGGAGGTCACCGACCTCGCCGAATGCCTCGTCAAGATGGGCGCGAAGATCACCGGCATCGGCACCGACCGGCTGACCATCGTCGGCGTGGACCGGCTGGACGGCGCCCGCCACATGGTGGTGCCGGACCGCATCGAGACCGGCACCTACGCCATGGCGGCGGCGATGACCGGCGGCACGCTGGACATCCTGAACACCCGCCTGGACCTGATCAAGGCGGCGGTGACCGCCCTGGTCCCGGCGGGCGTGGAGTTCACGGAGATCGAGACCAACGGCCAGACGGGCATCCGCGTGTCCCGCGCCAACGGCGAGCTGGTCGGCGTGGACGTGATGACCGAGCCCTATCCCGGCTTCCCCACCGACCTTCAGGCCCAGATGATGGCCCTGATGTGCACGGCCAGGGGTGCAGGCATGATCACCGAGACCATATTTGAGAATCGGTTCATGCACGCGCCCGAGCTGACCCGCATGGGAGCCCGCATCACGGTGCACGGTTCCTCCGCCCTCGTCCGGGGTGTGGAGCGTTTGACCGGCGCGCCCGTTATGGCGACGGATCTCCGCGCGTCGGTGTCGCTGGTCCTGGCCGGTCTTGCGGCGGAAGGGGAGACGACGGTCAACCGCGTCTATCACCTCGACCGCGGCTACGAGCGGCTGGAGGAGAAGCTGGCGGCCTGCGGCGCGGACATCGAACGCATCCGGGCGGAGGACGACTGACGGCGTCCTGCGCCTGCTCAGCCGTCCACAGCGAAGGGAAGCTCATGTCCGCCACGCCGATCCGCCTGCGCGCCCAGGATGCCGAGGATCTGAAAGTCGTCTCCGCCTGTCTGCAGGACGCCATCCTGCCGATCGGCGACATGTGCTTCCTGCCCGAAGAGGCGCGCTTCGTGCTGGTGGCCAACCGCTTCAAGTGGGAGACGGCGGGCAAGCGCCGTCCCGGCCCCACCGCCGACGACGATCACCTGAACCCCTTCGAGCGCGTCAATTGCGGCGTGCGGATCGAGGGGGTGAAGGCCGTGAAGCTGCGCGGCCTCGACATGAAGGACCGCGCGCAGATCCTGGAGCTGCTCTCCGTCGAGGCGGCGGAGGGCGCCCTGATCCTGAATTTTGCCGGCGGCGCCTGCATCCGGCTGGAAAGCCCATCCTGGACCTGCTTCGTGGAGGATCTGGGCGAGCCCTGGCCGACCGGCTGCAAGCCCTGCCATCCATTGGAAGACGAACAATAATCGGGAGACCGCCATGAAGGCGCGGGTGAAGTGGGTTGATGGGCGGATGTTCGTCGGCGAGTCCGGCAGCGGCCACGCCGTGGTCATGGACGGCGCGCCGGAGGCGGGCGGGCGCAACCTGGGCATCCGTCCCATGGAGATGCTGCTGATCGGCATGGGCGGCTGCACCGGCTTCGACGTGGTGATGATCCTGGAGAAGGGCCGTCAGGCCATCACCGACTGCGTGGCCGAGATCGAGGCCGAGCGCGCCGAGACCGACCCCAAGGTCTTCACCAGGATCCACGTCCATTTCGTGGTGACCGGGCGCGGCCTGGACCCGGCGAAGGTGGAGCGCGCCATCGCCCTGTCGGCGGAGAAATACTGCTCCGCCTCGATCATGCTGGGCGCCACCGCCGCGATCACCCACGATTTCGAGATCGTCGAGGCGCCGTAAGCGTAACGGCGTCACCGGACCCACGTTGGCGGAACCGGCGGGCTTCGGGCGGGTTGGGACAGCGTCGATGCTCGTCCCAGCCCATGGAGCCCTGCCGCCATGCCCACAAGCCCCATTGCCGGCCGGACCCGGCCCGTCGTCGTCGTCACCGGAGCGTCTGCCGGGGTCGGGCGGGCGACGGCGCTCGCCTTCGCGCGGGAATGGGGTGCGGCGGTCGGGCTGATCGCCCGCTCCCGTGACGCTCTGGAGGCGGTGGCGGCGGAGATCGAGCGGCTCGGCGGCACGGCGCTGGTGCTGCCCGCCGACGTGGCCGACGCCGAAGCGGTGGAGGCCGCCGCCGACGAGGCCGAGCGGACGCTCGGTCCCATCGACGTCTGGGTCAACAACGCCATGGTGACGGTGTTCGGCCGCATCCGCGACCTGACGCCCGAGGAAATCCGGCGGGTGACCGAGGTGACCTATCTCGGCTCCGTCCACGGCACCATGGCGGCGCTGCGCCGCATGCTGCCGCGCGACCGCGGCCTCATCCTTCAGGTCGGGTCGGCGCTGGCCTACCGCTCCATCCCGCTCCAGGCCGCCTATTGCGGCGCTAAGAGCGCCATCCGCGGCTTCATCGACAGCCTGCGCTCGGAACTGATCCACGACGGCAGCCGCCTGCGGGTGACCATGGTCCATCTGCCCGCCGTCAACACGCCGCAGTTCGACTGGGCGCGCAGCCACATGCCGCGCCGGGCGCGGCCGGTCGGCGCCATCTTCGACCCCGACGACATCGGCCGCGCCATCGTCCGGGCCGCCGCGGACCCCAAGCGGGAACACTGGCTGGGCTTCACCACCGCCGAGGCAATCCTCGGCACCCAGGCGCTTCCCGCCTACGCCGATTACCGGGTGGCCTTCACCGCCTTCGAGGGGCAGGAAACGGAGGAGGCGGAAGCGCCGGGCCGGCCCGACAACCTGTTCGAGCCGGTGTCCGGCCTGCACCGCACGCACGGGCGCTTCACCGGGCAGGAGGAGCGCCTGTCGCTGAACACCATGGGAACCGCGGCGCGCGGCTTCGCCTTCCTCGCCGGCCTTGCCTTGGCCGGAGGGATCGGCTACGCCGCGCGCGCGGTCCTGCGGAAGGAGCGCGCCTGACGGGTCAGGGCGTGATCAGCTTCAGCCCGAGGATGCCCGCCACGATCAGCGCGATGCAGCCGAGCCGCAGGATGTCGGCGGATTCCCCGTAGAGCCAGATGCCCAGGATGACGGTGCCGACCGTTCCGATGCCGGTCCACACGGCGTAGGCGGTGCCGAGCGGCAGCGACTTCAGCGCCATCCCAAGCAGGGCGAGGCTGATGACCATCGAGGCGACGGTCAGGGCGGTGGGAATGGGGCGGGTGAACCCCTCCGTCTGCTTCAGACCGACGGCCCAGCCGATTTCAAAGAGGCCGGCAAAGAACAGGATGACCCAGGACACGGAACACCTCCGATGGATTGGAGGCAGGGTCGTCCCCGCCGAACTCCCCACGCCCGGTGCGGGCGTGCCGTGGTGAGGTCGTCCTCACGGGAGGGCGACCGGGATATAGGGATGCGGGCGGTCCGGTCAAGACCCGTGGCCAAGCCCTGTGCTCAAGCGCCCTCCCAGCGATGGCCGCTGTCGGTTTCGCACAGCATCGCGACTTCGCGGCGGGGGCAGCGGCGGTCGTCCAGCGGCAGGACCGTGAAGCCGGGCGCGGGGCGTTCGCGGGTGGCCGGCTGCGACGGGGAGGAGGGCTGCGGGGGCGTTGCGGTGCGGCGGAGCATGGCGGTCACCAGGGCGGGAGGGGCGTTCGATCCACTCTAGCCGCGGCGTTCTCCCCGCGCTGTGGCGGGCCTCACAAGGCGCGTCAGGCCCGCTTGCGCTCCGCCGCGTCCTTGGGCAGGAACAGGCGGCAGGTCAGGACCGGCCCGATCTCGTAGCCGTTGACGCGCGGGAAGCGCTGGGCAACGCGATCCAGCGCCTCCTTCTGGTTGGCGGCGACGACCAGATAGGCCCGCCCGTCGCGCCAGGAGGCGGCCATGGCGCCGCTGGTGTAAAGCGCGTCGGGGGCGCGGCGCACCGTCACCTCCCAGATGGTTCCGGGCCGCGCCTCCAGCCGGTCGAAGACATGGAAGAGTTCCATAGGCGCCTGCTGGACCGCGTCGAGCTGCCGTTCCAGGACTTCCACCTGCCGCTTGGCCTCGACCAGCGCCTCCTCCAGGCCCCCCAGCGTTCCGCGCGTCGTCTCCAGCGTCTTCCGAGCCTCCTGGAGGCGCTGCTCCATGGTCCGGATGTCCTTTTCGGCGGTGGCGATCTCGTCGCGCGCCGCTCGGACGCGGCGTTCGCCCATCCGGTTCACCAGGACGCTGGTCGCCAGAAGCAGCAGCGCCGCGTAGAGGATGATCGCCGTCATGGGGAGACCGGCCGTGCGCCGTCGTTGGCCCCGCTTGCCGCCGGGATCAACGGGATCGTCTCGGGCCGCGAGGACAGGACGCCGTTGCGCGCGCTGAAGGCGCGCTGGAGCATCGCCGCCGCGGCGTCCGGCGTGTCGGCCCAGACGCGGGCGATGTTCCGGCGATCCCAGATCGCCCGCGCGAACAGCATGCGCCGGGGATCGAGCCGGGCGAAATCCGGGACGGTGCGCAACTCGCTCTCATAGCGCTGGGCGCCGCTCTGGGCGTCGCCGATCTCGTGCACCAGGGCGATCTTGGACGCCTTCACCGACGCGATCAGGCCGGTCAGGCGCCCGCGCTCGGCGGTCAGCCGGTCGAGGGCCTCCTGCCGGGCGGCGCTTTCGGCCCGGGCGTCCTCGATCCGGCGGTCGAGGGCGGCGAGGTCGGCGGCCTGGGCCTCCAGCTTCCGCCGCACCAGCGCCTTGCGGCTGCCGGAGGCGGTCAGGCGCGAGGCCTCGTAGACCACGGACAGGCCGAGCGCGCCGACGCACAGGACCAGAACGGCGAGGGCGAAGGTGTCCATGTTCATCGCATCACCATCCGAGCCATCAGCGCACACCCGGAGCGCCGGGCGCGTCCACCGCCCCGGCCATGGGGAGCCCCAGCCGTTCGGCGGACGCCGGGGACGGGGATTGTCCGGACCGCCGCGCGGCTTCGAACAGGTCCCGCAGGCCGCGGTCGGAACCGCGCGCCGGGCCGCCGCCAAGCGCGGTAAGGTCCGAAACGCCGCCGTCCGTCTCCTCGCTGTGCGCCGTCAGCCACGCGGCGGCGGCATCGACCAGCGGCAGGGGCAGCAGCGCGCGAAGCGCCGCGCCGAGCAGAGGGTCGCGGCGGGTGTAGAGACCGGCCACCGCGAACAGGGCCATCGCCTCCGGCGGGACGCTGTCGCTGGCCAGGGCGCCGCGCACGCAGGCCAGCAACTCGTCGATCTCCATGTCCGGCGCCCGCCCGCCCAGCGTCCGCCATCCGTCGGACAGGCGCAGCGCGGCGGCCAGCGTGTCCACGTCCATGCCGTCCAGCGGCCGGAGCATGGCCACTCCGCCGGGAATCGCCAGGGTGCTGGCGGCGCGCATGCGGTGGGTGTTGGCCTCCTCCAGGAACAGGGCGAGCGCGGTGGGGTCGGTGCGCAGCGCGTCCAGGACGGCCAGCGAGCGGTCGCGCAGGACGTCCGCCCAATCCACCATCTCCGGCGAGGCGAGCACCCGGTCGAGGGCGCCGTTGACCAACCGGTTCTCCAGACGGTTCTGCACGGTGGCCGGCAGGTCGTCCATGCGCCGCGACAGGGCCGGCCACCAGCCGGCGGTGTCGAGGACGCGGATGCAGCCGGGCAGCGGCTCCGCGACCGACAGCAGGACCGGATCGCGCAGCATCACCGGTTCCAGCCAACGCGCCCAGAGGCGGCGCGTGTGCGCCTGCCGCCGGCTGGACAGCAGGCCGAGGAGCATGGCGCGCACCGGCAGTCCGACCGTCCGGTCCGCGGCCCGCGACGCACCGGGATGGTGGTCGAAGCGCGAGAGGAACCGGCGGAACGCCGCGTAACGGCCGGTGGGCGCACCGTCCAGATTCGTGCCGTCCAGGGTCGTGGCGTCCGAGGTCATGCCGTCCAGGTCCCTACCATTGGAATCCCCATTTTTGAGGTCCCCGCCCTTGAGGTCCATGTCCATACGCGGGCAAACTCCCTCGTTTTCGGAGAGTATAAAAGATTAAAGTAATACTTGGGTATTCATCAAAGGGCAGAATCGGCCCAAATTCGTGCTAGGTGCCTCTAATGCATGGCGTTTTGTGACAATTTGCTACAGCCCTGGACGGGTCGGCTTAGGTCTCGTACCGCTTTGGTGCCTTCCTTGTCCGTCGATGCGGAACCATTTGGGTAGGTCGTGCGTGGAGGAGAGCATGGGCCAGGATATGGACGAAGGTCTGGACGACGAACCGTTGTTCGGACCCGACGACGGCTTCGCCGACGACTCCGCGGCCAACGCCCGGCCGGCGGACCCGTGGCCCGTCCTGGTGGTCGACGACGATCCCCAGGTCCATACCATGACCGAGGTGCTGCTGCGCGATTTCGAGTTCGAGGACCGGCCGTTCGAGGTGGTCAGCGCCCTGTCGGCCGCGGCCGCCCGGTCGCTCCTGCTGACCCGCCCGGACATCCCGGTGGCGCTGCTCGACGTGGTGATGGAGACGGACGACGCCGGACTGCGTCTGGTCCGCTTCATCCGCGAGGACCTGAACAACCACCGCATGCGCATCATCCTGCGCACCGGCCAGCCCGGACAGGCGCCGGAGCGGGACGTGGTCGTCGCCTACGACATCAACGATTACAAGGCCAAGAGCGAACTCACCGCCCAGCGTCTGTTCACCACGCTGGTCAGCGGCCTGCGGGCGTGGCGCGACATCGTGACCATCGAGCGGCACCGCCAGGGGCTGGAGCGCATCCTCGCCGCCTCCGCCCCGCTGTTCGAAACCCGCTCCATGCGCACGCTGGTGGAAGAGCTGGTGGACCAGCTCAGCAAGGTCGTGGACCACAGCGGCGGCGCCGTTCTGGCCTGCCGCATGGTGGACCGCGGCGACGGCAAGACGCGGGCCACCGTGGTCGCCGGTTCCGGCCGCTTCGCGCGGTTCGTCGGGCGGCCCGCTTCCGACGCCCTGGAGCCCGACCTGACCGCGCAGGTGGTCGCCGCTTTCGAGACGCAGCAGAGCAATTTCGGGTCGGCCCGCTGCATCCTCGCCTTCCGCACGCGGGAGCACGGGACGACGGTCTTCGCCCTGGAGCGCAGCGAGCCCTACCGCGAAGACGATCACCGGCTGCTGGAGCTGTTCTGCGCCCGCGTCATCATCGGCTTCGACAATGTGTGCCTCTACGAGGACCTGGTGGCGCTGAACCAGTCGCTGGAGCGGCGCGTGAGCGAGCGGACGGCCGAGCTGGCCGCCAACCAGGCCGCCCTGGTCGCCGCCAAGGAGCGGGTGGAGCGGGCTCTGGAGGCGGAACTGGTCGCCCGCGAGCAGCAGCGCCAGTTCGTCACCATGGTCAGCCACGAGTTCCGCACGCCGCTGGCCATCATCGACAGCGCCGCCCAGATGCTGACGCTGCGGGCGGAGCGGGAGACGCCGGACTCGCTGGAACGGCTGCGCGTCATCCGCAGCAGCGTCCAGCGCCTGACCGGGCTGATCGACACCCATCTGACCGACGAGCGGCTTCAGGCCGGAACGCTGAGGGTGCAGCGGGCCGAGGTCGATCTGAGGGCGCTGCTGCGCTCGGTGACGGAACCCTTCCGCACCGCCTACACCGGCTGCGACTTCCACCTGGATCTGGACCGGCTGCCGTCCGTGGTCTTGGCCGACGGGCATCTGCTGGGCATGCTGTTCAGCAACCTGCTGAACAACGCCTTCAAATATTCGGACGGCGACTGCCGCATCGCCGTGCGCGGCGAGACCGACGGCTGCGTGGCGGTGGTCGAGGTGGCCGACCAGGGGCGTGGCATTCCGCAGCACGAGTTGCCCCTGCTGTTCGAGCGGCATTACCGGGGAACCGGTTCGGCCGGCGTGCCGGGGACGGGCATCGGGCTGCACACGGTGCGGCAGATCATCCTGCTGCACGGCGGCTCGATCAGCGCCGAAAGCACGGTCGGGCAGGGCAGCGTCTTCCGCGTCCGTCTCCCGATGAAAAGCTGACCGCGTCCGGTCCGCCGCCGCCCTCCCTTGATAATCCTTCCAGCGCGGCGGGCGGAAATGTAACGTGCTCATAACAAGGCCGACGCGATTGCCGGACACCGCTCCGGACCCTTCCGACGCGGCGGGCGGCCTTTTCGCACTCCAACGGAAGAACCGTGGACTCCACCATGCTCGCTCAGCAATATGCCGGGATCAAACGGGACCTCGACGAGAAAGGCATCATTTTCTCGTTCAGCGGCTATCTGTCCGAGGGGATACTCTATTCCTTGGGAGAGGCGTTGCGGGAGAAGATGACCCTGGAGGAAACCGACGGCCCGACGGTCCGCCGGGTCTTCGCGGTCTTCGTCGAGCAGATGCAGAACATCATCCGTTATTCGGCCGAGAAGATGACCGGCGCGCGCGAGAAGCCGGTCGAGCTGAGCGCCGGGATGGTCACCATCGGCATGGAAGGCGGGAAGGTCTTCATCGTCTGCGGCAACACCGTCTACAACGCCGATGTGCCGCGCCTGCGCGACCGGCTCGAATATCTGAAGGGCTTGGACAAGGACGCCCTCAAGACCTATTACCGGGAGCAGCTGCGCGAAACCCCGGAAGAGGGCGCGCGGGGCGCCAACATCGGGCTGATCGAGATCGCGCGCCGCGCCAGCGAACCCATCGAGTATGATTTCCTCGAAATGGACGAAGGCAAAAGCTTCTTCTGTCTCAAGGCTCGGATCTGAGAGCGGCTGTGGACATCCGGACGACCATGGAATCCCTGAAATTGCCCGCGACGGGCCGGACGCCCGAAGTCGATTTCGACTTCGCCCAGGGCGTGCTCCGCCTCAGCGGCGAGTCCTATCCCGACGACGTCGCGACCTTCTTCGGCCCGATCTTCGGCGCGCTCCGCGCCTTCCTCGCCGAGGCGGGCGGCCACCCGATCCGCTTCGACATGGAACTGCTGTATTTCAACAGCTCCAGCGCCAAGGCCCTGATGAACATCTTCCAGATGCTGGAGACGGCGGCCGGCAACGGGCGCAGCATCTCCGTCACCTGGTGCTACGAGGAAAACGACGATTCGATGCAGGAGCTGGGCGAGGATTTCGCCGAGGACCTGCACCACGTCGCCTTCACCCTGAAACAGATTCCCGCAGACGGGGCGCCATGACCTTCAACCTCTTCGCCGCTGAGGAGCAGGCCATCGAGCAGGCCCGCCTTCTGGGGGAGAGGCTGGGCGCCGCCGCGCCCGAACTGCGCGCCGACTTCGAGGCGCTGGTCGAGGCGTTCCAGCGCAGCACGCGCGAGCAGCGCCGGCTGGTCCGGGTCAGCGACCGGCTGCAGGCGCAGCTCGGTTCGGCCAACCAGGAGCTGGAGCGCCGCCGGCAGGAGGCGGAGACCGCGCTGGCCGACCTGCGCGAGGCGCAGGAGGCGATGGTCCGGGCCGAGAAGCTGGCCTCCCTGGGCGCCCTGGTGGCCGGGGTGGCGCATGAGATCAACACCCCGGTGGGCATCGCCGTGTCCTGCGCGTCGCATCTGTCCGACGCCACCGCCGGGCTGCGCCGGCGCGCCCAGTCCGGCGAGCTGAGCAAGGCGGACTTCTCCCGCTATCTGGCCACGGCCACGGACACCACGGCGCTGATCCTGACCAATTGCGAGCGGGCGGCCAAGCTGATCGCCAGCTTCAAGCAGGTGGCGGTGGACCGCGCCAGCGCCGAGCGGCGGGCGGTGAATCTCAACCGCTACATCCAGGAGACGCTGGTCAGCCTGGAACCGAAGCTCCGCCAGGGCCGGCACAGCATCTCCGTCTCCTGCCCGGACGGGCTGGTGGTGGACAGCTATCCGGGCGCGCTGTCGCAGATCCTGACCAACCTCGTGATGAATTCGGTCACCCACGCCTTCGTCGACGCGCAGGGCGCGGAGGGGCAGGGCGGCGTCCTGTCGGTCACGGTGCAGGAGCCGGAGCCCGGCACCGTGCGGCTGGTCTACACCGACGATGGCCGGGGCATTCCGGCGGACCATCTGCCCCGCATCTTCGACCCCTTCTTCACCACCCGGCGCGGCGAGGGCGGCAGCGGACTCGGCCTGCACATCGTGCACAATCTGGCGGTCGGGGCGCTGAAGGGGACGATTTCGGTGGACAGCGCGCCGGGGCAGGGAACGCGCTTCGTCCTGACCTTTCCGACGAGCACCCCTCCGGACGACGCCTCCCCCTGAAGCCTGTCAGAGCACCCGGGTGTCAGACCACTCGGACCGGGGCGGAGAACACATAGCCCACGCCGTGGACCGATTTGACCGGGGCGGTTTCGCCGATGGCGTTTTCCACCTTGTGGCGCAGGCGCCCGACCACCGTGTCGATCGAGCGGTCGTCGGGGTTCCAGCGGCGATTGTAGAGCGCCACCGAGATCTGGTCGCGGGTCGCCGGCTGGCGGGCCTGCCCGGCCAGCAGCGAGACCAGCTTCATCTCCATGCTCGTCAGGCTCACCCGCACGCCCGCCGGGCTGGTCAGCGCCCAGGCCGTGGCGTCCAGAATCCAGCTCGCCTCGTCCGTCGCGGGCGGGCCGGAGGACTGCGGGGACAGCGGCGCGGTGGCGCCGTTGCTGGTCTCCAGGCGGCGGAGCAGGGCCTTGGCCTGGGCTTCCAGCTCACGCATCTCGACGGGCTTCACCAGATAGGCGTCGGCGCCCAGTTCCAGCCCGACCACCCGGTCCACGGTGGAGCCGCGCGCGGTCACCATGATGATTCCAATGGCGGGATTCTCGCGCAGCCGCGTGGCGATCTTGAATCCGTCCTCGCCCGGCAGATTGACGTCCAGAACAACCAAGGACACCGGCCGTGAGGCGATCTGTTCGTCCAGTTCGCGCCCACTCTTCGCTCCGACCGCATCGAAGCCGCAACTGCGCAGGTATTCGATCATGTCACGTCGCAGAGACGCCTCGTCCTCGACGACAACGATCGTAACGGCCGCCATCCCCTCTGCTCCCCCGTTACCGGTGCTTATTGTTCATAGGGCCGGCGCGGAAACTATATGAATTCGAATGGTAGGTCGAGCGACTTCGGCCCGCGACGGCCCCCTGCTGCACTATCACGCAATCCTCGCACGGGTAGTTACGCGATTTCCCACAGTGTGTTCCGCGTCGGGGCCGCCGGGTCGCCGGCCAGCCGGACGCGGAAGCCGATCATGGTGATGTCGTCGCGCTGCGGGCGGTCGCCCTGGAAGCCGGACAGGCTGGCCTCGATGCGCTCCTTCTGCCGGTCGAGCGGCAGGGCGCTGCACTCCTCGACCACGCCGTGCAGCCGGCGCTTGCCGAAGCTTCGCCCCCGTTCCCCGCCGCACTGGTCGGTCAGCCCGTCGGTGCAGATGTAGAAGGTCTGGTCGGGCAGCAGGTCCAGGCTGTGGTTCGTGAAGGCCGGGGTGGGGCCGGACGCGCGGTAGCCCAGGCTGCGGCGTTCGGCGCGGATCTCGGTCAACCCGTCCGGCCCGGCGATGGCCAGGGGCAGGCGGGCGCCGGCATAGACGAGCCGCCGCCGCGCCGGCTGGACATAGCACAGCGCCAGATCCAGCCCGTTGTCGAAACCGCCCTCCCAGCTCGCCGCGTCGCCGTCCTGGTGCAGAGCCGCCCGCACCTTGCCGTCCACCATGGCGAGCAGCGACGCGGGATCGGCGGCGCCCATGCCGTCCACCACGTTGTTCAGCACCGCGCTGGCCGTCATGGTCATGAAGGCGCCGGGCACGCCGTGGCCCGTGCAGTCGGCGACACCGATCAGGAAGCCGTCCTCGACCTCGCGGTAATAGTAGAAGTCGCCGCTGACCACGTCGCGCGGCCGCCACAGGACGAAATGCTGGGCCAACCCGCCCTCCAGCACCTCCGGTTTCGGCAGGATCGAGGACTGGATCAGCTGGGCGTAATTGATGCTGTCCATGATGCGGCGGTTGATGTCGGCCAGCGCCTCCGTCCGCTCCTGGACGCGGGATTCCAGGGTCTGGGTGTAGTCCTGGACCGTCTCGGCCATGCGGTTGAAGGTCTTGGTCAGGACGCCGATCTCGTCCTGCCGCTCGGTGGCGAGGCGGGCGCTGTAATCGCCGCGGGAGACCGCCTGGGTCGCCTGGGTCAGGCGCCGCAGCGGGCGGAGCACGACGCGGTTCAGCATGACGCTGATGATGGCGATCGCGGTGACCAGGGACAGCAGGAGCAGCCCGACCACCGGCAGCAGCGCGTCCAGCGTGTTCCGGTGGATCTCCGCCGTCGAATAGAGCAGGCGCAGCGTTCCCACCTGCCGGGTCACCCCGTCGCGCCCCCGCAGATCGATGACCTTCTCGACGGTGGTGGAGTCGGCGGCGGTCCTCGGGTCGCCGGACACCGCCATCGGCTCGCTGCGCCCCGGCTCGAAGACGGAGACGGCGAGAATGGCCGGGTCGCGCTCGCGCAGCGAATCGATGATGTTGCGGACGGCGCGGTCGTCGATTTCCCAGATCGGGTTGGCCAGCGCGTCCGTCTGCATGGCGGCGACCAGCTGCGCCCGCTTGGTCAGCGCCGAGAACTGCTGATGCTCCACTACGTTGGCCGAAACGGCGACGGCGACCACGCCCACGGCGGCGGCGGTGACCAGGATGATGCTGCCGACGCGGGTGATCAGCGAACGGTCGCGCCGTCCGTCGGCGAGGGAACGCAGTTCGGTCACGGGGCGATTCCCTGCCGGGTCCACAGCGCGGACAGGGCGCCGCTGCGCTCCAGCCGGTCGAGCGTTCCGTTCACCCAGGCCACGCCGACCGGACCGTCGTGGCGGACCAGGATGGTGTGCTCGTAGATCTGGTCGGTGCGCTCGGACACCAGGAGCAGCGGCGCCATGTCGGGGTTGGCCTTCAGGAACTGCGCCAGGAACGAGCGCGTGACGATGGCCAGCGCGGCGCGCCCGGCGGCGACGCTGCGCACGTTGCCCTCATGCGTGACGGTCAGCCGGGTGTTGAAGCGCTTCTCCAGGATCTCCGGATCGGCGGTCATGCCGGCGAAGGCGTAATGGTAGCCGAGCCTTCCCAGGATCGTCTTGTCGTCCAGCCGGTCGAAGTAGCTCTGGTCCATGCCCGGACCGGACTTGGCGACGAACACCTCCGCGTCGCGGAGATACACCCGCGAGGCCTCCACGGGGCGCCCCTTCCAGCCCCAGGCGAGGCTTTCGAAGGCGATCATGTCGAAGCGGCCCCGCTCCATGTCCTCGTAGCGCCGCTGGGGAGAGGTGCGGACCAGCTCGAAACGGAAATCGCTCTGCTCCGCGTTCAGCAGGTCGAGCAGGGCCTGCGTGACGCCGCCGCCGGATTCGGTGATATAGGGAGGGAACTCGTAGCCACCGACCTTGACGGTCACCGGAACGGTCGCGGAGTCGGCGGTCTTGGAGTCGGCGGTCGCCGCAAGGCCGGACGACGCAAGGCCGCCCGCCGCCCATCCGGCGAGCGCCAAGGCCAGTATCGTCCGGCGGGCAACCGCTTCTGCCATCCTCAGCCCCGATGCTGATCGCACGGCTGTGCGAAAAATCTACGGCATTTTACCAATGTATGCGCGTATGCAGCAATGTTTGTCGTTGAATGTGAACGAGAAATTTCGCGGTCAGGCCGCTTCCGTTTCCCGTTCTTCCTCCGCCAGCGCGCCGATCTCCTCGCCGCTCAGCGTCTCGCGCTCCAGCAGGGCGGCGGTGATCCGCTCCAGGGCGGCGCGGTCGGCGGCCAGGATGCGGCGGGCGCGCTCCATCCCCTCGTCGGTGATGCGCCGGACCTCCTCGTCGATACGCCAGGCGGTGCGTTCCGAGCGCACGACGGCGGGGTCGTTGCCGGCGTGGGCGACATAGCCGATGGCGTCGCTCATCCCCCAGGCGGTGACCATGCGGCGGGCGAGGTCGGTGGCGGCGCGGAAATCGGCCTCCGCCCCGGTGGTGACGGCGTCCGGGCCGAAGACCAGATCCTCGGCCGCCCGTCCGGCCATGGCGACGGCGATGTCGGCCAGCAGCTTGGCGCGCGACACCGACACGCGGTCGCCCTCCGGCAGCCGCACGACCATGCCCAGCGCGCGGCCGCGCGGGATGATCGTGGCCTTGTGGATGGGGTCGGCCTCCGGGCAGCGGATGGAGACCAGGGCGTGACCGGCCTCGTGATAGGCGGTCAGGCGCCGCTCGTGGCTGGAGAGGGCGAGGCTGCGCCGCTCGTTGCCCATCAGGACGCGGTCCTTCGCCGCCTCGAAATCGGCCATGCCGACGATGACGCGCCCGTTGCGCGCGGCGGACAGGGCGGCCTCGTTGGTCAGGTTGGCCAGCTCGGCGCCCGAGAAGCCGGGCGTGCCCCGCGCCACCGTGCGGACGCAGACGTCGGGGGCGAGGTGCAGCCGGCCGGTGTGGACGCCCAGGATGGCCTCGCGCCCGGCCACGTCGGGCAGCGCGACATGGATGTGGCGGTCGAAGCGGCCCGGCCGGGTCACGGCGGGGTCCAGCATCTCCGCGCGGTTGGTCGCGGCGATCACCACCACCTCGCCGCCGCCCCCGCTGCCGTTGACGATGCCGTCCATCTCGACCAGGAGTTGGTTCAGGGTCTGCTCCCGCTCCGAATGGGAATTGGATTCGCCGCGCTTGCCGGCCAGGGCGTCGACCTCGTCGATGAACAGCAGGCAGGGGGCGGCGGCCCGCGCCGTCTTGAAGACGCTGCGCACCCGCGCCGCGCCCAGCCCGACGAACATTTCCACGAAATCGGAGCCGGAGACGGTGAAGAAGGGCACCCCGGCCTCGCCCGCCGCGGCCTTCGCCAGCATCGTCTTGCCGGTGCCCGGCGGGCCGACCAGCAGGATGCCCTTGGGCACGCGGGCGCCGGCCATGGCGAAGCGGCGCGGGTCGCGCAGGAACTCGACGGTCTCGCGAAGCTCGTCCTTCGCCTCGTCCACCCCGGCGACGTCGGCGAAGACGGTGCCGGTGTCGCGCGGGCGGACGCGGGTGGCGCGGTTGCCGCCGAGGAACTGCCCGCCGCTGAGCAGCAGCGCACCGATCAGCAGGCCGATCACCAGGAAGGGCGCCAGCTTCTCCAGGACGGAGACGGTGCCGGAAACCAGCCCGCCGGCCTCCTCCTCGAAGGCGATGGCGATCTTCCGCCCGCGCAGCTCCTTCAGCAGGTCGTCGGTGACCGGAACGATGGCGCGCAGCCGCTGGCCGTCCGGCGTGACGGCGTGCGCGCCGTCGCCGCGGAAGGTGACCGAGGCGATGTCCCCCCGTTCCGCCGCCGCCACCAAGTCGCTGTAGGTCGCGATCTCCTCGGCGCCGTCGCGCGCGTAGTCGGTCCAGGCCGCGAAGGCGAACCAGCCAAGCAGAAGCGCAGCAACAACGGCGAGGGCGGTCAGGTACTTTTTCGGGATCGGCGGCATGGCGTCCTACGAAAGCAGCGAAAACCGTTTCCGGCACATCACCGCCATTGATGAAGGCGCCACCGCCCCGCATCAACCGCATTCGGTCCAGGACTTTTCTTTGACATACAAGTGACGAGAGGGTTAACGGTCTGTTTGCCCCCTCCCTAACCCTCCCCCGCTTCGCAGGGGAGGGGACCGATGTGGATTCACTCCAGGCCGGCCTTCTTGCGCACGTCGTAGCTGCGCGTCCTCGACCATTCCTCCATGAACTTGACCAGCTCCGCGTCGGGCGGGTCGGGGAGGACGACCTTCAGCTTCACATACTGGTCGCCGGCCTGCTTGGTGGCCTGGTTCATCACGCCCTTGCCGCGCAGCCGCAGGGTGGAGCCCGTGTTGGCCCCCGGCGGGATCTTCAGCGCGACCGGGCCGCTGATGGTCGGCACGCGGATGGTGGCGCCGAGAACCGCCTCGTTCAGGGTGATCGGCACCTCGACATGGATGTCGGAGCCCTGGCGGGTGAAGAAGGGGTGCGCCTCGACATGGACCTCGACGATGGCGTCGCCGGCCCCGAAGCCGCCGGCGCCCGGCAGCCCCTGGCCCTTCAGCCGCAGCTTGGCCTGATCCTCCGTCCCCGGCGGAACGGTGACGTCGATGCTCTTGCCGTTGGACAGGCTGATGCGCCGCTTTGTGCCCTGCGCCGCCTCGACGAAGGGCACGGAGACCGAATAATTGATGTCGCTGCCGCGCGACCGCGAACCGCCGCCGGCAGCCCCGCCCGCGCCGCCGCCGCCCGGGCCGCCGCGCTTGCGCCCGCCGCCGAACAGGTCGGAGAACCAGTCCTCGCCGCCGAAGAAGGAATCGTCGCCGGCGCCGGCGCCGCCGGCACCGCTGTAGGCGCGGCTGCGCCCGGCGTTGGCGCGGGAGCGGCCGCCGAAGCCGTGGTGCCGCTCCTGGCCGGAGGCGTCGATCTCGCCGCGGTCGAAGCGGGCGCGCTTGTCGGAATCGGACAGCAGCGTGTAGGCCGCCGAGATTTCCTTGAAGCGCTCCTCGTTCGCGGCGTTGCCGGGCTTCAGGTCGGGGTGGAACTCCTTGGCGAGCTTGCGGTACGCCTTCTTGATGTCGTCGGCGCTCGCGGAGCGGGTGAGGCCGAGGATTTGATAAGGGTCACGCATGCGTTCCACGGACAGAGTTATTCCACCCCGAAGCCCGGGGATGAGGCGTTACGAATTGGCGACAATCTTCCACGTACCGTCGGCCTGTTTGCAAGCGGTTCCGTAGGCCAATTCGGTCTGGCTCTTTGTGGTTACCGTTTGGTGGAACTCCCGGCAGTACTGGCCGGCGTTGTTGTAGCCTTCGCGCGTCGTGGTCAGCGAGCCGTAATGGCCAGTCGCCGGGTTGGTCCAGCCCACCTTGTCGCCGACCGGGGCGGCATAGGCGCGCTTGGCCGCGGTCTCGGCGGCGGCGGCGTCCGACGGCTGGATCGCCGCGCCGCCGATGAAGGCGCCGAGCAGCGGGCCGGTGCCCGAGGACGCGACCTTGCCCGACGCGTTGCCATAGGTCGACGAAATCCGGCCGCCGACGGTTTCCGCGTTCTTGGTGGCTTCCTGCGAGGTGCTGACGCAACCCGCAAGCAGGGCGATCGCCATCGCCGCCGGGACGAGCTTCTTCACGAACATCGATGCTGCCTCGAAAGGTTGGGAGCCGGCATGCCTTGCTTCTGGCGCACCGGTGGACACTCATATATGCGAGGCTATCCTATCTGTGAATTGGGCATATTTGTGAACTGGGAAGACGCCGGAAACGGCGCCGAAACTTGACGTTGAAACTTTGGGCCTACGGCCGCGCGAAGAGGGGACAATGAGCGAATCCAACGACCGGGACCCGTACGCCCTGTTCCAGGACTGGATGGACGAGGCCACCCGCAGCGAAATCAACGATCCCAACGCCATGGCGCTGGCCACCGCGGACGCGCAGGGGGCGCCGTCGCTGCGCATGGTGCTTCTGAAGGGTATCGATCCGCGCGGATTCGTCTTCTACACCAACACGGAAAGCCGCAAGGGTGAGCAGCTTCTGGCCAACGCCAACGCCGCGCTGTGCTTCCACTGGAAAACCCTGAAGCGCCAGGTCCGCGTCGAGGGCGCGGTGGAGCAGGTGTCCGACTCCGAGGCCGACGCCTACTTCGAAAGCCGCCCGCGGGAGAGCCGCATCGGCGCCTGGGCGTCGCAGCAGTCCCGCCCGCTGGAAGGCCGGTGGGAATTGGAGAAGCGGGTCGCCCAGTTCGCCGCCAAATTCGGCCTGGGCGCCGTTCCCCGCCCGCCGCACTGGACCGGATTCCGCATCCTGCCGCGGCGAATCGAGTTCTGGCAGGATCGCCCCTTCCGCCTGCACGAGCGGATCCTGTATCTGCGCGAGGGCGACCCGGCGGCGCAGGAGCCGGCGCGCTGGACGACGGAGCGTCTTTTCCCGTAAAGGACCGGTGTCGTCATCACATAAGAAGACGCTCATGAGCGAAGCGCGTTCGCACCGGCTGCGCCGTTACGCCACCTACGCCAGCGTGTCGGTGTCCCTGGCGCTGATCCTGGCGAAGCTGGCGGCCTATCTGGCCACCGACTCGGTCAGCATCCTGTCGTCGCTGATCGATTCCAGCACGGACATGATGGCCTCGGTGGTGACGCTGCTCGGGGTGCGGACGGCGCTGCGCCCGCCGGACGAGGCGCACCGCTTCGGCCACGGCAAGGCGGAGGCGCTGGCCGCGCTGGCCCAGGCCGCCTTCATCGGCGGCTCCGCCCTGTTCCTGACCATCGAGGCGGTGCGCCGTCTCATCACCCCGCAGCCGGTGGGCGAGGGGGCGGTGGGCATCGCCGTGATGCTGCTGTCCATCCTGCTGACCGCCGGCCTGATCACCTTCCAGCGCCATGTGGTGACGGCCACCGGCTCGGTCGCGGTGGGGGCGGACCGGCTGCACTACTCCGGCGACCTGCTGATGAACGCGGCGGTCATCCTGGCGATCCTGCTGACCGGATGGACGGGCATCAGCGCCTTCGATCCGCTGTTCGGTCTGGGGATCGCCGCCTTCCTGCTCTACGGCGCCCGCAAGGTCGCCAGGGAGGCGCTGAACGTCCTGATGGACCGGGAGCTGCCGGCGGAGGAGCGGGAGCGGATCGCGGCGCTGGTGATGGAGCAGAAGGACGTCGCGGGGATGCACGATCTGCGCACCCGCAGTTCCGGCGTCGGCGCCTTCATCGAGCTGCATCTGGAACTCGACCCGTCGCTGACCGTCGCCAGGGCGCACGACATCACCGATCGCGTGGAGGCCCGCCTGAAGGAGGCCTTCCCCGGCGCCGAGGTCCTGATCCACCAGGAGCCCGCCGGTCTTCAGGACGACCGGCTGGACCATCGTATTGCCGAGGGCCAAGGCACCGAGGGCGGTGACGCCTGATGGTTTTTCCGCCATCGGTTGCGGGCAAGTTACCGGTGCGCAATAATTGATCACATTGTCTTTTAGAATGACCCTTCCTCCGTTGCGCATTTGTAAGGGTTCGGTAATAATTGCATTGGATTTTAGCGCTCTGCGCATTCTTGTGAACGGATGGCTGAAAAATGGACAGTGCGTTCGGCGGCCGCTCTCATCTGATCGCGGACATTGCCACCGAAGCGGGCAATCTCGGCATCGAGATCGCGGACATCGCGGGCCATGTGGAGGAGGTCAACGGCCGCCTCGGCCATCAGGCCAATGTTTTCGCGCAGTTGCGCGGCACCGGAAACAAGATGTCGGAGAGCACGCAGCGCATCTCCGCCGCCGCGACCGTGGCGCGGTCCGTGACCGAACAGGCCCGTCAGGAAGTCGAATCCTCCCATGACCGGGTTCAACGGTCCATGGACGACATCCATGCCCTCGTCGCCGCGGTGGGGGGCATCGAAGGGCAGATCGCCGGCCTCCAGGAGGCGCTCGACCGCGTCGGGCGGGTGGCCAAGGAAATCTTCGTCATCGCCAAGCAGACCAACCTGCTGGCGCTCAACGCCACCATCGAGGCGGCCCGCGCCGGAGAGGCCGGGCGCGGCTTCGCCGTGGTGGCGAACGAGGTCAAGGCCCTGTCCAAGAAGACCAGCGAGGCGACGACGGAAATCGACGCCACGCTGAAATATCTCAACGACCAGGCGCAGCGCCTGATGGCCGAAAGCGCCTCCAGCGCCGGCAAGGCCCGCGCGGTGAGCGAGGGCACCACCGCCATCGGCGCCGTCATCGAAACCGTCGGCCGGGCCATGTCGGAGCTGAACGGCGAGACCGACAAGATCGACGCGGCCTCCTCCGAGATCGGCGCCAACTGCGAGGAGCTTCAGCACGAGATCGACGACCTCGCGGTCGGCGTGCAGCTGTCCAGCGACAATCTGGCCCAGGCGCGCGACCGCGTGAACACGCTGGTCGGGATGAGCGAGCGGTTGATCGGCATCACCGCCGAGCTGGACGTGGAGACGGTGGACACGCCCTTCATCCGCATGGTCCGCGACGCCGCGTCGCGCATCTCCGCGGACTTCGAGGACGCGCTGTCGCGCGGCGAGGTGCGCGAGGGCGACCTGTTCGACAGCAGCTACCAGCCCATCCCCGGCTCCAACCCGCAGCAGCACATGACCCGCTTCACAGAGTTCTGCGACCGCGTGCTGCCGAGGGTGCTCGACTCGCTGCTGGGCCAGAGCGAGCGCATCGTCTTCTGCGTGGCGGTCGATTCGAACGGCTATCTGCCGACCCACAACCGTAAGTTCAGCCAGCCCCAGGGTGTCGACCCCACCTGGAACGCGGCCAATTGCCGCAACCGCCGCATCTTCAACGACCGGGTCGGCCTCGCCGCCGGGCGCAGCACGAAGCCGTTCCTGCTCCAGACCTACCGGCGCGACATGGGCGGCGGCAAATACGCCCTGATGAAGGACGTGTCGGCGCCGATCACCGTGCGCGGCCGTCATTGGGGCGGCCTGCGTCTGGCCTACAAGGTCTGAACGGCGGCAAGCCCGCCGTCCGGGGCTGCGCCGTGACGCCGATGGCGGCGGCGCCGCTCGGACAGCGTTGAATTGGGTACCATTGAGTGTTGCAGTTTCATGATTGCATCCATTGAATGCGGCCGGGGTGGGTTGCGGATGGTCGGCTGAACCGGAAAAAATGGTCGTTCGGTCATCCACGGGCGTCATCACTGATGATCCTGGGAGGTGATGTTCATGCCCGAGCGAATCGTGGCTTTGTCGCGCGCCGTGTCCGATCTCGCCACGCGCAAGATGGATGAGATCCAGTCCGTTACGAACACGACCAAGATCCTGGCGCTCAACGCGCTGATCGAGGCGATGCGCGCGGGGGAGGCCGGGCGCGGCTTCGCCGTGGTGGCCCAGGAGGTGAAGGCCATTTCGGAGCGGATCACCGGCATCGGCGACGAGTTGCGCACCCAGATGGCCGTGCAGACGAGCGAGTTGAACACGCTCGGCAACAGTCTGGTCTCGCAGCTGCGCGGCGGGCGGCTCGCCGATCTGGCGCTCAACATGATCGACATCATCGACCGCAATTTGTACGAGCGGTCCTGCGATGTGCGCTGGTGGGCCACGGACCGCGCCGTGGTGGACTGCGCCGCCGATCCCTCCGAGGCCAACCGCCGTCACGCCGCGCAGCGGCTGGGTGTCATTCTGGGCGCCTACACGGTCTATCTCGACCTCTGGGTCGTCGACGCCAAGGGCACGGTTCTGGCGAACGGGCGGCCCGACCGCTACCGCCGTCCGGTGGGCGCATCGGTCGCGTCGGAGTCCTGGTTCCGCGAGGCGATGGCGACCCGCAGCGGCACCGATTTCGCGGTGGCCGACATCGGCTCCAACGACCTTCTGGACCGTGCGACCGTCGCCACCTACGCCACGGCCATCCGGGCCGGCGGGGAGGAGAACGGCTCGATCATCGGCGTGCTGGGTGTCTTCTTCGACTGGCAGCCCCAATCCCAGGGCGTGGTCGACTCCGTCCGCCTGACCGACGAGGAGCGCTCCCGGACCCGCTGCCTTCTGGTGGACAGCCGTCACCGCGTGATCGCCGCGTCCGACCGCAAGGGCGTCCTGACGGAAAGTTTTCCGTTGCGTGCCGGCGGCCACGGGCAGGGCAGCTATTCCGACGACCAGGGGCGCGTGGTCGGCTTCGCCGTGACGCCGGGCTATGAAACCTACAAGGGGCTCGGTTGGTTCGGAGTGATCGTCCAGAACTCCGTCAGTCATTGCGAGTAAGCGTGTCGGATTGCAGCAATTCGAATCTTTTGAAGGTCGCGTCTGAAATGTTAGCGAAACACCACCGTGGTGCAGTTGAACCACGGAAAGGTGTTTCGCATGCAGGCTCTCAGGCAGATCGTGACCGTACCGGAACAGGAAGACGACCTCGTCGCGGAGGCGATCCGCGACGTGCTGGTGGCGGATGTCATCGATCAGGCCACGAAGGATCGGCTGGTGGACGGGCTGACCGTTCTGAAGGCCGGGCTTCCCTGCTCGGACGCCGGCTGCACCGGGTGCTTCCACCGCCGATCCTGCGAGCGTTTCATCGAAAGCATCCTGTGGACCAGTTGATCGTGCACCGACCGGCCCAAGGCCACCGACCGGGTCCAATCCGGAAGGAGGCGGGCTCCCTCTTTGGAGCCGGCGGGGCTGTGACGGTGATCACCGCGTAAACCGAAAACCATGCTAAAATGCCGTCTTAACGGTGCCCCCCGCCTGCGGTTCGATCCGCGGCTCGATGTGGCGCGGCGCACCGGAGACTGGCGTCTTGAGGGCGGTATGGGCTTTTCGGTGACCTTCTGGGGGGTTCGGGGCACGGTCCCTTGCCCGCTGCCGTCCCATATGGGCTTCGGCGGCAACACGAGTTGCGTGGAGGTTGAGGCCGGCGGCCAGCGCATCGTCATCGACGCCGGAACCGGCATCCGCATGCTCGGAAAGCGCCTGCTGAAGGAGGGCGCCACCGAGGCGACCCTGCTGATGAGCCACACCCATCTCGACCACATCTGCGGCTTTCCCTTCTTCGCCCCGGCCTACAGCAAGGGTTTCCATCTGCGCATCGTCTCCGGCCATCTGACCGGCACCCCCGGGACCGAGGCGGCCATGGCGCGGCAGATGGAGCGCCCCCTGTTCCCGGTGCCGATGCGCACCATGGGGAGCAACATCGTCTTCGACGAGATCAGGGCGGGCGACCGTTTCGCGCTGGGGGAGGGGGTTCAGGTCCGCACGGCGCTGCTGAACCATCCGGACGGCGCCACCGGCTACCGCATCGAGCATCTGGGCAAGGCCTTCGCCTATGTGACCGACACCGAGCATGTGCCGGGCCATCCCGACCGCAACATCCTCGACCTGATCGACGGCGCCGACCTCGTGCTCTACGACAGCACCTACACGGACGAGGAGTGGCAGAACCGCATCGGCTGGGGCCATTCGACCTGGACCGAGGGGGTGCGGCTGGCGCAGGCCGCCGGGGTCAAGCAACTGGTCCTGTTCCATCACGACCCCGACCACGATGACGCCGCCATGACCGCCATCGAGGCGGCGGCCCAGGCGGTGTTCCCGGACTGCTTCGCCGCGCGGGAAGGGATGACGGTCACGCTGGCCTGACCCTGGCTTGGCGCCTATGGCCTGACCCGGTGCCGGGCCGTTATAGAGGGGCTTCCTCCACCCCGCAGCGAACCCCTCTCCATGCCCAATTCCTTCCTGGCCGTCCCGCCCATGACGCTGACGGTCGTCGCGCTGTTCGTCGTCACCTATGTCGGCATGGCGCTGGGGCGCTTTCCCGGCCTGCGCATCGACCGCACCGGCATCGCTCTGGTCGCGGCCATCCTGCTGCTCGCCGTCGGGGCGCTGGAATCGGGGCAGGTGACGGAGGCCATCGACTTCCCGACCCTGTTCATCCTGTTCGGGCTGATGGTGCTGTCGGCCCAGTACGCGGCCAGCGGCTTCTACGACTGGTGCGCCCTGCGGGTGGCCCAGGCGGCGCGCTCGCCGGCCCGGCTGCTGGCGGTGACGGTGGCGGTGGGCGGCGGCCTGTCGGCGGTGCTCGCCAACGACGTGGTGGTGTTCGCCATGACGCCGATGCTCTGCGTCGGGCTGCTGGCCCGCCGGCTGGACCCGCGACCCTACCTGATCGGCCTGGCCGGAGCGGCGAACGCCGGCTCGGCGGCGACGGTGATCGGCAACCCGCAGAACATCCTGATCGGCCAGATGGGCCATCTGGACTTCTGGCGCTTCCTGGCGGTCTGCGGGGTGCCGGCTCTGGTCGGCCTGCTGGTGGTCTATGCCGTGGTGTGGCTCGCCTGGCGAGGCCGCTTCGGCGAGCCGGACGACGGTGCGGCGGGCGATGGTGCAATGGGGCAGGGCGGGGCGGAGCCGGTGGCGCTCGACCGGGCGCAGCTCGGCAAGGCGGTGGTGGCGACCCTCGTGCTTCTCGGCCTGTTCACCACCGACCTGCCGCACGAGATCGGCGTGCTTCTGGTCGCCGGGGCGATGCTGATCAGCCGGCGGCTGGCCTCGCGCGGCATGCTGGGCATGGTGGACTGGCACCTGCTGGTCCTCTTCGCCGCGCTGTTCGCCATCAACCACGCCCTGAAGATGACCGGCCTGCCCGCCGAGTTCGTGTCGGGGCTGGAGGCCGCCGGCTGGCTGCCCGACCGGCTGGCGGTGATGACTCCGCTCGCGCTGGCGGCGAGCAACAGCATCGGCAACGTGCCGGCGGTGATCCTGCTGCTCGCCGCCTGGCCGTCGCCGCCGGAGGGGGCGCTCTACGGTCTGGCGATCCTGTCCACGCTGGCCGGCAACCTGCTGATCCCCGGCAGCCTCGCCAACATCATCGTGGTGGAGCGGGCGGCGGCCTCCGGCGTCCGGCTCGGCTTTGTGGAGCACGCCAGTTGCGGCATCCCGATGACCCTTTTGTCGATGGGATTCGCCGTTTTGTGGTTGTGGGGCACCGGCTGGATGCGTCTGAGCTGATTTTTCTCCTTATGGGCTATGCGAATGGTGCCGCCCCTCTCCGTCCGGGGCATTGCCCTCTCTTCGCAAAGCAAAAAACTTGGGGTGGCCTCTTCGAGGCACAGCCCCAAGGCACCGATGCCCAAAGCTCAGACGAAGGACGGAAACCGCATGTCAGAAGCCCAGACGCCCCGGACGCTGGACACCGGAGCCCAGGAACGGCCTCGGGAAACGCCCTGGGAGACGCCGGTCGTCGCGGTGGTGGTCACCCACAACCGTCTGGCCCTGCTGAAGACCTGTCTGGCGGCCATCCATGGGCAGGAGCCGCGGCCCGACCGCATCGTCGTGGTCGACAACGGCTCCAGCGACGGCACCGCGGAATGGCTGGCCGGGCAGCGGGCGGCGATGCCGGAGCTTCTGGTGGTCCGGCAGGCCAACATCGGCTCGGCCGGGGCCTATCACACCGCCTTCGCCACGGCGCTGGAACTGGGCGCCCGCTGGATCTGGAGCACCGACGACGACGGCATCCCGGCGCCCGGCGCGCTGGCCGAACTGCTGCGCCAGGGGGAGCGGCACGACCTCGACCTCGTCGGGCCGACCGTGGTCGCGGCGGAGGACCGCGGCGATCTGGCCTTCACCATGCAGGGCTTCACCAAGGCCGACGCCTTCGCCGCCGCAGCGCAGGACGGCATCGTGCCGGGCGCCATCGCGCTGTTCAACGGGACCCTGCTGCGCCGCCGCGTGTTCGAGCGGATCGGCAACATCAAGCGCGAGATGTTCATCTGGGGCGACGAGTGGGAGTTCACGCTGCGCGCCCGCCGGGCCGGGCTGCGCGACGGGACGGCGGTGCACGCCCTTCACGTCCACCCGCGCAACCGCCGCACCCAGCGCCCGCTGGCCGGCGGTTTCCTGGGCACGGTGGAGGAGATGCCCGAGAACCGCGCCCCCTATTTCTTCCGCAACATGGGCTACATCCACGCGACCTACGAGCGCAAGTCCATCGCCCGCATGATGGTCAAGTACACGCTCTACTACCTGCTGCACCGGCGCGCCGACGTGAAGGGGCTGCGCGGATTCTGGACCCATTACCGGGCGGGCCTGCACAACCGCTATCCGGAGGATCTCCAGGCGTCGCCCACGGCTGCTGCCCCCGCCGCTCCGCCCCAGTCCGTCCCGAAAAGCGTCTGAGGGGGGCCGCATGTTCAGGGATTTCATTCTCGACGGGCGCGCGGCGTCGCGCGCCGAGTCCGTGTATGTCTGGCCCGCCGCCCTGCTGATCCTGGTGGCGGCCTCCGTCCCCGTCTGGATGTTCGAGATTCCGGCGCTGGGCGACTACGTCAACCACGTCACCCGCATGTACGCCCTGGCCCATCTGGACCAGGACCCGGCGCTGGCGCAATTCTACATGGTGCGCTGGGCGATCATCCCCAATCTGGTGATGGACATCGTCGTGCCGCCGCTGGCCAAGCTGATTGGGGTCCACACGGCGAGCCGGCTGTTCGTCACCGCCAGCTATCTGGTGCTGGTCACCGGCTCCATCGCGCTCTACCGCGCCGTCTGGGGCCGGGTGGAGCTGGGGCCGCTGGCCGCCGGGCTGTTCCTCTACACCCTGTCGACCTACATGGGCCTGTTCAACTACCTGTTCGGGCTGGGGCTGGCGCTGTGGGGAATCGCCGGCTGGATCGTGATGCGCGAGCGGGCGCCCTGGCAGCGCGGGCTGGCCTCGCTCGGCATTGTGCTGCTGCTGTTCATCTCGCACCTGTTCGCGCTCGGGCTCTACGGGCTGACGCTGCTGGCCTTCGAGGGCTGGCGGCTGTGGCAGAGCGGCGGCTGGCGCGACCCGCGGCGGGCACTGCCGGACGCGCTGGCCTTCGGTCTGCCCTTCCTGATCGTGCCGCCGCTTCTGCTGATGAGCCCGTCGTCGGGCTTCGCCGACGCGGTGCTGTGGGTCGGCACGGCGAAGCTGATGGGCTTCGACTTCCTGTTCGGCGGCTACGCCGACACGGTCGGCTATGTGACGGGCATCGCCGTCGGGCTGGGCATCGCCTGGGGGCTGTGGAGCGGGTCGTTGCGGCTGCATCCGGTCGGCGCCATCACCATCGCGCTGGGGCTGGTGGTCTATGCGGCGATGCCGCTGGTCCTTTTCGGCTCCTGGTTCGCCGACAGCCGCCTGCCCATCGGCATCGCCTTCGTCGCGCTGGGCTTCGTGCGCTGGGAACTGTCGACCTCGGCCATGCGGGCGGGCTTCCTCGCGGTGGTGGTCGCGCTGTCGCTGCTGCGCAGCGCCGACGCCGGGGTGGGGCTGGCCAAGGTGGACCCGTTGCTGGAGGAGGTGCGCCATTCCCTGCAGCGGATTGAGCCGGGCAGCACGGTGCTCGCCACCTACGCCGACGAGACGCTGCACAAGTCGATCTTCCGCGCCACCCAGTTCACCGACGACCGCGCCCTGTCCTTCGGCCTGCACCACGCGCCGGTGCTGGCGCTGATGGAGCGCTCCAGCCTCGTGCCCATCGCCTTCACCCATCCGGGCAAGCAGGTGCTGCTGCTGAAGCCGGACTATGCGGACCTGGACGGCGACTTCACCTACATGCCGCGCATCGGCTACGTCGCCGACGCGGTGCGCCAGCCGGGGCTGCGCGACAACCATTACTGGGCCGACTGGCCGCGGCGCTTCGGCTACGTCTATGTGCTGTTCAGCGAGCCGGGCCGCGCCAACCCGGTGCCGGAGCATCTGACGCTGGTGCAGGAAGGGCGGTACTTCCAGCTCTACAAGGTGAAGTGAGCGGGGGCGGTTGCCCCCACCCTAACACTCCCCCGCTTTCGCAGGGGAAGGGACCATTCTCCCTCCCCTGCGAAAGCGGGGGAGGGCCGGGGTGGGGGCAATGACGTCCCTCAGGCCGCTCCCTCGCCCCAAACGAACTGGTCGAACATCGGCTGGATCACCGCCTCGCCGATGTCGCGGGTGATGAAGACGATCTTGGAGCGGTGATCCTCGCCGGGCCATTCCTGGAGCTGCACCGGCGGGTGGAACATGTGCTGCACGCCGTGGACGACGACCGGCAGCGGGCTTTCCTTCACGTTCAGCAGCCCCTTGATGCGCAGCAGGTTTTCCCCGCCGGTGGCGATCAGCGCCTCCATGAAGTCGACGAAGTTGTTCCACGGAATCGGCTCGTCCACCACCATGCAGAAGGCGCGGATGTGGTCGTCGTGCCGGTTGGTGTCGTGGTGGTGGTGATCGTGCCCGCAATCCGGGCCGCAGGCATCGCCATGCCCGTGGTCGTGGTGATGGTGGTCGTGCCCGTGGTCGTGCCCGTGATCATGGTCATGCCCGTGATCGTGATGATGGGCCTGCTCGTCGCGGTACGCCTCCTCGCGGAGCCAGCGCGCCACGTCGGGGCTCTTGGTGTCGGGATTGTAGAGGCCGGCGTCGAACAGCTGCTTCGGGTCCACCTCGCCGAAGGCGGCGGGGATCTGCGGGGCCGCCGGGTTGATGGCCGACAGGCGTTGGCACAGGGCAAGCGTCGTATGGGGCGTGGCGAGGTCGGTCTTGGTCAGCACGATGCGGTCGGCGACGGCGGCCTGCTTCACGCTCTCCGGCTGGCGGTCGAGCTGGCTGGCGCCGTGCACCGCGTCCACCGTGCTGATGACGCCGTCCAGGCGGAAGCGGGCGGCCAGCAGCGGGTCGCTCATCAGCGTGTGGATGATCGGGGCCGGATCGGCGAGGCCGGTGGTCTCCACCACCACCCGGTCGAACTCCGGGATATCGCCGCGCACGCGCTTCAGGAACAGGTCGCGCAGCGTGTCGACAAGGTCGCCGCGGATGGTGCAGCACAGGCAGCCGCTGTCCATCAGCACCATGTTCTCCGACGCCTTGGCGACCAGCAGATGGTCCAGCCCGACCTCGCCGAACTCGTTGATGACCACGGCGGTGCGGGCCATGCCGGGATGGTGCAGGAGCCGTTGCAGCAGCGTGGTCTTGCCGCTGCCGAGGAAGCCGGTCAGCACCGAGACGGGCAGGCGGGGCGCCGGCGGAGCGGCGGGGGTCGGGGCGGCGGCGGTCACGGGGTCTTCTCCTGGCAATCGGTGCATGTGCCGCGCACCTCGACGGTGGGGCGGCTCACCTGGAAACCATGCTCGGCGGCGATGGTGCCGATGGCGGCGCGGATGCGCGGGTCGTCGATCTCCACGGCGTTGCCGCAGGTCTCGCACACCAGGAACTGCCCGGAATGGACGGCCCCCGGCGCCGCGCAGCCGATGTAGGCGTTCAGCGATTCGATGCGGTGGACCAGCCCGTGCTCCACCAGGAATTCCAGCGCCCGATAGACGGTCAGCGGGGCGGTGGCCTTGCCCTCGCGCTGGCTGAGGTCTTCGAGGATGGCATAGGCGCCGCGCGGCTTGTGGCTGTTCCAGACCAGTTCCAGGACCTGCCGGCGGAGCGCGGTCAGCCGGGCGCCGCGTTCCGCGCACAGGGCGTCGGCGCGCATCAGCGCGTCGGCGATGCAATGCGCGTGGTCGTGCCCGTGAGCGGGGGGCGGGCCGGCGGTGTGATGCGGGTTGGCGGTCATGGCGTTATCTTATTACATCGCCGGACGCCGACACCAGACAAACCGGACAAAGAAGAAGGGCGGCCCCGGACGCGGGGGCCGCCCTTTCAAGGCGTGTCGTTGGGTAATGGGACGGACGCCCGGCCGGTGATACGGACGACGCCTGGGGGCTTCGTCCGTATCACCCTTTCAATCAATGCTGTCGCATCGATCTGTCGGGTCCGACCCTTGGCGGATGATGGAAGCCATCATCCGCCAAGGGATTCAGAGACCGATCACGCCGCCGTCCTTCTTGGTGATGGCGACCACCGACGGGCGCGGCGGCATGTTGGGCTTGAAGTCAGGCCAGCGGGTCGCCGGGTCCTCGAAGGAGGAGAGCTTGCCCTTGAAGCCTTCCCACTGGTCCACACCATCGGTGGCCGGGTGCTGCACGGCGACGAACAGGGTCTTGTCGTCGGTGGTGAAGCAGGGGCCGCACATCTCCGCACCCACCGGCACGCGGTAGAACATCTTGGACAGGCCGCGCAGGTCGCCCTCGGTCTCCACGGCCCAGACGCCGTCGGCGGTGCCCGACGCCTTCTTCCAGTTCTCGCCCTGGTCGGTGGTGATCCACAGGCGGCCGCGGTGATCCACCGCCGCGTTGTCGGGGCAGGAGAACCAGCCGTTGGCCGAGGTGTCGGCGTGGAACTGCGCGCCGACCTTCTCGTCCGCCGGGTTGCCGCCGCGGACCAGGATGGTCCACTCCGCCTTGGTCGAGGCGTGGTTGCCGTTCTCCGGCAGGATCTCGACGATGTGGCCCCAGTTGTTCTCGGCGCGCGGGTTGGTCGCGTCCACCTGCTCCGGCTTGCGGCGGGAGTTGTTGGTGAGGATGACGTAGACCTTGCCGGTCACCGCGTTGACCTCGATGTCCTCCGGGCGGTCCATCTTGGTGGCGCCCAGCGCGTCGGCGGCGAGGCGGGCGTTGATCAGGACGGTGGCCTGGTCGGGGAAGCCCTTCTCGGCGGTCAGCGGGCCCTGGCCATGGACCAGCGGCAGCCATTCGACCGAGGCGTCGGCCTTGAACTTCGCCACATAGAGGGTTCCGGTCTCCAGGATGTCCATGTTGGCGGCGCGGTTCTTCGGGTCGAACTTCTTCGCCGCGACGAACTTGTAGACATAATCGAACCGCTCGTCGTCGCCGGTGTAGGCGACCACGGTGCCGTCCTTGCCCAGCGCGATCTGGCAGGCCTCATGCTTGAAGCGGCCGAGCGCCGTGCGCTTCTTCGGAGTCGAGGTCGGGTCGTAGGGGTCGATCTCGACGATCCAGCCGAAGCGGTTGGACTCGTTCGGCTCCTTGGCGATGTCGAAGCGGTCGTGGTGGACGCCCCAGTTGTACCACTCGCCGGGGAAGCCGTAGCGCTTCAGCACCTTGGCGTTCGGGTTGCTGTCCTCGACCTTGCCCCAGAAGTAGCCGTTGAAGTTTTCTTCCGCCGACAGCCAAGTGCCCCACGGCGTCATGCCGCCGGAACAGTTGTTCAGCATGCCGCGGACCGTCGTGCCGGTCGGGTCGTAGCTGGTCTTCATCAGGGCGTGGCCGGCGGCCGGGCCGGTGATGGCGCAAGGCGTCTCGCCGGTGATGCGGCGGTTGTAGCGGGAGTCCGCCACCGTCACCCACTTGCCCTTGACCTTGCGGATCTCGACGACGGTGCCGCCGTGGGCGGCCATCTCGATGTCCACCAGCGCCTTGGTCATGCGGGCGAACTTGTCCTTCTGCTGCTCCACGCCGACGCCGGGGAACATGACCTCCTCGTCGGTGTACTCGTGGTTCACGCAGAGCAGGGCGCGGTCCGGCGACTGCGAGCCGAGCGGCAGCGGGGCGTAGCCGACGAAGTCGTTGTTGTAGCCGAACTGCTTCGACTGCGCCTCGGCCGACTGGTTCATTGGGTCGAAGGCCGGCGCGCCGGGCACCACCGGGTCGCCCCAGCGGATCAGGATGTCGGCGTTGTAGCCGGATGCCACGTGATGGTCGGCGTCGACGCCGTGCGCCACCTCCTGGAAGGAGAAGCTGGCCTTGGCCGGGCGCGGAGCACCGGTCACGGCGGCCTCGGCCTTGCGCGGCGAAGAGAGCAGGGCGGCCGGGCCGATCAGGGCGCTGACCGCCGCACCGCTCAGCATGCCGCGCATCATGTCGCGGCGGCCGAGGCGGGCGTTGATGACGTCGCCCATGGTCGGGTTTTCGGACGGGTTGGAGCCGATGTCCTCGCGGCCCTCGAAGGTCAGGTACTTGGTGCCCTTCTGGGGCAGGTCATGCGTGTCCATCGGTGCGCCTCGTCTCTTTCCGCAAATTTATCTGGGTTGGGCGGGCGCACCTTACCGGGGGCCTGTGACGGTTTCTTTGCACTCCCATGAAGGCGGAATGAAAACACACGGCCGGGTTTCACGGCTCGGCAACGATCAATCGCCGGCTTTCTTGATCTCGTTGAAGGCGGCCAGCGCGCGGTCGCGGGCGCCGCCGTGGTCGACGATCGGCCGCGGATAGTCCTTGCCGAGCGTGATCCCCGCCTGCCGCAGCGCCTCGTCCGGCGCCTCCCAGGGCTTGTGAATCCAGCGGCTGGGCAGCTTGCCCAGTTCCGGCACGTAGCGCCGGACATAGGCGCCCTCGGGGTCGAACTTCTCGCCCTGGAGGATCGGGTTGAAGACGCGGAAGAAGGGGGCCGCGTCGGCGCCGCAGCCGGCCACCCACTGCCAGTTGCCGGCGTTGTTGGCGATGTCGGCATCGACCAGCGTGTCCCAGAACCACGCCTCGCCCTCCTGCCAGGGGATCAGCAGGTCCTTGATGAGGAAGGAGCCGACGATCATCCGCACGCGGTTGTGCATCCAGCCGGTCTGCCAGAGCTGCCGCATCCCCGCGTCCACGATGGGATAGCCGGTGCGCCCGCGCTGCCACGCGCGCAGGCCCGCCTTGTCCGTCCGCCAGGGGAAGCGGGCGAAGCGCGCGTCCAGCGGCGTGTCCGGAATCCCCGGCTCCTCGCGCAGCAGATGGTGGTTGAACTCCCGCCAGCCGAGTTCCCGCAGGAAGGCCTCGGCGCCGGCGGCCAGCTCATGCCGCTCGGCCGCGGCGTGGCGCGCGGCGTGCCAGATCTGCCGCGGCCCGATCTCCCCGAAGGCGAGGTGCGGCGACAGGGCGGAAGTCCCGTCATGGTCCGGGCGGTCGCGCTCCGTCGGGTAGGCGGCGACCGGACCGTCCAGGAAATCGGCCAGACGTTCGCGCGCCGCCTCCTCGCCGGGCACCCAGCGCTCGCGGAGGCCGCCGGCCCAATCGGGCGCGGTGGGCAGCAGGCCCCAGTCGTTCAGCGACTCGCTGGACACCGGCTTGGCCGGCGGAGTCAGCTTGGCCGGCGCGCGGGTGGGGCGCGGCGGCTCCGGCATGGACAGCAGCGCCTTCCAGAAGGGCGTGAACACCCGGAAGGGCGTGTCGGACTTGGTGCGGATGCTTCCCGGCTCGTAGAGCAGGGCGGCGTTGTGGGGATGCACCGTCAGGCCGCGCCCGGTCAGCCGCTCGCCCACCCGGCGGTCGCGGGCGATGGCGGTGGGGCCGGCGCGCCGGTTGCACAGGACCGTGTCGGCGCCGGTTTCCTCCGCCAGCGCCGCCAGCACGGCGGCGGGGTCGCCGCTGCGCAGCACCAGGGGCGAGCCGAGCTTGGCCAGCGCCTTGCCCAGCCGCTCCAGGCTGCCGTGAAGCCACCAGCGGGAGGCGGCGCCGGGAAGCCAGGGATCGTGGGCGTCCTTTTCCCGGATATAGACCGGGATGACCGGCGCCCCATCCTCCGCCGCGGCGTTGAGCGCCGGGTTGTCGGCAAGGCGAAGATCGTTGCGGAACCAGACGAGGATGGGGGATTGATCGGTCTTCATCGGCCAACTTTAAGGAAATGGACAGAAGAACGGGCATGCCAAAACGCCGCAGCCAATGACCACGGTCAATGGCTCTTGCTACGCGGCGCCGATTGCTCCGGATCACCACGACGGCAAAAATTTTTCCTGGAAAAGTCCTATTGACGGCGATTTCCCCGCCGCTATTTCCGCCTTCGTTGCCACGACGTGGAACCGGAGGCACGGCGGCCGACGGCGCCGGTTCCACGGTCGGGGAGGAAAGAGACGCCATCCAATGGAGGAAATGACATGTCCCGCCTGTCGCGGCTGCTGACCGCCGCCACCGTCGCCCTGCCGCTGTCCTTCGCCACCGTCGCCGCGAAGGCGGCGGACATCGTGGACACCGCCGTCGCGGCGGGCCAGTTCAAGACGCTGGTCCAGGCCGTCCAGGCCGCCGGTCTTGCGGACACCCTGAAGGGCAGCGGTCCCTTCACCGTCTTCGCCCCGACCGACGAGGCCTTCGCCAAGCTTCCCGCCGGCACCGTCGAAAATCTTCTCAAGCCGGAGAACCGCGAGAAGCTCCGCTCCGTACTTACCTATCATGTGGTGTCGGGCAAGGTGACCTCGGCCGATATCGCCGGCAAGACGGCATCGCCGAAAACCGTGCAAGGCACCACCGTGGACATCGACGCGACGAAGGGCGGTGTGATGGTGGACAACGCGAAGGTCGTGAAGCCCGACATCATGGCGTCCAACGGCGTCATCCACGTGATCGACACGGTCATGATGCCGAACTGACGTTCTGCTTTTTCTTGAGGTCCCTCCTGCCGGACGTTTCACCGCCGGTTCCGGCAGGACCACTCGCCCGGAGAGTTCCCCCGACTCTCCGGGCTTTTTCTTTTTACGCCTTATCCGGGGACAGGCGGCTGCACGGGAAGCGGTGGACCTTGCCGCGGGCCAGCAGATGCACCTCGAACCGCGCCGCCAGCAGGCCGGACACCGCCGGGTCCAGCACGTTCAGCCCGCCCGCGAAGGCGCCGAAGGCCGGCAGGATCAGTTTGCCCCCGTCGAAGGCGAAGCAGCGCTCCCGCACCCGCCGGCCCGGCACGACGACGGCGGCCACCGGGTGCAGATGCCCCGACAGTTCGCCGACGGCGCCGGGCACCGCCTCGTGCCGGAAGGTCAGCGGGCCGAGCGCCAGCTCGTCCAGGATGCGGCCGCCGAACCCCTCCGGCGGTTCCGGGTCGTGGTTGCCGGTGACCCACAGCCAGTCCGCCACCCGCCCGGTCAGGTCGCGCAGCCGCGCCACATCCCCCGCCTCCATGCGGCTCGCCGCCCGACGGTCGTGGAAGCTGTCGCCCAGGCAGATCACCCGCTCCGGGGCCAGCCGCTCCACCAGCCCGGCCAGCCGGTCGAGCGTCGCCCGCGTGTCGTAGGGCGGCAGCATCCGCCCGCGCGCCGCGAAGGCGGAGCCCTTCTCCAGATGCAGGTCGGCGACCACCAGGGTCCGCTCCGCCGGCCAGACCAGAGCGCCGGAAGGATCGGGGGCCAGCGCGGCGCCCCGCAGGGTCATCGTCGTGTCCATGTCCCTCACAACGTCAGCCGGCCCTGAGCATCACGGGGCGCATCACGGGTCGCATCCAGCTCCGGCATCGCCTCGGCCACCAGATCGGCGGCGGCCTGCTCGAGAAGCTCGTCGGTGGCGGAGCCGTCCACCCGCTCGCGCCCGATCTCCAGGATGACCGGCACGGCGAGGGGGGAGATGCGGTCGAGGTCCTTGTGGGTGATGCGGCCCTTCACCCGTATCAGGAAATCCGACAGGCGCCGCACGTCGGTCAGCCCGCCCGCCGCGTCGGCGCGGGTGGCGCGCAGCAGCACATGGCCGGGGTCGTGCTTGCGCAACACGTCGTAAATCAGGTCCGAGGAGAAGGTGACCTGCCGCCCGGACTTCTCCTGTCCGGGATGGCGGCGGTCGATGACCCCGGTGATCAGCGCCACGTTGCGGAAGGTGCGCCGCAGCATCGAGGACTCGTCCATCCAGGCTTCCAGATCGTCGCCCAGCATGTCCTGGTCGAACAGGTCGTCCATATCCTTGGGCGTGCGCAGCGACCACACCGCCAGCACGTAATCGGTGGCGACGAAGCCCAGCGGGCCGCAGCCCATCCGTTCCATCCGGCGGGTCAGCAGCATCCCCAGCGTCTGGTGCGCGTTGCGCCCCTCGAAGGCGTAGACGACGAGGAAGCGCTTGCCCGCCTTGGGGAAACTCTCCACCAGCAGCCCGTCGCGCGCCGGCAGGACGGAGCGCCAGCGCTGCAGCCGCAGCCATTCCTGCACGTCCTCCGGCAGGCCGGGCCACTGCGCCGGGTCGGCCAGCATGGCGCGCACCCGGTCGGCCAGCGCCGTGGTCAGCGGCAGCCGCCCGCCGGCATAGGCCGGAACCTTCGGCTCCCCGCTGCCCCCCTTGGCGACCTGCGCCTCCATCTCGCGGATGCCGAGGAATTTCAGCAACTGGCCGGCGAAGACGAAGGTGTCGCCGGGGGTGAGGCCCTGGATGAAATGCTCCTCCACCTCCCCCAGCACCGGGCCACGGCTGAGGCGCACGCGCAGCATGGCCTCCTGCGTGATGGTGCCGACGTTCATGCGGTACTGCCGCGCCACCGCCGGTCCGGCCACCGCCATGCGCCCGTCCTCGCGCAGCTTGAGCCGATGGAAGCGCTCGTAATTGCCGAGCGCGTAGCCGCCGGTCGCCACGAAATCCAGCACGTCGTCGAACTCGTCCCGCGCCAGCCCGGCATAGGGGGCGGCGCAGACCACCTCGTCATACAGGTCGTCGGGCCGGAAGGGCTCGGCGCAGGCCATGCCGAGCATGTGCTGGGCCAGAACGTCCAGCCCGCCGGGGCGGGGCCGCTCGCCGTCCAGGCTCATGGCCGCCACGGCGTCGAGCGCGGCCCGGCATTCCAGCACCTCGAACCGGTTGGCGGGGACGAGCAGGGCTCGGCTCGGCTCGTCCAGCCGGTGGTTCGCGCGGCCGATGCGCTGGACCAGCCGGCTCGCCCCCTTCGGCGCGCCGATCTGCACCACCAGATCGACCGCCGCCCAGTCGATGCCGAGGTCGAGCGAGGAGGTCGCCACCACCGCCCGCAGCTTGCCCGCCGCCATGGCGGCCTCGACCTTGCGCCGCTGCTCGGCGGCCAGCGAGCCGTGGTGGAGCGCGATGGGCAGGGTGTCGTCGTTGAGGCGCCAGAGTTCCTGGAAGACCAGCTCCGCCTGCGCGCGGGTGTTGACGAAGACCAGCGTGGTGCGGTAGGCGCGGATGCGCTGGTACACCTCCTTCAGCGCGTGCATGGCCATGCGGCCGGACCAGGGCAACCGCTCGCGCGTCGTCAGGATCTCCACTTCGGCGGAGGCGCCGGCCCGGCCGGTGACCAGCCGCACGTCGCCGCCATTTGCGTGCCCGGTCTTCGAGAGCCAGGCGAGCAGCTGCGCCGGCTCCGCCACGGTGGCCGACAGTCCGACCCGCCGGGCCTGCGGCGCCAGCCGGGACAGCCGCGCCAGCCCCAGGGCCAGCAGGTCGCCGCGCTTGGTCCCGGCGAGCGCGTGCAACTCGTCGATGATGATGCAGCGCAGGTGCCGGAAGATCGTCGCCGCGTCGGCGTAGGCGATCATCAGCGCCAGACTTTCCGGCGTGGTCATCAGGATGTGCGGCGGGTTGGCCCGCTGCCGCCGCCGCTTGGATTCGGGCGTGTCGCCGGTGCGGGTCTCGGTGCGGATGGGCAGCCGCATCTCGGCGACGGGCTCCTCCAGATTGCGCTGGATGTCCACCGCGAGCGCCTTCAGCGGCGAGATGTAGAGCGTGTGCAGCCCCTCGCGCGGGCGCTCCGCCAGATCGATCAGCGAGGGCAGGAAGCCGGCCAGCGTCTTGCCGCCGCCGGTCGGCGCGATCAGCAGGGCGCTGTCACCGGCCGCTGCCGCTTCGACCATGGCGAACTGGTGCGGGTGCGGCGCCCAGCCCCGCGACCGGAACCAGCCCTGGACGTTGGCGGGGAGAAGCGGGGTGGGGAATTCGGGCATGAGGGACCGGGAGAATCGCTGAGACCGGAAAGAATAGTGCCACGAATCGAACGGAGCAAGAACGGGAGCGCTTTTGCGTCCCGTTGACGGCTTTCGGGGCTGTGGTATTTTGTGAAGCAAGGAGGTGATGCGCCTTCGGTCTCCTGGAGGCGGAGCCGGTTTCCCGACCCCGCCCCTTGGTTCCTTAGCGATCGTGGTCCTGGTTGAAGCCCGCTTCGAACTCGAACTTCATCCGGAACCAGAAACGTCGGAACCACGTCTGGTACCTTTTCAAGCGCATCACCTCCTCTCGGATGCCGGACGGGTAGGGCCCGCCAGCACGCAACATCCAAAGGAATGCGTGGGCGCGGTCAACCGGGGATAGGGCTCGGCGGGATGGCTGCGGCACTTGGGCGCGTGGTCGGTGGGGGCGGAGTCTTGCCCCCACCCTGACCCTCCCCCGCTCTCGGCGGACCGAAGGTCCGCCTGCCGCGTCAGCGCAAACCTTCGGTTTGCGCGAGAGCTTCACAGGGGAGGGAATTAGGCGCCGGTCACGATGCGGACGTGGATGGGCAGGGGGATCGTGCCGCCTTGCGCCTGCGCGTCGAAGCGGCGGGTCACCTCGGCGTCAAGCTCGGCGCGCTGCCCGGCGGTGAGGGCGTGCAGGCGGTGGCCGAAGCTCATCTCCAGCGTGGCGCGCCAGAAGGGCTGGCCCTGGGGGGCCTTGCGGACCGGGGTGATGTCGGTCTCGCTCACCGTGGCGAAGCCGGCGGAGCGCAGGGCCTCCGCCAGAAGGCCGGGGGCGGCGAAGCGGAACAGCGGGTCCAGGCTGCGGTCCTCGCCCAATTGGGCGGCGACGGCGTCGCCCACCGTGTCGAAAAGGGCGTTGCCGGCGCGCGGCCCCCAGACCATGAAGGCCGCCCGTCCGCCGGGGCGCAGCACGCGCCGCAGCTCGGCCAGGGCCGCCGCCACGTCGGGGACGAACATGACGCCGAAGCGGCAGGTCACCCGGTCGAAGCTTGCCGCGGCGAAGGGCAGGGCGGTCATGTCGGCGGCGGCGAAGGCCGGGCGCGTTCCATCGGCGATCCCCGCGGCGCGGCGCCGGGCGCCGGCCATCATGCCGGGCACGAGGTCGCTGCCCACCACCAGCCCTTCCGGCCCGACGCGCAGCGCGGCGCTCAGCGCCGGTTCGCCGGCGCCGGAGGCGAGGTCCAGCACCCGGTCGCCCGCCGTCACCCCGGCGGCGTCCAGCAGGGGTTGGTTCAGCTTGTCGGCCAGATCGGCCATCGGGTCGGCCCAGCGGTCCCAGGCGTCGGCGCTGGCCGTCCAGCGGGCGCGCTCGCCGTCGCCGTCGATGGGGCGGGAAGACAAATCGGGCATGGTCAGTGAAGGAGCCTTGCGCTGCCGGTGATGCGGGGGGCGGAGTCCGCGTCGCGCAACCGCTCGTTCAGCGCCGCGACCTCCTCCGCCAGCTTGAGGTTCGCCTCGGTCAGGGACTGGATGCGCCCCTCGGCGGCCTGCTGCTGGGTGTTCAGGGCGGCGACATTCTCCGCCAGCCGGCGCATCTGCTGGGCTTGGCGGGTGCCGCCCTCGTTGACGCTGCGGCGGATCGAGCCGACGGCGGCCAGGACGATGACGCTGATCGTCGCGCCCGACAGGAGGGCGGCGATGGCCAGAGTCCAGATCCAATCCTCCGATGGCAGTTCCATGGCCGAAGCCGCCCCCCACGTTGCGTCCAGACCATCGGGCGTCCGGACCATCGGGAACGACCGTCCGGTGGACGAAGGGTTTCAGCATCCAATGAAATGTCGAGCGGGTCAAGCCGGGCACCGGAACGGCAAAAGGCCCGGCCGTTGCCGGCCGGGCCTTCTTCGTCGCGAAACGGGTGTTGCGCTCCGCGGTCAGGCGACGGTGTCGTCGACCGGGCGGGTGGCCTTGGCGCGCATGTCCTTCAGGTGGTCGCCGAAGGCGCGCAGGACCGGCATGATCCGCTGCATCTGGTCCGACGTGACGTGGGCGTCGGTCTTCAGGACGATGGTCGGCGCCTCCGACATCAGGCGCTTGGAGCGCATCGGACCGACCTTGTCGTCCATGAACATGGACAGCCCCATCAGGATGCCGAGCGTCACGTCATCGGGCGCCTTGGGCAGAGCCAGCACGTCGTGCAGCTCGTTGAGGAGGGTGTAGGCGACGATGGACGTGCGTTCGATGGTGTCAACGTCGGCGGCCATGGACATCGGCGTAATCCTTGAGGCGCTGAAAGTGTGCGATATGGCCGAAGGTTAGCGCTCGGATCGTAACCAAACTGTTAACCATCCCTCACCCGAGTCGCCACGAGTCGCTTTTTTCGAGTCGCAATCCCCGGTCGCCGAATCAGGAGAGTCGACTCATGAGGCCGCGTGAGCCGACTCGGTGGTCATCGCCCGCTCCACCCGCTCGATGGCGGCCATCACCGCCTCGGGGCGGGCGTGCTGCGGCATATGCCCGGTTTCCGCCAGCAGATGCAGCGTCGATCCGGCAACCGCGTTGTGCAGGCGCACCGCGTGGGCGTGGGGATCGACGATGCGGTCCTCCCGTCCCGCGACGACGGACATCGGGCAGCGGATTTCGGGGTAGCGGGGGGCCATCGCCGCCACACCGGGAATCAGCGCGGCCAGTTGGGCGGCGGCGGCCTCCAGCTGCGTCGGGCGCAGCAGAAGGTCCGGAGGCAGCTGGTTATAGCGGGGCGGCACGGGGTTCGGCTCGAAGATGCGGCGCATCAGCGCCGGCAGGATCAGCCGGTCCAGCGGCGGCAGGACGGTGTGGCTGAGCAGCGGCCCGGCGGCGGGAATGGCCGGCCCCATCAAGGGGAGAAAGTCGAACCGTGGGGTCGGATGGGTGAAGGCCGAGAGGATGACCAGACCGCCGATCTCCTCCGGGAAATCCAGCGCCCAGGCCAGCGCCACCGCCCCGGCCAGCGAATGGCCGACGACGATGGGGCGCTCCAGCCCCAGCTTGCGGGCGGCGGCGCGCAGCAGCGCGGCCTGGGCGGCGGGACCGGCCTCGCGCCGCGGCGTCGCCTCGCTGTAGCCATGGCCGGGCCTGTCGAAGCAGACGCAGCGCCGATGCCGGGCCGCCTCGTCCAGAAGGCTCAGCGCCCAGTCGTCGGCGGTGGTGCCGTTGCCATGCAGGAACACCACGGGGGGCGCCCTGCCGTCCTTCGGTCCCTGATCGAGATAATGCAGGCGGGTGCCGCCGACGCTCATGAAATGGCCGGTCGGCGGGTGCTCCCGCTCCGCCCGGTTGGTGCGCCGGCGGGTGTCCAGCCACAGGCCGGCCAGCAACCCGGCCGTGAGTGCCAAGCCGTTGCGCATCAGCGGACCCTCCGGCAGCGCGCTTGCGGCGTGTCGGAATAGCGTGTGGACTGGGGCATGGCCGGGCTCCTCCGGGTTGCAGGGACAGGGGAGCAACAGGAGGTGGATGGGGCGGTTCCGACGCGCAGGGCCGCCATGTCTCAACATTGTTTCCACAAATTAAACTAAAATCTTATCATTCTTCGGACACAAGGACGGGTGAACCGTCCGCCGTTCGGAATTGGAACGACGCCATACCATGAAGGTTTTTTCCAAAGCGGGAGTATCGCGATGAGCGCCGCCGCCAAGCAGCAGCCGACCCCAGCCGTGCCGGCCAGCACCGTGCCGGACAGCGCCGCCCCGGCGAGCGCGTCCCTGCCCGCCGTCTACACCGACCTTGGCCGCATCATCGAGAGCATGACCCGGCGTTTCCTGGACGTGCTGCGGATGGAACTGGCGCGCATCGGGATCGACGATCTCAGCCCCGGCCAGGCCCTGATGCTGATCAACATCGGCGGCGAGGAGCTGTCGGTGCGCGATCTGCTGGAACGCGGCTACTATCTCGGCTCCAACGCCTCCTACAACCTGAAGCATCTGGTGGAGGCCGGCTATGTCGACCGCTCCGCCTCGCAGCGCGACCGGCGCACGGCGCGGCTCCGCCTGTCGGAGCGCGGCCTGAAGCTGTGCGAGGCGCTGCGCGGGCTGGAGGCGGTGCGGGGCGAGGCGCTGATCCGCACCGACGAGGAAGCCGCCGATCTGGAGACGACTTACCGCACGTTGCGCCGTTTGGAGCGGGCGTGGAGCGATCTTATCCGCTACGATACGCCGGAGTACTGATCCCGAGCGTCCGTTCCGGAAGACCCAGCGCATGTCAAAGCGGTCCCTCAGCCAGAAGGATGTCGAACGCCTGCTGGCCGCACCCGACGCCCAGGCGCGCATCGACACCATGACCCATCTGGTGCGCGACCTGGAGGCGGGGGACCTGGCCGAGGCGGAACGGGCGCTGGCCATGGACATCCTGCAACGTTTCGCCGCCGACGCGGTGACCGCCGTGCGCGAGGCGGTGGCGTGGCAGATCCACAACTCCTCCCTGCTGACGGAGGGGCTGGCGGAGAAGCTGGCCCGCGACGTCGACCGGGTGGCCTTTCCCATCCTGCGCCACGCGGAAAAGCTGAGCGAAGGCTTGCTCCTGGACATCCTGCGCGAACGGCGCCCGGCGAAGGAGCTTGCCATCGCCGGGCGCCGCTCCGTCTCGCCCGCGGTGTCCGACGCGCTGGTGCGCAACGGCAACGTCATCGTCATCACCGAGCTTCTGCGCAACCGGGGCGCGGTCATCGCGGAACCGTCCCTGCACAGCGTGCTGGACCGCTGGGGCGGGGTCGCCACGGTGAACGAGGCGGTGGCGGCGCGGCCCGACCTGTCGGCGGCGGTGGTCGAGAAGCTGATCCTCTTCGTGTCGGAGGAGATCCGCAACCGGCTGATCCGCACCCACCGGCTCAACCCCCGTCTGATCGGCGTCCTGGTCGAGCGGGCGCGGGAGGCGGCGACCCTGCTCCTGCTGAAGCCGCTGACCCCGCGCGAGGCCGACGTGGAGCTTCTCGCCCGCCACCTGCTGATCCGTGGGCGGCTGTCGGCGCCGCTGCTCTTCCGCGCGCTCTGCGCCGGGGAGATCGCGCTGTTCGACGCCGGCATGGCGGTGCGCGCCAACCTGCCGCCGGAAAACGCCCGTCAGCTCGCCTGGGACGGCGGGCCGCACGCGCTGAAGGGGCTGTTCGCCAAGGCCGGCCTGTCCTTCACCCTGCTGAAGCCTTTCCGCGTCGCCATCGCGGTGGCGAAGGCGCTGGACTACCGGGGCGGCGACGAGGGGCGCGAGCGTTTCCAGACGGAGGCCATCGCCACCCTGTTCGACGCCTGCGGCAACAGCCAGGACCGCGAGATTGACGACCTGCTGCTGCAACTGTTCGACCAGACCTCGGCGGAGGTCATCGAGAAGGCGCTGGAGCAGGCGGGCATGCCCTTCTCCCCCCTGAACAGCTGACCCACAGGTTCTGACTCACAGGCTGAAGAAGGTCTTCAGGCGGGCCAGCAGGTCATGCTCGGCCGTCGCCTGGGTCACGGCGGCGGGGACGCTGGCGCGGCGGTGGGCGTCGTTGCGGCGCTGGCGCAGGCCCATCAGGTCGGCCAGCCGGGCGGCCAGCTCCGGACGGCGGCGCAGGATGGGGTCGAGCGTTTCCTTGTCCAGCTCGTAGACCACGGCGTCGGTGTTGGCGATCACCGACGCGCTGCGCGGCTGGCCGGTCAGCAGCGACATTTCCCCGAACACATCGCCCGGCCCCATGTGGTCGAGCAGGAGCGTCCGCCCTCCGAAAGCTCCGCGCACGTCCAGCGCGCCCTCGGCCACCAGGAAGAGGGAGGTCCCGGTCTCGTCCTGGCGCACCACCGCCTCCCCGGCGGCGACGTGGCGCAGGTGCATGCCGGAGGCCAGCTCGGCGATCTCCTCCGGGCGGAAGGCGGCGAACAGGTCGACATGGGACAGCAATTCCTGTCCCAGCCCGTTCGCCGAACAGGCGGGCGCGGCGGCGCGGCGGCGGCGCATCTCCTGCTTCGGGCTGGCCGGCTCCAGCCCGGCGCGGGCCAGATGCTCCAGGATGGTGGTCGCCACGGCGTCGCGGGTCGCGGCCAGCCGGGAATAGTCCGCCACCCAGAAGCGCGCCTGATAGGTGACGCCGTTCAGCGTGATCGATTCCACCACCACGTCGGGCCGCGGCTCGGTGGGGACGGCGTCGCAGCAGACGATGGCCGACAGGATGATCCGCTTGGCGCGGGCCACCGGCACCTCGGCGTCGAGGGTCACCGGCACGCCGGCGCGGAAGCCGCTGCCGGGCTGGCTGTAGTTGGTGATGCGGTTGCCCGCGGCCAGGCCGTTCGGGACCACCAGCGCCGTGCCGTCCAGCGTGACCAGCCGGGTGGCCCGCCAGTTGATCTCGTCCACCCGCCCGGTCACGCCGGGGGTCAGCTCCACCCAGTCGCCGATGCGGTAGGGGTGCTCGACGTTGAGCGCGATGCCGGAAAAGATGTCGGCGATCATGTTGCGCAGCGCGAAGCCCAGCACCGCGATCACCACGCCGGAGGTGGCGACCAGCCCGGTCACCGGCTGCCCCAGCACGAAGGCCAGGATGCCGAGCACCGCCAGCCCGTAGAGCAGCGCGCGCAGCAGGTCGGTGAGAAGGCGCGGCATCGGCGTGGCGCGGGGGTGGCGCGCCACCACGAGGTCGATGACCCGCGACCCCAGCCATGCCGCCGCCAGCCACGCCACCGCGCCGAGCAGCGAGGCCAGCGCGTCCGCCACCATGACGCCCGCGATGGGGGTGATGTGGCCGGACAGCCAGGGCCGCTGCCCTGCCAAACCGGCCGCCCCGAGGGTCAGCAGGGCCGGGACCAGCAGATGGCGCAGGCCGTGACGCGGCGGCGCGCCGGTGGGGCCGATGGGAAGCGGGGCGAGGCGGGATGAATCGGGCATGCGGGACCGGCAACCTCCTGCCCCGTGACCTTCGCACCGGGAGCGGAACCGTCAAGCCCAAAATAGGAATAGGCGGCGAGGCCTCCGTCTTCGCGCAAAGTGGGGTGGCTGGGGAATGCCTTCGCCCCTTAATATTCGGAGGGTGGGGAGAGAAAGGATGAGGTCCGAAAAACCGCGAACATTGTCCGCCCACCAAGCATAAGATTGAAACTCCCAAAGAGAAGAGCCAGAAGAGCGAGGTGTCCATGCCTCATGCCGCCATGATCGTGGCGGCCGCGCTGCTCCTGTTGCCGGGCGCGGCGTCGGCCCAGAACAGCAATTCCCAAGGCACGAATGGGCGTGAGAAGGCACCGGATGGGGCGCGCGCCTACATCATGTGGCCATCCAACGGGACGACCGTTCCGGGCGGCAAGCTCTGGGTCCGCATGGGCTTGCAGAACATGGGCATCGCCCCGGCGGGCATCCGCAAGGAGGACACCGGGCACCACCATCTGCTGGTGGACAGCGACCTCGCCACCTACGACGAACCCATCCCGAACACCAAGCAGTCGCTGCATTTCGGCGGCGGCCAGACGGAGGTGCGGCTGGAACTGCCGCCGGGCCGGCACACGCTCCAGATGATCCTGGGCGACGCGGACCATGTGCCGCACGACCCGCCGATCATGTCGCAGAAGATCACCATCATCGTGCCTTAGAGGGCATCGTGCCGCAATAACAGCGCGACAGGGAGGACGTCATGATGCGCAGCGCCGCGATCACGGTTTTTCTGGCCGTCCTGCTCGCCGCCGGACCGCTGGCCGCGCAGTCGTCGCCGGAGGCCGACCCGCTCGACAAGCCGCTGTCCGACACCACCAACACGCCGCAGCCCGCCAGCCCGGGGCACGAGCATGAAAGCACGCCCTCCACCCCCGACGCGGCGAAGTCCGGACGGACGGCGTCCCCGAAGGACGCCTATCTCTACATCGGCTGGCCCAACGACGGCGAGGTGGTGAAGGGCCGCTTCAAGGTGTGGTTCGGGCTGCGCAACTTCGGCGTCGCCCCGGCGGGCGTGCGAAAGGACAACACCGGCCACCACCACCTTCTGGTGGACGCCGACCTGCCGCCGATGGACGAGCCGATCCCCAACAACCGCAATTACATCCACTTCGGCAAGGGCCAGACGGAAACCTACCTGGAACTGCCGCCGGGGCGGCACACGCTCCAGCTTCTGATGGGCGATGCGGAGCACATCCCGCACGACCCGCCGATCGTGTCCAAGAAGATCACCATCACCGTGCGTCCGGGCGGCGACAGCACGCGCGTGTCGGTCCGCTGATCCAGTCGGGTGAACGTCCAGGGAGTGAGGCCATGGCATTTGTCCAGTGCACCGGTTTCGCGAAGGTGGCAGCCGCCGCATCGCTCCTGCTCCTGGGGGCCTGCGTCACCTCGGGCGAACAGGCGACCCTGGTCCAGAAGCCGAAGACCCCGCCCGTGCGCACCGTGTCCAACTTCAGCGAGGCGTTGCGCTGCATGGACACGCTGATGTGGAACCATGGCAAGCGCGACATCTTCATCACCTCCAACGGCATCCCCGACGCCACGGGCCGGGTGGCGGGCGGCACCAAGGAAATGCTCATCACCGCCGTGTCGCGCATGTCGGAGCGGTCGAACGCCTTCCGCTTCGTCGATTTCGAACCGACGCTGGACGACGTGAACGCGCTCTACTGGATGATCGGGGTGCAGCCCAACTTCCGCGCCCCGTCCTATTACGTCCGCGGCGCCATCACCCAGCTCGACGACAACGTGGTGAGCGAGGCGGCCAGCGCCGGCATCTCCCTGCCCACCGTCGATCTCGGCATCTCCGCCGATCAGGTGATGTCGGTGATCTCGGTGGACCTGAACATCGGGGAGCTGGCGACCCGCCAGATCATCCCCGGCCTGTCGGCCAGCAACTCGCTCGCCATCATCTCGTCGGGCAAGGGGGCGGACGCCGGGGCGGTGATCGGCAAGGCCGGCCTGTCCTTCAACGTCTCGCTCAACAAGTCCGAAGGGCTGCATCAGGCGGTGCGCACCCTGATCGAACTCAGCACGATCGAGGTGCTGGGCAAGATGACCCGCACCCCCTACTGGCAATGCCTGGGGATCGACCAGACCAACCCGGCCTTCGCCGGGCAGGCGCGCGACTGGTTCGACGGCATGGCGCCGTCGCAGCGCGTCGCCTACGTCCAGCGCGTCCTGCTGGCCGAGGGCTATTACGACGGATCGGACAGTGGACAGCTCGACGAGCGCACCCGCGACGCGATTTCCCGCTACCAGGCGGACAACGACCTGATCGCCACGGGGCGCATCGACTTCGACCTCTATCAGCGGATGCTGGCCCAACCGAGTGGGCAAAAGGGGCCGGGGGCGCCGCGCCTGCAATCGGTGTCGAACGCGGGTGGGGAGGGGCTGCCGCGCGCCGCGCCGGCGCCGGCCGGGGCGCCGCCCGATCTGGTCCTCAGTTCCGACCGAGGGCCGCAGCCGCGCTACCGCGCCGGGGAGGCGCTGGTGGTCAAGGTGCAGCCGACGGCCAACGGCTTCGTCTACTGCTACTACCAGGACGCCGCCGGGTCGGTGGCCCGCATCTTCCCCAACCGCTTCCAGCCCGACAGCTTCGTCCAGGCCAACCAGCAGGTCGAGGTCCCGCCGGGCGCGCAGAAGCCCTTCAACCTGCGCATGGACCGTCCCGGCGCCTCCGAGACCATTGCTTGCGTCGTCTCGCCCGACGAACTCGGGACCCGCATCGCCGACCGCTACAAGACCGAGGACCTTCAGCCCATTCCCGGCGCCACCCTGGCGGACGTGGTGGGCGCCTACGGCAGCATCCAGGGGACCAACGTGCGCAGCCGGCAGATGGCCGTGCAGGTTCTGCCCGCCGTGTCGGCGCAGCGGTAAGAGCAGGAAGTTGTGGGCCGGCTCACAGCGTGGGGGCGGGGAACGGGGGTAGAGAAGGGGGCAGCAGAACACCACGCCAGATCATGGCGCCGAATCATGGGAGACCACCGATGCCGCGACCGACCTCCAAGACCATCGCCCGACGGCTGAACGGCGTGGCGCTTCCCGTTCTGGCCCTGCCGATGATCGCCCTGGCCTGCATGGCGGTTCCGGCGCGGGCGCAGACCGTCGAGGGCTCCGGCGGCAACCGGGTCATGATGTTCGAGCGCCCGCCGACGGTGGAGGAACTGCGCGAGGCGGTGAAGCCAAGCCCGGCGCCGGCGGACGGCACGGAACAGCCCAAGATCCGCACCCGCAGCATCGAGATCATCGGCGGCGGCATGAACAGCGCCAACCGCCCGCGTCCGACCGACAGCGTGAACTACGGGGCGCCCGCCCAGCAGCAGGCGACGCCGCAGCCGGGCTACAGCCCGCCGAGCTACAGCCAACCGACCGCCCCGGTGGCGCAGCCGGAACCGGCGCCCCAGCCCAAGCCCAAGCGCGCGCCCGTGCAGGAGGCCGCGGCCCCGCCCGTCGCCCCGCCGCCGGCCGCCCCGCGCCGCTCCAGCGGCGTGCAGCCGGCCACCCTCTCCGCGCCGGAGACCCCGGCGGAGACCCGCCCGACCAACGGCTTCGGCTTCCGCATCAACTTCGCCTTCAACTCCGCCGACGTCCCGAAGGAGTTCTATTCCTACGTCGACGCGGTCGGCGGGCTGATGTCGCAGGACCCGCAACTCCGCCTCGTCATCGAAGGGCACACCGACGCCGTGGGAAGCGAGCAGTACAACCTCGCCCTCTCCGAGCGCCGGGCCGTGTCGGTGGGCGAGTATCTGGTGCGCGTCCATCACATCGAGCCGCAGCGCATCGCCATCGCCGGCCTGGGCAAGAGCCAGCCGCTGACCCCCGACCCGACCGACAGCCGCAACCGGCGCGTCGAGTTCCGGCCGATCCAGTGACCGAGAGGGAAGGGAGGGCGCGCCATGATCCGGAAACTCCTTCTCCTGGTGGCGATCGCGGCGCTCCCCCTCGTCGGGGGCGCCGCCGACGCGACGGTGGTCCGCAAGAAGAGCAGCGACGCGGGCGTGCAGCCCGGCGGCATCGACGTCGGGGTCCCCAAGGGCCGCGTGCGCATCCAGTGCTGGCAGGACGGGGAGAAGATCATCGACGAGACCGATCTGAACGTCCTCTCGCTCAGCATCGCCAGCCAGTTGAATTCGTTGCGTTTCCGCCGGGCGGGCGAGCCGGAGAACAGCCTCGCGGTGGTGACGCGGAACCGGACGGCGTGTTTGCTGAGCCCGAAGGGATGATGAGTGGGTGAGTGTTGCCCCCTCCCTGACCCTCCCCCGCTTCGCAGGGGAGGGAATTGGTGCTGCGCGCACCAAAAAAGCCCTCCCCTGCGAAGCGGGGGAGGGAGGAGACCCACGACGTGGGGAGGGTGGGGGCAAGACCTTGGCCCCCAAGACCTTGCCCCCGACTCCTCAATGCACGCTGACCAGCTCCATCCCATGCTCCTGAAGCGTCGCCCCGGCCGACGCGCGATCGGTGTCCAGCCACAGGCAGGTGCCGTTCGCGGCGTACACGGCGTAGGCGGGCAGGCCGTCGATCTCGACCGACCGCAGATAGGCGACCTCCAGGATTCCATGACGGGCGAAGCGGTCGTCGAACCCGTCGGCGAAGCCCTGGGCGGCGTCGGCTTTGGTGCGGCGGGCGGTCATGGTCGGTCTCCTCGGGCGCTTGGGGCGGACCAACGGGGCGCCGGTCCTGCCCGGCACTCTACGGGGCGGGGCCGGGCCGCGCTGTGGCGCCCGCCACACTCAGTACGTCGGAGGGCCCCCAACTCCTGCGCAACTTTGTGCTGCGTCTCACAGCGGCGGCCGCCGTCCGCCGTCTAGCCTCGGGGGGCCGGCATAGGGCCGGCGCGCATCATTTCGGAGGTCCGACCATGCCCGTACGTTCACGGCGCCAGCCCTTCTTTGGGCCGGGTCCGCAACCCCGCTGTTCCCCCTTCGCCGCCTGGACAGGCGTCCGGGAAACGCCAATGATTCCACGATCCCCGCCGGTGGAGGCCAGCATGGCGCACAGGACCCTGAGCGGACTCGCGGCGGCGGCCCTGACGCTGGCCGCCTTCGGGGCGGTCGGCTTCACCGCCGGCCGCGCGGCGGCGGAGCAGGCGGTGGTCGTCGCCTCCACCGCCCCCGGCTACGCCCAGGGGCAACTGGTCCCCGACGGCGCCGCGGTCAGCGTGCCGGACGGCGCCAACGCCATGTTCCTGTTCGCCAACGGGCGCATGCTGCGGGTGAAGGGGCCGTTCGACGGGCCGCTCGACCGCATGCCCGACGCCTCGGGCTGGACCGGCGTCGGCAGCCTCGTCGGCGGGGAGCGCTTCTTCCAGACCGACCTTGGCGCCGCCCGCGCGGTCGGCACCCCGATGCAGAAGGGGGAGGAGCAGGTCTTCACCCTCGACCCGGGCCGCGCCGGAACCCAATGCGTCAAGTCCGGCGGCACGGTGCTGCTGCGCAAGCCCGCCGACCCGGCGCTGATCCCGGCCACCCTGCGCGCGGAGGGGCGCGAGGCCGCCGCCACGCTGCGCTGGGACAAGGGAGCGGCGGTGCCCTGGCCGCGCGAGCTTCCGATGAGCGACGGCACCGCCGTCTCCGTCGCCGGGCCGGACGGGCGGGTGCGCCACAGCCTGACCCTGCGCGTGATCGCCGCCGAAGGCATCGGGGCGGGGCAGGGCGCGGAGTTGGCCGTCCGGCTGGCCGGCGCCGGCTGCGCGGCGCAGGCCGCGGCCCTGCTCGACCCGGTGCGGGACAGCGTGGCGCCGCTGAATCTCTATCTCGCCACCGACCGCGGCCTCTACCCGACCTACCGGTCCGGCGAGACGGTGACGCTGGTGCTCCAGACGAACCGGGACGCGCATCTCTACTGCTACCTGCGCAACACGCGCGGCCAGCTGACGCCGATCTACCCGCCGGGGCCGTCGGCCAGTTCGCTGGTCGAGGGGCACCGCACCCTGACGCTGGCCGGTGACAGCATGCCGGTGCCGCTGCGCGCGGCGGAGCGGTCGGGCAGCCTGTCCGCCGACCAGGAGGTGCGCTGCTTCGCCGCCGGGCGCGATCTCGGCGCCGACCTGCCGGGGCGTCAGGACGCCTTCCGGCCCCTGTCCGACGAGGCGGCGGCCCGGCTGGAGCGGACGCTCGCCTCGCTGAAGCAGACCGAACTGGTGATGGCGCAGGTGATCCTGCGCGTGGAGTGAGGGCGCCGCCGTTGGGGACATCGGAGGGCAGGCCGGGTTGGGCGAAAGCCCCGTGGCTGGCCAAAGGGCTGGTGGGATTGGCTGCGGTGGTCGGCGTGTCGGCGGCGGCGCTGGGGCTGACCCGGCTGGTGCCGCCGCTGCGCTCCGCCGACGAGAGCTTCCGCGACCTCGCCATCGCCTATTTCACGCCGCCCGCCCCGCAGCATCCCGGCATCGTGCTGGTCACGCTGGGGGAGGACCTGTTCGCCACGCTGGCCTGCCGGTCGCCGGTGGACCGCGGCTTCCTCGCCGATCTGGTGGGAACGCTGGAGGGGGCGGGGGTGCGGGCCATCGGGCTGGACATCCTGTTCGACCAGCCGACCCTGCCCGCGCTCGACGAGCGGCTGCGCCAGCGCATCCAGCGGGCCAGGGTGCCGGTGGTCGCCATCACGGCGCTCGGCGACACGCCGCTGACGGAGGAGCAGCGCCGCTACCTCGGGCGGTTCCTCGACGGCATTCCGCACGGCCACGCCAACCTCGCCAAGGACCGGCTGGACGGCACCGTGCGCTGGCATGTGCCGCAGGGACCGGATGGGCTGCCCAGCTTCCCGGCGCGGATGGCCCAGGTTGCCGGAGGGGCGGCCGGGATGGAGGTCCCGGCGGAGCCCTTCCGCATCGACTGGCACGCCCGCCCGTCGCCGGACGCGCCGCCCTTCCCGACCTATCCGGCGGACATGGTGGGGATGCTGCCGCGCGGCTGGCTGGCCGGGCGGATCGCCGTGGTGGGCACCGTCCTGGTCGGGGTCGACCAGCACCGCACGCCGCTGTCGGTCGCCGGCCTGTCGACGCCGGGGGTGGAGATCCAGGCCCACGCGCTGGCCCAGATCCTCGACGGGCGGACCAGCCGCGACCTGTCCACCGGCTGGGTCGTCGCGCTGGTGCTGGCGCTGAGCGCCGCGGGGGTGGCGCTGGCGCTGGCCGGCTGGCCGGTGTGGGTTCTGGTGCCGGCCAGCCTGCTCGGGCTGCTGGCGCTGTGGGCGGCGGCGCTGGCGCTGTTCGCCCAGGGCGGGCCGCTGGTGGCGATGATGGCGCCGTCCGCCGCGTGGCTGGGCGGCATCGCGGCGATGACCGCGCATCTGTCGCTGAAGGAGCGCACCGACCGCCGCAGCCTGATGCAGCTGTTCGCCAACCACGTCTCCCAGCCCGTCGCCGACGAGATCTGGCGGGAGCGCGCGACCTTCCTGGCCGGCGGGCGTCCCCGCCCGCAGGAGCTGACCGCCACCGTCTTCTTCTCCGACATCGAGGGCTTCACCACCGTCTGCGAGGCGCTGGAGCCGGAGCCGCTGATCCGCTGGCTGGAGGGCTATCTCGACGCCATGGTGCGGGTGGTGGCGGCGCATGACGGGATCGTGCTGCGCTTCATCGGCGACGCCATCCTGGCGGTCTTCGGCGCCCCCGTCGCCCGCACCACCCAGGCGGAGATCGACGCCGACGCCGAGCGCGCCGTGCGCTGCGCCATCCAGATGGGCCGTGAGCTTCAGGAGCTGAACCAGCGCTGGCAGGCGGACGGGCTGCCGGCCATCGGCATCCGCGTCGGCATCCACACCGGGCCGCTGGTGGCGGGCAGCCTGGGCGGGCTGCGGCACATGGAGTATTCGCTGCTCGGCGACACCGCCAACACCGCCGCCCGGCTGGAGGCGCTGGGCAAGACGGTGGACATGCGCTCCTCCCCCCATTGCCGGATCGTCATCGGGGAGCCGACCTGGACGGCGGTGCGGGGCAAGGTGGCCGGACTGCCGGTGGGCGAGATGGCGTTGAAGGGCAAGCGCAAGGCGGTCCGCGCATGGCTGGTCCTCGACCGGGAAGGGGAGGAGGTGCGGCCCGCGGCGGAGGCGGGAGAGTGACCGGGCCTTCTCCGTATTCGGGATTAGGCTGAATGAACGCTTGGTGCGCAGGAATCGAAATATTAAGATCGGGTAATTGGCAATTTTATGCCGATAGGTGCCGGGTATGGGGTGCGCAACCGCCTTCCCACCATGGAGCCGGCCGATGTTCGACGGACCCTTGATGCAGCATTGTTCGGGCAGGGACCTCTGGTCGCTCGCCCCGATCCTGCTGTTGCTGGTCCTGCTCGGCTGGGCACCGGGCGCGGCCGCCCAATCCCCGTCCTCCCAGCCTCCGCCGACCCAGGCCGCCCAATCCCCGGAGAAGCGCATCGCGCTGGTCGTCGGCATCGGCAAGTACGAATTCGCCCCCGAACTCCAGAACCCGGTGAACGACGCCAAGGCCATCGCCGAGGCCCTGCGCAAGCTGCAGTTCGACGTGGACGAGAAGTTCGACATGGACAACCGCGGCTTCGAGCGGGCGCTGCGCGACTTCGGCATCCGCGCCTCGCAGGCCGATGTGGCGGTGATCTTCTACGCCGGGCACGGCATCCAGGTGGGCGGCAACAACTACATCGTCCCGGCGGACGCCAAGCTGGAGCGCGAGCGCGACCTCGTCTACGAGGCGATGCCGCTGAACCTGATGATGGGAGAGCTGTCGCAGGCGCGCAAGCTGGGCATCCTGATGCTCGATTCCTGCCGCAACAACCCCTTCGTGGACCGGCTGAAGCAGGCCGGGCAGAACCGCATCCAGGTCAATTACGGCTTCGCCCGCGTCGACGACACGCCCAGCGACACGCTGGTCGCCATGGCCACCCGCGCCGACCAGCTGGCCGAGGACGGGCAGGGCGACCACAGCCCCTACACCGACGCGCTGCTCCAGCACCTCCAGACGCCGGGGCTGGAGCTGAGCCTGTTCTTCCGCAACGTGCGCGACACCGTTCGGCAGGCGACCAACGGGCGGCAGGAGCCCTACATCTTCGGCTCGCTGGGGGCGGCGCCCTTCTACTTCAACCCGCGCCCGCCGAACCGCCCGCCGGTGCTCGGCGAGATCCGCCCGCTGGAGCTGTCCGACCGCGCCGATGCCGAGCCGCTGCGCGTCGGGCGTCCGACCGATCCCGACGACGACCAGCTCTTCGCCCAGATTTCCGGCCTGCCGCGCGGCGGCAGCGTGCGCATCGGCGACCGCATGGTGCTGATCGGCGACTACCTGACCGTGGAGCAACTGGCCGCCACCAGTTTCAAGCCGGACGCGACGGTGGTGGGGGACGCCGGGCGCTTCGACTTCGCGATCATGGACGGGCGGGGCGGGGTGGTGCGGGGCGGGGTGGCGATCACCATCAAGCCGAGCAACCGCCCACCGGTCGTCGCCGGGGCGCGCACCGTCCGAGCCCTGCCGAACCCCCTGACCATCGAGGCGCCGGTGGACCCCGACGGCGACCCGCTGACCGTCACCGTCACCGCCGTGCCCGACCGCGGCAAGGTGCGCGACGGCGCCACGCTGATCCGCCCCGGCGACCGGCTGCCGGCCGAAGGGCTGACGCGGCTGACCTTCGACCCGGAGCAGGAGAGGGCTGGGGCGGCCGGCGCCTTCTCCTATCAGGTGGAGGACGGCAAGGGCGGCAAGGCCAGCGGCACGGTCACGCTGGAAATCGCCGCGCCGGGAGCCGCTCCGGCGGCGCCGGCGCTGGAGGAATCGCTGTGGCAGATGGTCAAGGGCAGCCGCGAGTCCGCCGACTTCGAGGCCTTCCTGCGGCTGTTCGGCAACGGCACCTACGCCAAGCCGGCGCGGGAGAGGCTGGGCGCGCTCGCCCCCGCCGCCAAGCCGCCGGAGGTCGCCGCGGCGCCTCAACCGCCGCCACCGGCCCAGTCGGCCCCGCCCCAGCCCCCGGTCGTCGAGGCGGCGGCCCCGCCTCTGCCGCCCCAGCCGTCGCCCCAGCCGGCTCCCGCGCCGGAGCAGGTGGCCGCGGCGCTCCCGACCGGCAACGGCAACAGCGCGGTGCGCAACCACAGCAAATCGGCGAGTTTCCAGGATTGCCCGGATTGCCCGGTCATGGTGCGCATCGCGCCCGGCAGCTTCAGCATGGGCAGCGACCAGGGCGACCGCTCCGAACGTCCGGTGCACAAGGTGACGATTGCCAAGCCCTTCGCGCTCGGCGCCTACGAGGTCACGGTGGCCGAATGGCGCGCCTGCGTCGAGGGGGGCGGTTGCACCGGCGGCATGCCGCGCATGACCAAGCCCACCGACAGCACCCCGATCCACAACATCTCCTGGCTGGAGGCCCAGGCCTACGCGAAGTGGCTGAGCCAGAAGACCGGCCAGCGCTACCGCCTGCCGTCGGAGGCGGAGTGGGAATACGCGGCGCGCGGCGGCACGACCGGCCGCTACTGGTGGGAGGGGCAGACGGGGACGCTCGCCAACTGCAAGGACTGCGGCGGCGCGCAGGAGCGGCTGACCCCGGCCTCGGTCGGCAGCTACAAGCCGAATCCCTTCGGGCTGCACGACATGAACGGCGGGGTGGCGGAGTGGGTCGCCGATTGCTGGCACCCGGACTACGCGGGCGCGCCCACGGACGGCAGCGCCTGGACCTCGGCCAACTGCCGGGAGCGCGTGCTGCGCGGCGGCTCCTGGCGGGGCGGCCTGACCGACATCACCGACACGGCGCGGCTGTTCTACGATCCGGACGTGCGGTACCTGAACAACGGGGTGAGGGTGCTGCGGGAGTTAAATTGAGAGGTGGTTGAGTGGGGCCCCCACCCCGGCCCTCCCCCGCTAACGCAGGGCAGGGAGATTTTGGCGAAGCCAGCGACAGTCCCCTCCCCTGCGCAGCGGGGGAGGGTTAGGGTGGGGGCCAGTGGTGGGGGCACGACGCGACACCTCACCCATTCGCCTCGGCGATCTCCTCCAGCGCGTCGCGGTCGAGCAGGGTGATCCGCCCGGACTCCACGGCGATCACGCCGTTGCGCTGCCATTCGCCGAGCAGCTTGTTGATGCTCTCCCGCGAGACGCCCACCAGACATCCAAGCTGCTGCTGCGACAGCTTGATGTCCAGCTTCAGCCCGCCCGGCGCCGGCTTGCCGAACACGTCGGCCAGCCGCATCAGCGCGCGGGCGAAGCGCGACGACGCCTCCAGGAACAGCGTGTCCTCCAGATGCTCGCTGGTCTGGCGCAGGCGCTTGCACAGCACCGTGATGAGCTGGAGCGCCACCGCCGGGCGCTCGTTGAGCAGCGGCACGAACTTCGAGCGGTCGAGCACCAGCAGGTCGGTCTCCTCCAGCGCCACGGCGTCGGCGGTCCGCGGTTCTCCGTCGAGCAGGGCGATCTCTCCGAACAGGCCGCCCTTGTTGATGATGTTCAGCACCAGCTCCTTGCCGTCGGTGGAGTGGGAGCAGATCTTCACCCGCCCGCGGATGACCGCCATCATGCTGTCGCCGGGGTCGCCCTTCTGGAAGATGACCGCGCCGGGCCGGAAATAGGCCAGCCGGGCGCTGGCGGCGAGGCGTTGCAGTTCCGGCTTCTCCAGATGCTTCAGCAGGAAATGCCCGGACAGCACCAGTTCCTTGTCGAACGCGATCCGCACCGTCGTCATGGTCGCCCCCATACGGCTCGATGCCGGACAGTGTAGCGGGCGGACGGCCCGCAACCGCGGCGCCAGAGGCGGTAACGCGCTCGCCCGCCCCTGCCACGTTCTTGCGGGCATAGGGGAGGGGACCGACCAAAGGTGAATCTTGTTCTGCCCAATGGTTCGTGACTACCATCGTCAGCAAGGCGTTCGATGAAAGGCGCCGGCCCAAAAACAGGGACCGCAGAACAGGGAAGGAGACGAGCGTGGACGCCACCACTCCGTCCGCAGACCTAGCCAGGCGCACGGCCAACCATGTGCCGCTGACGCCGCTGGACTTCCTGCGCCGCTCCGCGATGGTCTATCCGGACAAGACCGCCGTGGTCTACGGCCCCCTGCGGCGGAACTGGGCGAAGGTGGAGCGCCGCGCCCGTGCGCTGGCCTCCGCGGTGAGCCGGGCCGGCGTCCGGCCGGGGGAGGTCGTGTCGGTCCTGGCCTTCAACACCCCGGCGATGCTGGAGGCGCATTTCGGCATTCCCGGCGCCGGGGCGGTGCTGAACGCCATCAACACGCGGCTCGACCCGCCCGCCGTCGCCTTCATCCTGGAGCACGCCGAAAGCCGCCTGTTCCTGGTCGACCGCGGCCTGTCCACGGTGGCCCGCGCCGCGCTGGAGCGCATGGCGGCCCCGCCGCGGGTGGTGTGGATCGACGACCCGGCGGCACCGGACGCCGACCCGGTGGGCGAGCTGGAGTATGAGGATTTCCTGAGGACCGGCGACGCCGGCGCCCCCTGGCGCGCGCCGGAGGACGAGTGGGAGTCCATCGCGCTCAACTACACCTCCGGCACCACGGGCAACCCCAAGGGCGTTCTGTACCATCACCGCGGCGCCCATCTGAACGCGCTCGGCAACGTCATCACCTTCGGGCTGCGGCCCGACAGCGTCTATCTGTGGACGCTGCCCATGTTCCACTGCAACGGCTGGACCTACCCCTGGGCGGTGACGGCGGTGGGGGCGACCCATGTCTGCCTGCGAGCCGTCGACCCGGCGGCGATCTTCCGCCTGATCGCGGAGGAGAAGGTCACCCACCTCTGCGGCGCGCCGGTCGTTCTGACCATGCTGATCCACGCGCCCGACGCCGTGAAGCGCGGCTTCGACCACGGCCTGGTGCAGGTGGCGACCGGCGGGGCGGCACCGCCCAGCGCGGTGATCGCGGGCATGGAGCGGATGGGCTTCCGCCTGACCCACCTCTACGGCATGACGGAATGCTACGGCCCCTCCACCGGCTGCGCGTGGCAGGAGGCCTGGGCGGAACTGCCGCTGGAGGAGCGGGCGGTGAAGATGGCCCGCCAGGGCGTGCCGAACGTCACCATGTCGGAGCAGACCGTGCTCGACCCTGACACCGGCCGGGAGGTTCCCGCCGACGGCGAGACGCTGGGCGAGCTGGCGCTGCGCGGCAACACGGTGATGAAAGGCTACCTGAAGAATTCGGCGGCGACCGACGAGGCGCTGCGCGACGGCTGGCTGCACACCGGCGACCTCGCCGTGCTGCACCCCGACCGCTACGTCGAGATCAAGGACCGCGCCAAGGACATCATCATCTCCGGCGGCGAGAACATCGCCTCGCTGGAGGTGGAGGAGATCCTCTACCAGCACCCCCACGTCATGGAGGCCGCCGTCGTCGCCCGTCCCGACCCGAAGTGGGGCGAGACTCCCTGCGCCTTCGTCACGCTGAAGCCGGGATCGGAGGGGCGGGTGACGGAGGCCGAGGTGATCGGCTGGTGCCGCGACCACCTCGCCCATTTCAAGGCGCCCCGCAAGGTGGTGTTCGGCGCCTTGCCGAAGACTTCCACGGGGAAGATCCAGAAGTTCGTGCTGCGCGAGCAGGCGAGGGGGTTGTGAGGAGCGCGGTCCCATCGGAGCCCCCCTCCCAACCTCCCCCCGCTGCGCAGGGGGAGGAGCTTGTTCCCTCTCCTGCGAGGCGGGCGAGGGTTAGGGAAGGGGCCCGACGCATGAACCCCATCCTCATAAACTCAGGACCCCCATGATCCTCACCCTCACCAACCGCACCGCCCTGGTCACCGGGGCCTCCTCCGGCCTGGGGCGCCACTTCGCGGGCGTGCTGGCCGCGGCGGGCGCCCGCGTCGCCCTGGCGGCAAGGCGGCGCGAGAGCCTGGACGCCGCCGTCGCCGAGATCGAAGCGGCGGGCGGACAGGCCATCGCCGTGCCGCTGGACGTCACCGACGCCGCCTCCGTCCGCAACGGCGTCCGCGAGGCGGCGGGGGCGCTCGGCGGGCTGGACATCCTCGTCAACAACGCCGGTGCCACCGTCGCCAAGCCCGCGCTCGATTACGCGGAGGAGGACTGGGACCGCGTGATCGACACCAACCTGAAGGGCGCCTTCCTCACCGCGCAGGAGACGGCCCGTGTGATGAAGGAGCGGGGGCGGGGCGGGTCGATCGTCAACATCGCCTCCATCCTCGGGCTGCGGGTGGCCGGCCATGTCGTGGCCTACACCGCGTCGAAGGCCGGGCTGGTGCAGATGACCCAGGCGCTGGCCCTGGAATGGGCGCGCCACGGCATCCGCGTCAACGCGCTGGCCCCCGGCTACATGGAAACCGACCTGAACCGCGATTTCCTGGCGACCGACGCCGGGCAGGCGCTGATCCGGCGGGTGCCGCAGCGGCGGCTGGGGCGGCTGGCGGACCTCGACGGGCCGCTGCTGCTGCTCTGCTCCGACGCGTCGGCCTACATGACCGGGGCGGTCGTGCCGGTGGACGGCGGGCATCTGGTCAGCACCCTGTAAGAAAAAAGAAAACGGCCAAGAAAGAACGACGGAGAGGACCCGAACCGATGGACTTCAGCCTGCCCCCGCCGATCGAGGAGTTCCGCCGCCGCGTGCGCGCCTTCGTGGAGGAGCGCATCCTGCCGCTGGAAGCGGACCCGGCCTCCTATGACGAGCACGAGAACATCGTGCCCGCCCTGCTGGAGCGCCTGCGCGGGGAGGTCAAGGCCGCCGGGCTGTGGGCGCCGCAGATGCCGACGGAGCGTGGCGGGCAGGGGCTGGGCATCGTCGGCATGGCCGCCGCCTACGAGGAGATGAACCGCTCGATCTTCGGGCCGGTCTGCTTCAACTGCGCCGCCCCCGACGACGGCAACATGCAGCTTCTCAACAAGGTCGCGACCGAGGCGCAGAAGGAGCGCTGGCTCCAGCCCATCGTCGACGGCACGGTGCGCTCCGCCTTCGCGATGACCGAGCCGCATCCCGGCGGCGGCTCCGACCCCTCGATGATGAAGACGCGGGCGGAGCACAAGGGCGACCGCTGGGTGATCACCGGCCACAAGTGGTTCATCACCGGGGCGGGGGAGGCGCAGCATTTCATCCTGATCGCCCGCACCTCCGACGACACGCGCAAGGGGCTGACCGCCTTCCTGTTCGACAAGGACCAGCCTGGCTGGGAGATCGTCCGCCGCATCCCGATCATGGGGCCGGAGGAGCATGGCGGCCATTGCGAGCTGCGCTTCGACGGGCTGGAGGTTTCCGACGAGAATGTCCTGATGACCGTCGGCGACGGGCTGAAGGCCACGCAGATCCGCCTCGGCCCGGCGCGGCTGACCCATTGCATGCGCTGGACCGGCCTGTCGAAGCGGGCCATGGAGATCGCCGCCGCCTATGTGCGCGAGCGCGAGAGCTTCGGCACCACGCTCGCCGGGCACGAGGGCGTGCAGTGGATGATGGGCGACGTCGCCATGCAGATCGAGATCGGCCGGCTGCTGGTCATGAAGGCGGCGTGGCAGCTCGACCGCGGCGACTTCGCCCGCAAGGAGGTGTCGATGGCCAAGGTCCATGTCGCCGAGACGCTGCACAAGGCGGTGGACACGGCCATCCAGCTCTGCGGGGCCAGGGGCTATTCGAAGGACACGGCGCTGGAGTGGATGTACCGCTATGCCCGGCAGGCCCGGCTGGTCGACGGGGCGTCGGAGGTCCACAAGATGGTTCTGGCGCGGTTCTACATGGACGAGGGTGACGGCTTCTGGGCCTGGGGGTGACGGGATGGGTGCACTGATCGACGGGGAAAGCCGGCCGCGGCTGGAATCGTGGCTGGCCGGGGCGACCGGCGCGACGCGCGTGTCGGTGGCCGACGAAGGCACCCTGGGCGGGGGAGCCATCTCGCTCAACCTCGCGGTGACGCTGGACATCGACGGCGGACCGCAGGCCGGGCGGCACGCCTGCGTGCTGCGCGCACAGCCGGGTGGCGGCGCCGCGGCGGCGTCCGGCATGAAGGCCAGCATCTCCAAGGCGCAGGAGTTCGCCGTTCTGCGCGCCGCCTTTGGCGCCGGGGTGGCGGCGCCGGAGCCCATCGCCGCCTGCGGCGACCCGGCGGTTCTGGGCGCCGACTTCTACATCATGCGGCGGGCCGAGGGCATCGGGGCCGGGCACAAGGTGGTGAAGGCCGACCAGCCGCAGCGCGGCCTCGCCCGCGAGCTTGGCCGCCAGCTCGGCCGCCTGCACAAGGCCGGGCCGGACACGCCGGGGCTGGAGAGTCTGCCGGTGCCGGCCGCGTCGCCGGCGCTCGACTGCGTCCACGCCTACCGCGACTGGCTGGGCGATCTGGCGTTGCGCGACGCCGTGCTGGCCTGGGGCTTGCGCTGGCTGGAGATCCACGCGCCGCCGCCGGGCGAGCTGGTGCTGTGCCACCGCGACTACCGCACCGGGAACTATCTTGTGAAGGACGGGGGTCTGACCGCCATCCTGGATTGGGAATTCGCGGGATTCAGCGATCCTATGGAGGATCTCGGCTGGTTCTGCGCCCGCTCCTGGCGGTTCGGTCGCCACGACCGCGAGGCCGGCGGTCTGGCCGGGCGGGAGGACCTCTACGCCGGCTACGAGGAGACGTCCGGCCGCCGCGTGGACCCGCAGCGGGTCGCCTATTGGGAAACCGCCGCCTACATGCGCTGGGCGGCCATCGCGGTCCTTCAGGGGCGCCGCCACACTTCCGGCGAGGAGCCCTCGCTCGAACTGGCGCTGACCGGTCGCATGCTGCCGGAGATCGAGTTGGACCTGCTGCGCCACATCCACAGCCTGGGGCTGACGGCATCGTCCCCGGCGGCGGTGGCAGCCGAGCCGTCCGGCGATGCCGACGAAGAAAGGGTCGCCTGATGCGCACCAGCCCGAACGCCCAGGAACTGCTGGGCATCACCGCGGAAACCTTTCGGACGGACCTGCTCCCCCACATCCCGCCGGCCCAGCGCTACACGGCGCTGATGATCGCCAACGCGCTCGGCATCGTGCAGCGCGAACTGGCCGGCGCCGATGGGGCCGGTCACGCCATGCTGGCGGCGCTGGCCCTGCTCTACGGCGAGGACGCCGACGACAGCCTGTCCGGCGCCGACCTGCGCCAGCGGGTGGAGGCGTTGCAGCACCGGCTGTGCATCGAGATCGCCGCGGGCGACTTCGACCATGACGGCCAGGACGTGCTGATGGAATGCCTGGAGGAGATCGTCCAGGCCCGGCTGGGCATCACCAACCCGAAGCTGTTGCGGGGGTAGGGAGTGATACCCCCTCGCCCCGCTGGGGAGAGGGTGGCCCGGAGGGCCTCTCGCGCTGGCCGAGGGCCAGCGCTGACGGCGGCAGGCGGATGCTTATGGCATCCGCCGAGAGCCGGTGAGGGGGCGCCCGTCAGGGCGGATCAGGAAACCGGTTGATAAGCAGGTCGCCTGCGGCGCCCCCTCATCCTGACCTTCTCCCTAAGGGGGGAGAAGGAGCAGGCGCGGAGGTGAAAGCCCCTGTCACTCCGCGATCGGCTCGTAGAATTCCGGGCCGAAGTCGGCGGCCTGGCGGCTGGTCACGTTGAAGGGCTTCTTCAGGCCGCCGCGGAAGTACCGCTTCACCAGATCCTGCCACGTTTCCACCGGGTCCACGCCGCGCTTGGCGCAGAGATGGCCGAACCAGCGGCGCCCGGCGGCGACATGGGTGATCTCCTCGTCGTGGATGACCTGGAGAAGCGCGGCGCTCTCCGCGTCGCCGAACTCGCGCAGGCGGCGGACGGTCTCCGGGGTGACGTCGAGCCCGCGCGCCTCCAGCACCATCGGCACCACGGCCAGCCGGGCGGCGAGGTCGTGGGCGGTGGTCGTCGCGGCCTGCCACAGCCCGTCATGGGCCGGCAGTTCGCCGTAGCCGGACCCGAGCTGGTTCAGCCGCTCCTCCAGCATCTGGAAATGCCGGGCCTCGTCGTCGGCGACCTGCACCCAGTCGTCGGTGAAGCCCTTCGGCATCCCCTCGCCGACGAAGCGGCACACGATGTCCCAGGCGAGGTCGATGGCGTTCAGCTCGATGTGGGCCAGCGCGTGCAGCAGGGCGACGCGGTTCTGCGCGCTGCCGCCGCGCCCGCGCTTGGGCATGTCGCGGGGCAGCATCAGGGGCGGGCGCTCCGGGCGGGCGGGGCGCTCCGGCGGGGCCAGCGTGCCGAACGCGGCGATGCGTCCGTCGCGCCAGCCCGCGGCGTACTCCCGCGTCAGACGCACCTTCTCCAGCGGCGCCGCGGTGGTCAGCACCGCGACGGCCGCGTCACACAGCGTCGTCACCATCCATACGCAACGAAATGGGGGTTCGCGATGTCGGCCTTGCCGTAGAGGAAGGGCGAGCCGTCGGGCTGCTCCACCCGGCCGCCGGCGGCGGCGAGGATGGCGTGGCCGGCGGCGGTGTCCCACTCGCTGGTCGGACCGAAACGGGGGTAGAGGTCGGCCTTGCCGGACGCCACCGTGCAGAATTTGAGGGAGCTGCCGCAGGTCACCCGGTTCTTCACCGTGTAGCCGGCGAGGAAGCCATCCAGCTCGCTGCCGCTGCCGTGGGAGCGGCTGGCGACCACGGTCAGGCCGTCGGGCGGCGGCTTGCGGACCTGGATCGGGTAATCGTGGCGGCCTTCCACCCAATGGACGGCGGTGCCCGGCCCGCAGGCGGCGTAGAGATCGCCGGTGGCCGGCGCGTAGACGACGCCCAGAACCGGGCGCCCGCCGTCGATCAGCGCGATGTTGACGGTGAACTCGCCGTTGCGGCTGATGAATTCCTTGGTGCCGTCGAGCGGATCGACCAGCCAGAAGCGTCCGCCGGAAATGTCCGGCCGGTGCCCGGCGGCCACGGCCTCCTCCGCGACAACCGGAATGCCGGGGGCGATGTGGTGCAGGGCCGGCGTGATGACATGCTCGGCGGCGAGATCGGCCTGGGTGACCGGGCTGCCGTCGACCTTTGTGGCGGCGTCGATGCCGTCGTTGTAGAAGCGCAGGATCACCTGACCCGCTTCGTGGGCGATGGTCCGCACCTTGGGCAGCAGGCTCGCCGCGGCGGTGTCGGTCATGGGTGGTCCTCCGGTCGGCTGGTGTGCGAACGGCCACCATAGCGCGCCCGGATGGTGGGCTGGAAGGCTGGAAAGGGCGGGGAGGATGGGAGATTGCGGATGAAAGCGGGATGGCGCGCCATGGAAGCGACGGACCTGGACCGTGTGATGGCCATCGCCGAGATCGTGCACCCCGATTACCCGGAGGACCGCGCCGTCTTTGCCGAGCGTCTGGCCCTTTATCCGGAGGGGTGCGCCATGGCGGAAATCGATGGGGCCGTGGCGGACGGGGACTGCATCGGCTACATCGTCATGCATCCGGGGCGGCTGGGCGTTCCGCCGCCGCTCGACTCGCCGCTCGGCGCGCTGCCGGAGGGGGCGGATTGCCTTTATCTGCACGACGTCGCCCTGCTGCCCGCGGCGCGGGGGCTGGGGTTGGGCGTGGCGGCGCTGGAGCGCATGGACGCGCTGGCGGCGCGGCAGGGTTTCCGCTGGCTGGCCCTGACCTCCACCCCCGGCGCGCGGGCCTTCTGGGACGCGCAGGGTTTCCTGCCACACGACGGTGGGGCCGGTCTGGCGGCCAAGCTCGCCTCCTACGGCGGCGGCATGACCTACATGACCAAGCCGGTGACAGGCTGAGCCGGCGCATTGGATGAATTTTGCCGCAAATTGAATCCTTTTCACGGGGCGTGGATTCGATTTGCGGCAAGTTGTCCGACCCCGGCGCGCGGTTCCGGATGTTATGTTGCGGCCTTTCCCACACCTTCAGCGCGGCCTTTCGCCGTCAGGCCCCCCATGCAGCCATCTGTCCGTTTCCCGTGGAAGACCGAATACACGGTTGGAAACGAGTCCATCGACGAGCAGCACCGGACGCTTCTGGAACTGGCCGGGCTGCTGCACATGGCGGTGGCGGCGGGGCAGGGCTACAAGATCATCCAAAGCGCCTTCGCCGCCCTGGTGAAGTACACGGAGGAGCATTTCTCCGCCGAGGAGCGCTTCTGGACCGACGCCAGGAGCGGCGCCGTCGAGAAGCACAAGCGGCTGCACCGGCAGATCACCGAGGAACTGCTGGCCCTGCGGTTCGAAGGGCCGTACGGCGTCGTCTTCTGCACCCCCAACGAATTGACCAACTGGGTCGAGCACCGCCTGATCGCCCATTTCATCGAAGAGGATCAGGGCGTCTACCGCAGCCTGACCCAGGGTGCCAAGCGCAAGCGGACCTCCGCCTGACCGCCGTTTCCGGCGCCGCTTTTCCCCGACGTCACGGTCGCCCGCTCCCGACGGGGCGGCCGGCTTCATGGTCCGCTTCATGGTCCGCTTGATGGCCGGCTCGCGACGCGAACCGCCGGCACAGCTTTGCCTGAATGGCCCTGACCGGGAAATTCAATGCAAATGTATTTAAAAGAATCAATTTCCATTTCAAAAATTATCATGGCTAGTGTTTCGCTGTGCCCTGACCGATGACGCAATAAATATAAATGAATGCAATTCATGTGATCGTTATCTACGCTTGTATGATTTGCAATATAATCAAATGAAGGCGAGCGGATGGGGTTTATCAAACAAAAAATGAGGGAGCGCCATGACCGAACTCTATAAACTGCCGCCGTCAACGTCGGTGGCCTATCCGTCCAGCCTTCCGTCGGGAACAGTGAAGCTGTACGCCGATCAGAACTGGAACAGCGACAGCCTGACCATCACCACCTCGGGCGCGATCGAAGGCGTGCAGAGTTCCTTTGCCGGGACCAACCTGAACGACCGGACGACCTGGGTTGCCTTCAACCTGCCGGAAGGGGTCGTCCTGACCCTGCTGGAGCACAAGACCACCCCGCCCGCCGGCCAGCCCTACAGCTTCAACGGCTGCGGGCGTTGCGTCGATCTGATCGGCAACGGCACGACGCAAACGGTCGATGTCGAGAAGCTCGGTGCCAACGACTGCCTGTCCGCTTACATCTGGCGGCGCGTGGACGTGAACACCGGCGTGTTCCAGCTGTTCGACGGACTCAACTATGCCGACAACCGCAACACCTTCTTCCTCTGCGAATGGCCGATGGGTTCGGTGCTGTCGCTGGCGGGCTGGTACATCTGCGACCGGGCGGCGTCGATCTATTTCGGCGGGCTGACCGCCCAGCAGGTGTCGCTGTACGACGGCGGGCAGGGCGACGGGGAAACCATGTCCGTTGCCGGCTGGCTGAGCATGGACGGCATTCCGGACCTGCGCAGCAACTCCTTCGTCGACAAGGAGGCGTCGTGGCGGTGGGATCTGCTGACTCCGGTCCATTCGGAGGTCGAGCCCTTCTCGATCACTTCGCCGGTGCCCACCAACCCGTCGAGCACGATCTCCAGCTCCATCTCCGGAACCAACCAGGGAACGGCGACGCTGTCCGACACGGTGTCCGTCACCAGCGGAAAATCGCAGTCGCTGACGCTGTCGGTCACCGATTCCTACACCATCGGCTATGTCCAGGAGGTGCGCTTCACCTACGGAATCGGTCTGACCGGCGAGGTCGAGGTCGGCTGCACCTTCTCCATGTCCTACAGCTACACGGGCACGAAGGAGACCTCGGTCACCAACTACTACGAACTGGCGGTCAGCCAGACGGTCGAGATCCCGGCCGACTGCCGCTACAGCTCGACGATGACGATCCTGATGGCCGAAATCCCGCCGACCTCCTACAGCACGCCGGCCGTCTTCTACTACACCCAGCCGGTGCCCGGTTCGACCTACGATCCGGCGATGAGCGCCGAACTCGGCAAGACCGTCTACGCGCTGCGCCAGACGGTGACGGGCTATATCAACGGCGGCGTCTCGGTGGATGTCCGGAGCAGCACGGAAACCCAGCCGCTGACCGTGGCGGCGCTGGCCGACGCCTGACGCCGGAACCGCCCGCGACGCGGGTCCGCCATCGCAGGTTTAGCGCCCAACGTTGCCTTTGCCGTGGAACGGACCCAACTCTAACTGGTTTATGATGTGGCGCGGCTGCCGGATGGGCGCGGGATTCCCCGCCCGCCCGGCGACCCCGCTCCACCAGACCAGCGGAGCGACGGCGGCGGTATGAAGAACTCGGACAATGGCCGGATCGATCGGAACGACACGCTCTGGTACAAGGACGCGGTCATCTATCAGCTTCATGTGAAGGCGTTCTTCGACGCCGACAACGACGGCATCGGCGACATCGCCGGCCTGACGCAGAAGCTCGACTACATCCAGGAGCTTGGCGTCACCACGCTGTGGCTGTTGCCCTTCTACCCCTCGCCGCTGCGCGACGACGGCTACGACATCGCCGATTACAAGGCGGTCAACCCGTCCTACGGCAATCTCCAGGACTTCAAGCGGTTCCTGCGCGAATGCCATGACCGCGGCCTGCGCGTGATCACCGAGCTGGTCATCAACCACACCTCCGACCAGCACCCGTGGTTCCAGCGCGCCCGTCAGGCCAAGCCGGGATCGAACCACCGCAATTTCTACGTCTGGTCCGACACCGACCAGAAGTACCAGGGCACGCGCATCATCTTCTGCGACACGGAAAAGTCCAACTGGACCTGGGATTCCGAGGCGCAGGCCTATTTCTGGCACCGCTTCTACTCGCACCAGCCCGACCTGAACTTCGACAACCCGAAGGTCCTTCAGGAGGTGCTGAACGTCATGCGCTTCTGGCTGGACATGGGGGTGGACGGGCTGCGGCTCGACGCCGTGCCCTACCTGAAGGAGCGCGAGGGCACCAACAACGAGAACCTGCCGGAAACCCACGACGTCCTGAAGGCCATCCGCACGGAGATCGACAAGGGCTATGGCGACCGCATGCTGCTGGCCGAGGCGAACCAGTGGCCGGAGGACGTGCTGCCCTATTTCGGCGACCTGGAGAAGGGCGGGGACGAATGCCACATGGCCTTCCACTTCCCGCTGATGCCGCGCATCTACATGGCCGTCGCCATGGAGGACCGGCACCCCATCGCCGACATCATGCGCCAGACCCCGGACATCCCGGACGAGTGCCAGTGGGCCATCTTCCTGCGCAACCATGACGAGCTGACGCTGGAGATGGTGACCGACCGCGAGCGGGACTATCTCTGGGATTTCTACGCCGCCGACCGGCGCATGCGGATCAACCTGGGCATCCGGCGGCGCCTCGCCCCGCTGCTCCAGAACGACCGCCGCAAGATCGAGCTGTTGAAAAGCCTGCTGCTGTCCATGCCGGGCACGCCGGTGCTCTATTACGGCGACGAGATCGGCATGGGCGACAACATCTATCTCGGCGACCGCGACGGCGTGCGCACGCCGATGCAGTGGTCGCCCGACCGCAACGGCGGCTTCTCCCGCGCCGACCCGGCACGGCTGTATCTGCCGGCGATCCAGGACCCGATCTACGGCTTCCAGGCCATCAACGTGGAGGCGCAGCAGCGCAGCCCGTCGTCTCTGCTGAACTGGATGAAGCGGCTGATCGCCGTCCGCCAGCAGCACAAGGCCTTCGGGCGCGGCCGTTTCCAGCTTCTCTATCCCGGCAACCGCAAGGTTCTGGCCTATCTGCGCTGCCATTCGACGGAGGAGGGCGACGAGGTCATCCTCTGCGTGGCCAACCTGTCCCGCTCCGCCCAGGCGGTGGAACTGGATCTGAAGCAGTTCCGCGGCCGTGTGCCGGTGGAGATGCTGGGCCGGACGGTCTTCCCGCCGGTCGGCGATCTGCCCTATCTGCTGACCATCCCCGCCTACGGCTTCTACTGGTTCGCGCTGGCCGCCGAGGCGGCGCTGCCGTCCTGGCACGAGACGATGCCGGAGCCGGTGCCCGACCTGCTGACCATCGTCGTGCGCGACGGCTGGCAGAGCCTGATCAGCGGCCGTGCCGGAGAGGAGCTGGCGCGGGACATCCTGCAGGCCTACCTGCCGCAGCAGCGCTGGTTCGCCGCCAAGGACCGCCGCATCGAGAGCGCGCACATCCCGATGTTCGCGCGGCTCGGCGGGCCGGGCGACGGCTTCATGATGGTGCGGGCCGACGTGTCCCTGGCCGGGGCCAAGCCGCAGTCCTACTTCCTGCCGCTCGCCATGAGCTGGGAGGAGAACGCCGGCAACACCGGCTGGCCGCTGCTGCCCTTCACGCTCGCCAAGGCCCGGCGCGGCCCGCGCACCGGCGCCATCTACGACGCCATGCAGGCCGACGCCTTCACCCGCAGCCTGCTGACCGCCCTGCGCGAGGGGCGGGAGGTTCCGGCGTCGAGTGGGCACCTGCGCTTCTCCCCCACGGCCTGCATGGCCGACCTCGCGGTGGACGACGACACCGAGATCCGCCGCCTGGGCGTGGAGCAGAGCAACAGCTCCATCCTCGTCGGCAGTCAGGCCGTGCTGAAGGCCTTCCGCCGCCTGACCCCCGGCGCCCATCCGGAGCTTGAGGTCGGTCGCTTCCTGACCGAGGTGGCGGGCTTCCAGAACACGCCGCCGTTGCTCGGGTCCGTCGAGCATGTGGCGGAGGACGGCACGCCGACCGCGCTGTTCGTTCTCCAGGGCTATGTCCGCAACCAGGGCGACGGCTGGACCAGCACCGTCGATTCGCTGGTGCGCGATCTGGACGACATCCGTCTCGGCCTGTCCCACGATCCGGAGGAACCGACCGAGGGCGAGCCCTTCGGCATGCACGCCGCCATGATGGCGACGCTCGGCCAGCGCACGGCGGAACTCCATTGCGCGCTGGCGAAGCGGACCGGCGACCCGGCCTTCGATCCGGAACCGGTGACCGCCGACGACCTGAAGGGCTGGGGCGAGGCCGCCCGCCGTCAGGCCGAGGCCGCCTTCGCCGCGCTGCCCGGCGCCCTCGACCGTCTGGCCCCGGCCGTGCGCGAGCAGGCGGAATCGCTGCTGGCCCGCCGCACCGACGTGATGAACCGGCTGGCCGAGCTGGCCGACACGCCGCCGCAGGGCGACAAGACCCGCATCCACGGCGACTACCATCTGGGGCAGGTGCTGCGCGCCCAGAACGACTGGTACATCATCGACTTCGAAGGCGAGCCGGCGAAGTCGCTGGAGGAGCGCCGGGCCAAGCACAGCCCGCTGCGCGACGTGGCGGGGATGCTGCGCTCCTTCAACTACGCCACCTGGGCGGCGCTGTTCCGGATCGACGAGACCGGCGTGCTGGAGGAGGCCGGCGCGGTCATGGAGGCGGCGCTGGATTGGGAACGGCGCAGCATGCAGAGCTTCCTGGAGGCCTACCGCGCCGCCATGGGGGCCTGCCCGGACGTGCCGGACGGAACCGCCGCCGACCGCCGCCTGCTGGCGCTGTTCCTGATGGAGAAGGCGCTGTACGAGATCGCCTACGAGGCCGCCAACCGGCCGAACTGGATCGGCATTCCGGTGAAGGGCGTGCTGGGGCTTCTGGACGGCGAGTCCTGAGGCGCAACCCGAAACGCGGCATAGGACGCCGCGGGCGTGGTGTGACAAACGCCCCGGCGCTATGTTCACACCCCAAGAACGAGCAAGGGTAGGGGAAAGTCAGCCGATGCCGAACGACATCCGAACGGGAAACCGTGCCAAGGCGCAGGAAGCGTCGCCGAAGGCCGTGTCGCCGTTGAGCGGCGGCATCGAGGCCATCGTCCGCGCCGACCACGGCGATCCCTTCGCGATCCTGGGCATGCACCAGACGGGCAAGGACCAGCCCGTCGAGGTCCGCGCCTTCATCCCCGGCGCGGAGAAGCTCTGGGTGGTCGACAGCCTGTCGGGCGATCCGGTGGGCGAGGCCGACAAGGTCCATGACGAGGGCTTCTTCGTCGCGGTGCTGCCCGACCGCAAGGAGCGCTTCCGCTATCGTCTGCGCGTCCAGTTCCCGCTGGCGACGGTGGAGTTCGAGGACGTTTACCGCTTCCCGTACGTTCTGGGCGAGCTGGACATCCATCTGCTGGCCGAGGGCACGCACCTCAAGAGCTTCGAGCGGCTGGGCGCCCACCCGCGGGAGATCGATGGGGTGGCCGGCGTGGCCTTCGCCGTCTGGGCGCCCAACGCCCGGCGGGTCAGCGTCGTCGGCGATTTCTGCGACTGGGACGGGCGGCGCCTGCCGATGCGCAAGCGCGTGGAGGCCGGCGTGTGGGAGATCTTCGTGCCCCACGCCACCGCCGGCCAGCGCTACAAGTTCGAGATCAAGGGGGCGGGCGGCGACCTGCTGCCGCTGAAGTCCGATCCCTACGCCTTCCAGGCGGAGTTCCGTCCGCAGACCGCGTCCGTCGTGCATGGGCTGCCGTCCTACGACTGGCAGGACACCGAGTGGCAGCGGACCCGTTCCGCCAGCGCCGACCTGACCGCGCCGATCTCCATCTACGAGGTCCATCTCGGCTCCTGGGCGCGGGTGCCGGAGGAGGGCGACCGCTTCCTCACCTACCGCGAGCTGGCCGACCGGCTGGTGCCCTATGTGAAGGATCTGGGTTTCACCCACATCGAGCTGCTGCCGATCACCGAGCATCCCTTCGACGGATCCTGGGGCTACCAGCCGATCGGCATGTACGCGCCGACCAGCCGCCACGGCACGCCGGAGGACTTCAAGTTCTTCGTGGACGCCTGCCACGCGGCGGGGATCGGGCTGCTGCTCGACTGGGTGCCCGGCCATTTCCCGACCGATCCGCACGGGCTGGGCTGGTTCGACGGCACGCACCTCTACGAGCACGCCGACCCGCGCCAGGGCTACCACCAGGACTGGAACACGCTGATCTACAATTTCGGCCGGACGGAGGTGCAGAACTTCCTGTTGGGCAACGCGCTGTTCTGGCTGGAGCATTACCGGCTGGACGGGCTGCGGGTCGACGCCGTGGCCTCCATGCTCTACCTCGACTACAGCCGCAAGGCCGGCGAGTGGGTCCCCAACCGCTTCGGCGGGCGCGAAAACCTGGAATCCATCGCCTTCCTGAAGCGGATGAACGAGCTGACCTACGGCCACCACCAGGGGATCATGACGGTGGCCGAGGAGTCCACGGCCTGGCCGGCGGTGTCGCGGCCCGTCTATCTCGGCGGGCTGGGCTTCGGCTACAAGTGGAACATGGGCTGGATGCACGACACGCTGGAGTACATGGCGAAGGACCCCATCCACCGCCGCTACCACCACCACCAGCTCACCTTCGGCCTGATCTACCAGTTCTCGGAAAACTTCGTCCTGCCGCTCAGCCACGACGAGGTGGTGCACGGCAAGGGCTCGCTGATCAACAAGATGCCGGGCGACGACTGGCAGAAGTTCGCCAACCTGCGCGCCTATTACGGCTTCATGTTCGCCCATCCCGGCAAGAAGCTGCTGTTCATGGGCGGCGAGTTCGGCCAGTGGCGCGAGTGGAGCGAGACGCGCAGCCTGGACTGGCACCTGCTGGAGGAGCCGCTGCACCATGGGCTGCATGCGCTGGTGCGCGACCTGAACCGGATGTACCGCGGCCTGAAGCCGCTGCACCAGACCGACTGCGACCCGGCCGGCTTCGAATGGATCGAGGCCAACGACAGCGACAACTCCATCCTCGCCTTCCTGCGCAAGAGCGGGGAGGACCCGGAGCACCATGTGGTCGTGGTCTGCAACTTCACCCCGCTGCCGCGCGACGGCTACCGGGTCGGCGTCGCCCTGCCGGGGCGGTACGAGGAGGTGCTGAACACCGACGCGCCGGAGTATGGCGGCAGCGGCGTCGGCAACGCCGGGGGCGTGGAGAGCGAGGAGACGGAATGGCATGGCCGCCCGCATTCCATCAGCCTGACCCTGCCGCCGCTGGGCACGCTGGTGCTGGAGCGCAAGGCCGGGTAGGGGCAGCGTTTCGATCAAAGGGAGAAGGGAGGAGCGGCGTTCCGCACTTGACGTGACCGGCGTGCCGCTCCTTTATTGCAAGAGGTGGCTATCCGCTTCGGCTAGGTCAGCCGCTGCGCCGACGCAAGCCGCTTGCGGTTCCGCCCGATCTCCAGCGCCCCTGGTGAGTCTGCCCTGATGTCCATCTCCACCGCCACGCGCACCGCCGTCTGGCCCGGCAAGCCCTATCCCCTCGGGGCGAACTGGGACGGGTTCGGGGTCAACTTCGCCCTGTTCTCCGCCCACGCCGAGAAGGTCGAGCTGTGCCTGTTCGACCAGACCGGCCAGCGTGAGGTCGAGCGGGTCGTCCTGCCGGAGCACACCGACGAGGTCTGGCACGGCTATCTGCCGGAGGCCCGGCCGGGCCTGCTCTACGGCTACCGGGTCCATGGCCCCTACGAGCCGCTGGCCGGGCACCGCTTCAACCCGAACAAGCTGCTGCTCGACCCCTACGCCAAGGCGCTGTTCGGGCCGTTCCGCTGGTCGGACGCCCATTACGGCTACCGCGTCGGCTCGACGCGCGAGGACCTGTCCTTCGACCGGCGCGACAACGCCCGCGGCATGCCGAAATGCCGGGTGGTGGACCGCGCCTTCACCTGGGGGCACGACCGGCATCCGGCGATTCCCTGGTCGGACACGGTGATCTACGAGACTCATGTCGGCGGCTTCACCATGCGCCATCCGGAGGTGCCGGCCCCGCTGCGCGGCACCTTCGCCGGCATGTCCACCCACGCGGTGATCGACTATCTGAAGGCGCTCGGCATCACCTCGGTGGAGTTCCTGCCGGTGCAGTCCTTCGCCGACGACCGGCATCTGGTCGGGCAGGGCCTGCGCAACTACTGGGGCTACAACAGCGTCGGCTTCTTCGCGCCCGAGCCGCGCTACATGACCACCGGCGTGCTGTCGGAGTTCAAGACCATGGTCGCCCGCCTGCACGAGGCGGGGATCGAGGTCATCCTCGACGTGGTCTACAACCACACGGGCGAGGGCAACCATCTCGGCCCCACCCTGTCCTTCAAGGGCATCGACAATCTCAGCTACTACCGGCTGCTGCCCGACAGCCCGCGCTTCTACATCAACGACACCGGCACCGGGAACACCCTGAATCTCAGCCACCCGCGCGTTCTCCAGATGGTCATGGACAGCCTGCGCTACTGGGTGACGGAGATGCACGTCGACGGCTTCCGCTTCGACCTCGCCACCGTGCTGGCGCGGGAGCCCTATGGCTTCGACCCCGGTTCGGGCTTCCTCGACGCGGTGCGGCAGGACCCGGCGCTGGCCGACGTGAAGCTGATCGCCGAGCCGTGGGACGTCGGTCCCGGCGGCTATCAGGTCGGCAATTTCCCGCCGGGCTGGGCCGAGTGGAACGACCGCTACCGCGACACCGTGCGCCGCTACTGGCGCGGCGACGACGGGATGCTGCCGGAACTGGCCGGGCGCATCGCCGGCTCGTCGGACCTGTTCGAGAAGCGCGGGCGGCGGCCCTGGTCGTCGGTGAACTTCGTCACGGCGCACGACGGCTTCACCCTGCACGACCTCGTCTCCTACAACGACAAGCACAACTGGGCCAACGGCGAGGACAACCGCGACGGCCATTCCGCCAACCATTCCTGGAACCATGGGGTGGAGGGCGAGACCGACGACCCGGCGATCCGCGAGGCTCGCGCCAAGCAGAAGCGCAACCTGCTGGCCACCCTGTTCCTGTCGCAGGGCACGCCGATGATGCTGGCCGGCGATGAGATCGGCCACAGCCAGAAGGGCAACAACAACGCCTATTGCCAGGACAACGAGACCTCCTGGCTCGACTGGGCGCGGCTGAAGGGCGAGGGCGGGCCGATGCTGGCCTTCGTCAAGCGGCTGATCGCGCTTCGCAAGGCCCATCCGGTGCTGCGCCGCCCGGTGTTCCTGCACGGCCGCCGCACCTCCGCGGACGGGCTGAAGGACATCGTCTGGTACACGCCGCAGGGGGTGGAGAAGTCGGCGGAGGATTGGCGCAACGGCCATGCGCGCTGCATCATGCTGCTGCTGAACGGCCATGCCGGGAGCTACACCGGGGTGGACGGGGCGCCGCAGGACGACGGGGTGCTGCTGATCGTGCTGAACGCCCACACCGACACGGTGAACGTCACCCTGCCCGAGGTGCCGGACGCGCGCGGCTGGCGCTGCGTGCTCGACACCCGCGTGGCGGACGGGGCCGGCGACGGGCGGATGCAACTCGCCGGGCGGACGATGCCGGTGGACGGGCGGACCGCCCTGGTGTTCGTGCAGGTCGAATCGCCCGGTCGTTGATGCGGGTCAATAGGCGGTATTTTCCGCCTGTGCTAACGTCGAGGCCGGGGGCGGCTCCTCCACCTCCGGTTTTCGCGGAACCGACGCATGCCCGACTACGACTTCTCCCTGGTTGACGCGGCCATCATCGACACGCAGTCCAACGGCCAACGCGTCCTGCGCGAGGTGCTGGCGCGGCTGGGAATGAAGCGGACGGGCGTCCACAACTCGGTCCAGGACGCGACGGAGGCGATGACCGCGGCGACGCCGGACCTGATCCTGCTGGACACCGACGGGGAGGAGGCGGAGGCGCTGCGCCTCATCCGCCGCCTGCGCAACGAGCCGGACACCCGCAACCCCTATGCCTGCATCGTCGCCACGACGTGGCAGCCGACGCCGCTGCTGGTCATGCGCGTCACCAACGCCGGGGCGGACGACCTGCTGGTGAAGCCGGTCTCGCCCAAGAAGGTGCAGGACCGGCTGGGCGCCCTGATCGAATCGCGCAAGAAGTTCGTGGTCACCGCCGACTACACCGGCCCCGACCGGCGCAAGTCGCCGCGCGAGGGCGCCCAGGTGCCGCTGCTCGACGCGCCCAACACGCTGCGGCTGAAGGCGACCAATCGCTGGGCCCACATCAACGCCCGCCAGCTCATGGCCGAGGCCAACCACTTCGTCAACGAACAGAAGCTGCTGCGCATCAGCGTGCAGGTCGCCTTCCTCATCGAGTTCGCCGCCCCCGGCCTGACCGCCCGCCCGCCGGAGCGCATGGCGGTGGAGCATCTGGCCCGCGCGCCGGCCTTCCTCGACGACCTGCTGCGCCGCCTCGACGATCTGAGCGAGCCGGGGCCGGCGGAGTCCGTCGCCAAGTCCCTGAAGATGATGGCGGAGCGCTTGCGCCTTCAGGCCGAATCGGGTGCCGTCGCGGAGGAGGAGCTGGAGCGCGTGCGCGCGCTCGCCCGCGACCTGATGCAGGCGGTGGATGCGGCCCGCTCCCTGGAGGCCATGATGGCGGAGGTCGCCGCCGCCGTGACCGGCTACCGCACCCGCCTGGAGCAGATGGCGCAGGCCAAGGCGGAGGCCGCGAAGGCGGCGCTGGTCGTGTCCGCGGCGAATGGCGATGCCGCGAAAGAGGCGGTCGGGTCGTGAACCCGCGAATGGTGAGCCGCTGACGGCGACGGCCGGATCATCCAGGGTTGCGGCGCGTTGTCACCCTTGCCCCGTCGCCGCGCGCGAAAGCGTTGCGGTCAATATGAAAATTCGAATGTTCGGGGCTGGACGGAATCGGCCCGACGCGCAATGCTCGCGCGCAGGCCGTTGCGGCCAGGATGACGCCACCAAGACGCCACGACCGATAACCGCGGGGACCCCTGAATGAGCGATCTCGACCGGCTTGCCGAACGGCTTGGCATCGAGCCCTTCTACCATGACATCTGGGGCAACCGGCGCGAGACCTCCGACGCGACGAAGCGCGCCCTCGCCGCCGCCATGGGCTATCCCGCCGGCAACGGCGACGAGTTGGCGACGAGCCTGCACGCGGTGGAGGATCGGGCGTGGCGGCGCATGCTGCCCCCCGTCCTGGTGATCGACGAGGGCGCGCCGCTCAGCCTCGCCCTGGCCGTCCCGGCCGGGCTGGAGGACGCCGAGCTGACCTGGACGCTGACCGAGGAGGGCGGGCTCGCCCACCGCGCGTCGCTGCGCGTCGGCAACCTGCCGCTGGCCGAGCAGAGGGTGCTCGACGGCGTGGCTTACGAGCGGCGGACGGTCTCCACCCGACTGCCGCCGACCCTGCCGCTCGGCTATCACCGGTTGTCGGTGGTGATCCGGCCCCAGGGCGTGGGGGGCACGCTGGAGGGCGGTACGGTGCTGATCGTCGCGCCGCAGCGCTGCCTGACCGTGGAGGACGTGGTTCCCGGCGGGCGGACCTGGGGCATCGGGCTGCAGCTCTACGCGCTGAAGAGCGGCGACGACTGGGGCATCGGCGATTTCGACGACCTCGGGCGCTTCGCCGAGACGGCGGCGGGGCTCGGGGCCGGGCTGGTCGGGCTGAACCCGCTGCACGCGCTGTTCCCGGCCGACCCCAACCACATCGGCCCCTATTCGCCAAGCAGCCGGACCTTCCTCAACATCCTCTACATCGACGTGGAGCGGGTGCCGGAACTGTCGGCCACGCCGCAGGCTCAGGCCCTCATCGCGTCGGAGGAGTTCCGGCAGCGGCTGGCCGCCGCGCGGGCGACGGAGCTGGTGGACTACCCCGCCGTCTCCGCCCTGAAGATGCCGGTTCTGGAGGCGCTGCACGCCACCTTCCGCGCGCTGGGCGAGAGCGACGCGCGGCGCGAGGCGTTCGAAACCTTCCGGCGGGAGATGGGCGAGCCGCTGCGCCGCCACGCCGTGTTCGAGGCGCTGCACGAGCATTTCTACCGCCGCGACCCGTCCCAGTGGATGTGGCGGACGTGGCCGCCGGCCTTCCAGCATCCGGACAGCCCGGAGGTCCAGGCCTTCGCCGCCGAGCAGGCCGAACGGGTGGCGTTCTTCGAGTATCTGCAATGGGAGGCCGACCGCCAGCTGGGCACGGCGGCGGAGCGCGGGCGCCGGGCCGGGCTGCCCATCGGCTTCTACCGCGACCTCGCCGTGGCGGCGCATCCCGGCGGCGCGGCGGCCTGGGGCGAGTCGGACATCCTGGTGCAGGGCGCCAACGTCGGCGCGCCGCCGGACCAGTTCAACATGAAGGGGCAGAATTGGGGCCTCGCCCCTCTGTCGCCGGTGGGCCTGCGTGAATCGGCCTATGGCAGCTTCATCGCCATGCTGCGCGCCAACATGCGCCACGCCGGGGCGCTGCGCATCGACCACGTGATGGCGCTGCAGCATCTGTTCTGGATTCCGGCGGACGGCAGCGACGGCGCCTATGTCGAATACCCGTTCGAGGATCTGCTGCGGATCATCGCTCTGGAAAGCCGGCGCAACCGCTGCATCGTCATCGGCGAGGATCTCGGCACCGTGCCGGAGGGCTTCCGCCCGGCGCTGGAGCGGGCCGGCATCCTCAGCTACCGCGTGCTGTATTTCGAGCGCAGCGCCGACGGCGGATTCAAGGCGCCGCAGGAGTATCCCGCCGGGGCCATGGTCACGGTGACCACCCACGACCTCGCCACCTTCAAGGGCTTCTGGACCAACCGGGACCTCGACTGGCGCGCCCGGCTGGACCTCTATCCCGACGAGGCGGCGCGGAACAAGGACGTCTGGGACCGCGGCGTGGACCGCTGGTGGATGCTGCAGGCGCTGGAGCGGGAAGGTCTGCGCCCGGCCAGCTACCCGAACAACGAGGGCTCGCAACCCTTCTCGCGCGCGCTGATGGAGGCGGTGCACCGCTACCTCGCCCGCTCGCCGGGCCGCATCGCCATGGTGCAGATCGAGGACGCGCTGGGCGAGGTGGAGCAGCCGAACCTGCCGGGCACCGTGGACCAGCACCCCAACTGGCGCCGCCGCCTGGGCGTGCCGGTGGAGGCGATGGCCGAGGACGAGGGGCTGCGCCGGCTGGCCGAGGCGGTCCGCGGCGAGCGGCCCTGAAGCCAGCCGAACCGGAAGCCGATTGCGATCCTGCGCTATTGGCTTACACTTGGCGCCAGTCGTCGGGCAAAAGAACAGCGCGCCGCGCCATGCCGCGCGGCCAATCAAGACGGAGGGGTAGATGAAAGGTGATCCGAAGGTTATCCGGCACCTCAACACGATTCTGACGAACGAGCTGACGGCCATCAACCAGTATTTCCTGCACGCCCGCATGTTGAAGAACTGGGGCCTGCACCGGCTGGCGGGCAAGGTCTACGAGGAATCCATCGGCGAGATGAAGCACGCCGACAAGCTGATCGAGCGCATCCTGTTCCTGGAAGGTCTTCCCAACCTTCAGGACCTGCACAAGCTGAAGATCGGCGAGGACCTGCCGGAGATGTTCACCGCCGACCTGGGCATCGAGAGCCACAACCGCGGCAATCTGCTGGAGGCCATCGCCGACTGCGACGCGGTGCGTGACTATCAGAGCCGCGAAATCTTCCGGGAGATCCTGGAGGACACCGAGGAGCACATCGACTGGCTGGAGACCCAGCTCGACCTGATCCAGCGCGTGGGCCTGACCGCCTACCAGCAGGAGCAGATCTACGGCGACGATTCGTCGTCCTGACCGACCGTCAAAGGGCCGTCTAGACGGACATCCCAGCCGACGCACCGGCCGCATAGGCCGCGGCGTCGGCCTTGCGGTAGGCGTTGATGGCGGCGGACCAGGGTTCGATGTGCAGCCCGCTGCCCATCGCGTCCTGATGAATGCTCTGCGCGATGAACCCGGCGTTTGGCATCGCGCTGAGGCGCGGCGACGTCCCGGTCACCGGCCCGTCGCCGGCCTCCGCGTCGTCCAGCGCGAATTTCGAGGAACCGGCGCGGCCGGCGCGGTTGCCTTCCGCTCCGCCCAGTTCCGCCCGCTGACCGCTTTTCAGCGCGTCGTCGGTGGCCGAGATATCATCGGACCGCCGGCGTTCCTGTTCCCCCGGCACGTGCCGGATCGGCTGCACCGCGATGGCTTCGCTGGCCAGCATCTGCCGGATGCGGTTCATCCCCGACAGGGACGGCGCGCCGGATGGCGATGGAAGGGACGGGATGCTGGACACGGGGACGCGACGGGTTGTGGAAGGTCCTGGTCCCGCATGGTATCAGCGCAAACCTTCCCGATGCCTTAAAAAAGTGGGGCAGGGGAGCGGCGCCGTGGTGGTTGCCCGTCCGACGGCGCCGAGGGTTGCGGTTCGAAGGGCTTAAGCCCCCTTGCGGCCACGGACGTTGCGGCGGACGACCGATTGCGCCTCCACGACCAGATCGCTGCCGCCCAGCACGCGGGTGAACAGCGCCTTCACCGTCGCCTGTCCATGCACCGTCAGCACGCCGCTGCGCGTGTCGTCCTCGATCTTCAGCACCGCGGCGTGGGCGCCCAGGAAGCTCTTGGTGAAGGCGTTGTCGAAGAAGCTGCGGATGTGGCCGTCCCGCTGGTCGTCGAACATCACCCGTCCGCCGGCCAGCGCCGCCGCGTCCACCGCCTGCGCCAGTCGGGCCTGCACCGCGTAGCCGCGCACCGTCTCCAGCGTGTAGCCGGCGCCCACCGCCAGGGGCAGGCCGAGCGCGATGATCAGGGCCAGCGCGAGCCTGCGCCCGGACCGCCGTTCCTGCCGATGCTGGAGCGCGTAAGGGTGGTAGACCATCACCATCGCCGGACCCAAAAAATGTGAAGGAGAACGCAAGACCAAATCTGCCAAAACGGCCTTAATGAGCGATTAACAGCATCCAAATAAGTCTTTGAATCTTTAAAAACGAGATAACGGGGGCGTGTGTTTGTTCGCGTTCATTCTCATAATTATTTTGAGTTGCACGAAGCTTTCGAGTGATATGAGGGAAAAATGGTTCGAAATTCGTATTAAAAAATTTTGATTTGGGGATTTTTGATCGGGCCTGCGGGGCGAGGCCGCCAGGGAAGATAAGGATTTCGCGCCGCATCGGAAGGGGAAAAAAGAAGGATCGGCCATGCGGCTGGGGGATGATCCGAAGGGACGTGGGAATAAAGCCGTCCACACCAGCGTCCAGGAAGCACCATCGTCCGAAAAACAAGTCAGGGGAGGGCATCCATGGACCGCGACATCTTTGGGGCTTGCGTCGGCGCTGCAATTTCCGCGGTCGTGCTGCTGTCGGCAGCCCCGGCACCGGCGCAGACATCCGCAGGTTCCGCGGGCATGAGCTTTTTCATCACCAGCGTCGGGCCTGGGAAAGGCGCCGATCTCGGTGGCCTGGAGGGAGCGGACCGCCATTGCCGGCAACTGGCCCAGGCCGTCGGTGCGGGAAACCGCGACTGGAAGGCCTATCTGTCCACCCAGGCGGCGGATGGCCGGCCCGCGGTGAACGCCCGCGACCGCATCGGCGCCGGTCCCTGGCAGAACGCGAAAGGGCAGGTGATCGCCCGCAGCGTGGAGGACCTGCACGCCACCAACGGCCTGACCAAGCAGACCGGGCTGACCGAAACCGGCGAGACGGTCAAAGGCCGCGGCGACACCCCCAACACCCACGACATCCTGACCGGCAGCCAGCCGGACGGCACGGCCTTCGCCGGGGCGGAGGACCGCACCTGCGGCAACTGGACCCGCAGCGGGACGGAGGGCGCCGCCATGGTCGGCCATCACGACCGCATCGGGCTGAGCGACGACCCGCCGGCCAAATCCTGGAACAGCTCGCACCTGACGCGGGGCGGCTGCAGCCAGGACGCCCTGAAGGGCACGGGCGGGGCGGGGCTGCTCTACTGCTTCGCGGCGGATTAGCGGGGCAGGAGCGGGAGGGCTGACCCGCCCGCTCCCTTTCCGCTTGCCTCCGGGGGCGCTACAGTCCCGACTTCCTGACGGTGTGTGGAGGCGGCCCGATGCGGGGCGGGGCGTGGCGTTCGGCGGTGCTGGGCTTTGCGGTGGCGGGCATGGCGCTCGCCTTCCTGGGGGTGGAGATCGGGCGGCTGGCCGTCGCCGATCCCGAGCGTTCCCTGCTGGACATGGGGGCCGTCGGGCTCGGCGTGCTGGCGCTGTGGATGGCCTTCGCCCGGCTCAACCGCCATTTTCGCGATCTGGGACGGCTGCGCGAGACCCTGTCGGGGTGGCGCGGGCGCAGCGCCGCCTCCCTCGCCGCCGACGCGAAGGAGGATGAGGCCGGCGACCTCGCGCGGGCGGCGGCGGAGGCGCTGCGCCATGGCCGCCACGGCGAGAGCCGCCCGGGCGAGCGTCTGGCGGGCGTGATCGCCGCGCTGGAGGAGCCGGTGGTGGTGCTGGACGATTTCGGGCGGATCGACACGCTCAACCCAGCGGCCTCCGCCCATCTCGGGCTGGCGGCGGGGGCCGACATCTACGACCACCTGTCGCGCCCCGAGTTGTTCCGCGCCATCGAGCGGGCGCGCGAGGACGGCCAGATGGTCTCCGCCCTGCTGCGCCGCGCCCAGGGGGGCGAGGTGCCGGTGCGCGTCAAGGATCTGGGGCTCCAGTCGGGGATCGCCCTGGTCTTCCCGGCGAAGGCGGGGGAGGCGCAGCCGCTGCTCTCCGGCGAGCGGCTGCTCCTGCGCCCCAACGCCCGTCCCGTCCATCTCGGCGACGAGGACCCGCTGCTGGCCCTGCCGATGGTCAGCCTGTGGGTCGCCACCGCCACCGGGCACGCGGAGGAGGGGGCCGTCGTCGCGGTGGGCACGGTGCGGATGGTCGGACCGCGCGTCTTCCGCAGCCTGTCGCTCGACCTGTTCGTCGATCCCGGCGCGCCGATCCCGGCGGAGGGCACCGCGATCCACGGCGTGACCACGGCGATGGTGGAGGGCGCCCGCCCCTTCGCCGCGGCCTGGCCGGTGATCGCCGACGCCCTGCGCGGCTGCGCGGTGGTCGGCTGGGGGGTGGACCGGGCGCTCGGCACGCTGGCCCGCGCCTGCCGCGACGCCGGCCTGCCGGAGCCGGAGACGCCGCCGACGCTCGACCTCGCCCGGCTTGCCGCGGCGCTCGACCCGGCGCTGGAGGGGGCTTCGCCGGACCGTCTGGCCGCCGCCTTCGGCGTCGCGACCGACCGCCGCACGGGCCCCTTCGCCCCCGCCCTGGTCGAGGCGGAACTGGCGGCGGCGCTGCTGACCCGGCTGGACCAGCGGGGGATCGCCACGCACGGGCAGGCGCGGGCCATCGCCGCTGGTCAGGCCGCCGGTCAGGCCGACGCGCTGCCGGAGTGAGCCTCGCCGGACCGGCGCCTTACCGCCATTTCGGCCGCCGCCCGGCCTTCAGCGCCTGCACCGCCTGGTCGAGCGTCTGCAGGAACTTCGACTTGTCCTGCTGGCTCATCGGCTTGTTGCCGCCGCTGACCACGCCCATGTCGCGCAGGTCCTGCATCAGCGCGCGGGTGGCGATGGCCGAGCCGATGCTGTCCTCGGTGAAGGGGCGGCCGGTCGGGCCGATCACCACGGCGCGCTTCTTGACGCAGCGGTCGGCCAGCTGGATGTCGGCGGTGACCACGATGTCGGCCTCGGTCGCGTGCTCGGCGATCCAATTGTCGGCGGCGTCGAACTCCGACCCGACGACGACCAGTTCCGACAGGCATTCGCCGGGCAGGCGGAGCGGGCCGTTGCTGACGATCCAGACCTTGATCCCGTTGCGCCCGGCCACCCGGTAAATTTCGGACTTTACTGGGCAGGCGTCGGCATCCACATAAATCTCGACCACCCGTCCTCCCTCCTTCGCCGTTTCATGCCGCGTCCTTATGCGCTAAAACCCTGGGCGAGCGAAGTGGCGCCGCGGGTGGCGTCCTGGATTTTTCCTTTTTGTGCAGAAGGGTCGGAGCGGCGCATGGCGTCCTATCAATATGTCTATGTGATGAAGGGCCTGTCCAAGGTCTACCCCGGCGGCAAGAAGGTTCTGGACAACATCTGGCTGTCCTTCCTGCCTGGCGTGAAGATCGGCGTCCTCGGCGTGAACGGCGCCGGCAAGTCGACGCTGATGAAGATCATGGCCGGTCTGGACAAGGACTATTCGGGCGAGGCCTGGGCCGCGCAGGGAGCCAAGGTCGGCTACCTGTCGCAGGAGCCGCAGCTCGATCCGACGAAGACGGTGCAGGAGAACGTCCTGGAGGCCCTGGCCGAGACCAAGGGCCTGCTGGACCGCTTCAACGCCGTGTCGGAGGCGATGGGCGACCCGGACGCCGACTTCGACGCGCTGATGGCCGAGCAGGCCGAGCTTCAGGAGAAGATCGACGCCGCCGACGCCTGGGACATCGACCGCACGGTCGAGATCGCCATGGACGCGCTGCGCTGCCCGCCGGGCGATTCCGACGTGACCAAGCTGTCCGGCGGTGAGCGGCGCCGCGTCGCGCTGTGCAAGCTGCTCCTGGAGAAGCCCGACCTGCTGCTGCTCGACGAGCCGACCAACCATCTGGACGCCGAGTCCGTGGCGTGGCTGCAGAAGCACCTGGAGGACTACAAGGGCACCGTCGTCCTGGTCACCCACGACCGCTACTTCCTCGACAACGTGACGGGCTGGATTCTCGAACTCGACCGTGGGTCGGGCATTCCGTGGGAGGGCAACTACTCCTCCTGGCTGGAGCAGAAGCAGAAGCGCCTGGAGCAGGAAGGCCGCGCCGAGGAGGCCCGCCAGAAGCAGCTCGCCACCGAGCTGGAATGGATCCGGCAGTCCCCGCGCGCCCGTCAGGCCAAGAGCAAGGCCCGCATCTCCGCCTACGAGACGCTGCTGGCCGAGAGCGGCAAGGAGACGACGGGCGAGGCCCGCATCGTCATCCCGACGCCGCCGCGCCTGGGCAACGTCGTCATCGAGGCCGAGAGCATCAACAAGGGCTTCGGCGACCGCCTGCTGATCGACGGCCTGTCCTTCCGCCTGCCGCCGGGCGGCATCGTCGGCGTGATCGGCCCGAACGGCGCCGGCAAGACCACCCTGTTCCGCATGATCACCGAGCAGGACGGGCCGGACGCCGGCACCTTCCGCGTCGGCGAGACGGTGAAGCTGGGCTATGTCGACCAGAGCCGCGATTCGCTGAACCCGAACAAGACCGTGTGGGAGGAAATCTCCGACGGGCTGGACATCATCGACCTCGGCAAGAAGTCGATGCCGAGCCGCGCCTATGTCTCGTCCTTCAACTTCCGCGGTCCGGACCAGCAGAAGAAGGTCGGCCAGCTGTCCGGCGGTGAGCGCAACCGCGTCCATCTCGCCAAGATGCTGAAGTCCGGCGCCAACGTGCTGCTGCTCGACGAACCGACCAACGATCTGGACGTCGACACGCTGCGCGCGCTGGAAGAGGCGCTGGAGAGCTTCGCCGGCTGCGCCGTGGTCATCAGCCACGACCGCTGGTTCCTCGACCGCCTCGCCACCCACATCCTGGCCTTCGAGGGCGACAGCCATGTGGAGTGGTTCGAGGGCAACTTCGAAGCCTACGAGGCCGACAAGAAGCGCCGTCTGGGCGAGGATGCGGTGAACCCGCACCGCATCAAGTACAAGCCGCTGGTCCGTTCCTAAGCGGCTCCGGCAACCTCCCTCTCCCGTCCCGGGAGGGGGAGCGTTCCCCGGTCATCCCTCCAGCTTCTGATGCTCCAGGAAGGCGGTCTTCAGGAGCTGCTTGAGGTCGTCGCCATACTGGTGGAAGCGCACGGACACCTGTCCCTTCCCGGCGCCCTTGTGCACCACGACCATCCGCGCGGTGGCCATGATGTCGTCCCGTCCGGTGATGGACAGGCGACCTTCGATCGTCTCGCCCTCCTCGAACCGATCGTCCGGAGCGTAGAAACTGACGCCGCCGATCGACCAGTTGCGGGAGGAATGGGCGCCACGGTCGGTCTGAACGATCAGACAGGGCTGTGCGTAGCGCTTCTGCGCCCGCCGTTCCTCCGGCGCCGGAGGCGGCGGTGGCGCGGTGTCCTCCGACACCGTGATCCCCGTGCCGTCGAGCTTCGCCCCGCCCAGCTTGGCGGAGCGCAGCACCGCGCCTTCCATCCGGGCTTCGCGCAGGTCGGCGCCGGTCAGGTTGGCACCGTCGAAATTGGCCGGCCAGGGGCGGTCGCCGGACAGGCGGGCGGGCCGGGCGTCGGCGCGGGCCAGAACGGCGCGCGCCAGCCCGGCGCGGCGCAGGTTGGTGCCGTTCAGGCAGGCCTCCGTCAGGTCGGCCCCGATCATCTCGGTGTAGGAGAGGTCGGCCATCTCCAGGCTGGCCTTGCGCAGCCGCACGCCCATCAGGCGGCAGCGGCGCAGCCGGGCGGCGGCGAGCACGCGCCCCGTCAGGTCGGCCCCGATCACCGACACGAGGTCGAGGTCGAGATGGCGGCCCTCCGCTCCCTGGCTGTTCACCCACCGCTCATGCTCGGCGACGGCCTCCAGGAAGGCGCCCGACGGCATGGGCTTGTAGGCCGGCTTGACGATGGCGTTCTCGGGTAGGGAGGCGGGCAGGTAGTTGCGGTCGAGCGTCGCCTCGTCGATGGTGGTGCCGTCGAAGGTCACGCCGTCCAGCGTGGCGCCCCAGAAATCGGCGCCGACCAGGACGGCCGCGGTCATGTCGGCGCCCGTCAGGTCGGCGTCGTTCAGGTCGGCGCCGCTGAGGTCGCAGCCGGTGAAGTTCGCGCCGGCCAGGATGGAGCGCTCCATCTTCGCCTCGGTCAGGCGGGTGACGCCGTCGCTGCGCGGCTTGTCGCCCGTTCCGCTCATCAGCGATCCGGCGCGGAAGTCGGCGCCGCGCAGGTTGGCGTCGGTCAGGATGGCCCGGTGCAGGTTGGCGCCGCGCAGATCCGCCCCGATCAGGGTCGAGGCGGTCAGGTTCGCCCCCTCCATGTCGGCGCCGAACAGGTCGGCCTGCGAGAGGTCGGCCCGGACGAGGCGGGCGCCGACCAGATTGGCCCCGGCCAGCTTCGCCCCGTTCAGGTTCACCCGGTCGAGGTTGAGATTCGAAAGATCGCGGAAGCTGAGGTCGGCCCGCCGCCCGCCGCGGCGCGTCAACCACGTCTGGTGGGCGAGGATGATCGCCTTGATCTCGTCGATCTCGTTCGGAGTCCGGTCGGCCATCGGATGGGGCGCCCGCTGCTGCAACACACAAGAGAGGCTTCGGGCGCGACCATACCTCTTCCGGCGGAGTTCGTCACGGAAACGCCGTTCGGACCTTCATGAAAAAAGAAGCCATGAAAAGGCGCACATGAAAAAGGGCCGCCCGAAGGCAGCCCTTGAGATGGCCTGGTTCCAGGCGCGCGGAGCAGCGGATCAGCCGGCGCTGCCAACCTTCTGGCGGAGCGCCTGGAGCAGCCCTTCGACCCGTCCGCCGTTCTGGCCGATGACGGAGGCGAACTCCTGCCGCTGGGTCACGCCCATGCTGACGCCCTCGACCACCACGTCGATGATCTTGTAGGCGGTGTCGCGCTTGCGCACGCGCCAGTCCACATTCACCGGCGGGCCGCTGGGGCGGACGATCTGGGTGGAGACCATCGTGTCCGCTTCGCCTTCCACGCGGGACCCGGTGATCCGGAAGGTCTCGCCCGAATACTCGACGAAGCGGTCGGCGTAGGTGTTGACGATCAGCCGTTCGAACAGCTTCTGGTATTCGTCGTGCTGCTGCGGCGTGGCGGCGTTCCAGTAGCGGCCCAGCACCCAGCGCCCGATGTAGGCCACGTCGAAGCCCTGGTAGAGCAGGCTGCGGAAACGCTGCACCGCCTGCTCGCGCGACAGGCTCTTGTTCGAGAAGGTGGCGACGGCCTCGTTACCCAGCGATTGGATGAACGCGGTCGCGCCCGGATCAGCCGATTGCGCGGCGGCGGGACGGGCGGCCCAGCTGCTCACCGCGAGCAGGGCCGCGCACACGAGAAACAGGCGACGTGTCAGCATGGCAAGGCAAAAGTGGCTGCCGCGGGGGCTTTGTCAACACTCAATCGGTTAAAGGATCGAGCGCGGACGGTCGCACCGCGGCAGGCCTCCTCCTTATTTCTTGGCGGGTTCGTCGAAATCGGGGAATTCCGGCGTCGCCGGCGCGATGTCGTTGGCGATCGCCGCGCGGCGCTGCTGCGCGTACAGGCTGCGGGCCGTCGCGTAGAAGTCCAGGGAGTTCTTGCGCAGGTCGTCGATCTCGCGCAGGAGCTGCGAGCGGCGGTCCAGGCCCGCGGCGGCGGTCCGCCCGTACATCGCGTTGTCCGCCCCGGCGGCGTTGGTGCCGATGCGGAACGGGTCGGCCAGCGTGTCGACGCCGTAGCCCAGCGTATCGCGGACGTTCGACGGGCCGAGGAACGGCAGCACCACGTAGGGCCCCGGTCCGACGCCCCAGACGCCCAGCGTCTGGCCGAAATCCTCCGGACGGTCGCCGATGCCGGCCTCCGTCGCCACGTCGGCGAGGCCGCCGATGCCGAGGATGGTGTTGGTCATGAACCGGCCGGTGGCGACCTGGGCGCCCTCGAAATCGCCCTGCAGCAGGTTGTTGGCGATGTAGAGCGGGCCGAGCAGGTTCTGGATGAAGTTGTGCACCGCCTGGCGCAGCGGGTCGGGGACGACGCCCACATACACCTCCGTCGCCGGGCGGATCAGCAGGATGTCCGCGGTCTCGTTGACGGCGAAGACGAATCGGTTGGGAATCTCCAGCGGATCGCTGACCGTGACGTCGGCTTCGTTGCTGCCGGGCGCGGTTGCGCAGCCCGCCATGCCGAGGGCGACGACGGCCACGGCGGCCGAGCGAAGAAGGGAGCGGGAGAGGTTGGCCAGCTTCATCGGCGACGGCTCTTTCTGGGGACACGACTTTGGGCGGGGCATCCGTTTCCGCGGCCCCGTCGCGCCACGTCCGAAGGGCTGGACCCCTCGCCGGGCGGCAACGGACGCTGCCGGACAGGACATCGCCCGGAAAATCCGTGCGATCCCTTTGTTCCGTGCCTAACACAGGCGCCGCCTTTTGACCAGCGTGCCACGCGAGGTCACCATACGGATACCGCCCTATGTGGTAGGATTGCCGCGCCCTTCGCGTCGCGTCCGGGTGTCGCGTCGGCCGGTGCCCCCCGATTGGAAGGGGGGCCGGTGAAAACGTGTTTACGCTGCATAAAGATATCTTTATATCTGTATCCAGCATGGCGGGCCGCGGTGGCCGGCCGGCCCTTCGGGGCGTTTCAGGACGGTGCCGGCGGTCATGGACGAACTGCTTGCGACATTGAAGGCGGCGGCGGAGACCACGCGGCTTCGGCTGCTGGCGCTGTGCGCTCATGGCGAGCTGACGGTGACCGAGCTGACCCAGATCCTGGGGCAGAGCCAGCCGCGGGTGTCCCGCCATCTGAAGCTTCTGTGCGACGCCGGGCTTCTGGACCGTTTCCGGGAAGGCACCTTCGCCTTCTACCGCCTGACGGAACGCGGCGCCTCGGCCGAGCTGGCGCGGGTGCTGGTCGACGCGATCCCGTCCGACGACCCGACGCTGACGCTGGACCTGGAGCGGCTGGAGGCGATCAAGCGCAGCCGGTCCGAGGCGGCGGCCAGCTATTTCCGCGAGAACGCCGCCCGCTGGCATGAGATCCGCTCGCTCCACGTTCCGGAACGCGAGGTGGAGGAGGCGCTGCTGCGCCTGATCCCCGCCGACGGGATCGGCGATCTGCTGGACATCGGCACCGGCACCGGCCGCATGCTGGAGGTTCTGGGTCCGCGGGCCCGGCGCGCCGTGGGGGTTGACCAGTCGCGCGAGATGCTGTCGATCGCCCGCACCAAGCTGGAGGACACGGCGCTCCGCCACTGCCATGTCCGGCAGGCGGACATGTACCAGCTTCCCTTTCCGTCCGGTTCCTTCGACGCGGCGGTCGTCCATCAGGTGCTGCATTTCGCGGAGGCGCCGGCCGATCTGCTGGCCGAGGCGGCGCGGGTGCTGCGGCCCGGCGGCCTGCTGCTGGTGGTCGATTTCGCTCCCCACGCCCTGGAGTCCCTGCGGGCGGAGCACGCGCACCGCCGGCTCGGTTTCTCCGACGCGGAGGTCGCCGCCTGGTGCCGCCACTGCGGTCTGGACTGCGGTGCCGTGGTGCATCTGCCGGGCGAACCGCTTACCGTATCCATCTGGCCGGCGGTGCGCGCCGCGAAGGGCGCATCCCCGGCCGATCCCTCCATCCTCTCCATCAGCGGAGCCCAGTCATGACGTCCGGCACCCCGTCGGTCAGCTTCGAATTCTTCCCGCCCAAGACGGAGAAGATGGAACAGAGCCTGTGGCAGGCGATCCAGCGCCTCGCCCCGCTCGGCCCGTCCTTCGTCTCGGTGACCTACGGGGCCGGCGGCTCGACGCGCGAGCGCACGCACAACACGGTGACGCGCATCCAGAAGGAGACGGGCATCCCCGCCGCCGCCCACTTCACCTGCGTGGGCGCGACGCGCGAGGAGATCGACGCCATCGCCCGCACCTATTGGGACGCCGGCATCCGCCATCTCGTGGCCCTGCGCGGCGATCCGCCGGAGACCGAGGGCGGGGTGGGGGGGCGCTACGTCCCGCATCCCGGCGGCTACGCCTACGCCGCCGATCTGGTGGCGGGGATGAAGAAGGTCGCCGACTTCGAGATTTCCGTCGCCGCCTATCCGGAATCCCATCCGGAGGCGCCGAGCGCGCAGTTCGACCTCGACAACCTGAAGCGCAAGGTGGACGCCGGGGCGACGCGGGCGATCACCCAGTTCTTCTTCTACAACGACGCCTATTTCCGCTTCCTCGACCGCTGCGCCGCCGCCGGCATCACCGTGCCGATCGTGCCCGGCATCCTGCCGATCACCAACTTCGCCCGCGCGGTGGAGTTCGCCGGCAAGTGCGGGGCGGCGATGCCCCAGCGCTTCGCCGAGACCTTCGAAGGTCTGGACGCCGATCCGGAGACCCGGCAGCTCGTCGCCGCGACCATGGCGGCGGAGCAGTGCCAGGCGCTCCAGGCCCAGGGCATCCGGGACTTCCATTTCTACACGCTGAACCGCTCGGAGCTGACGCTGGCCATCTGCCGGATGCTGGGCGTCAAGGCGAAGCAGCCGGCGGTGTCCTGACCGCCCCCCTGTGCTAGGGTGTTGCGGATGATCGCGGTCGCGGAGGAAGGGCCATGGACAGCCGGATCGGCTACGACGACGACTTCTACGCCTGGACCCAGGAACAGGCCCGCCTTCTCCGCGAAGCCGCCCGCGAACGCCTCAACACGCCCATCGACTGGGAGCATGTGGCGGAGGAGATCGAGGGCATGGGGCGTTCGGATGCCAAGGCGCTCGGCAGCGCTCTGAAGCGGGTGATCGAGCATCTGCTGAAGCTCGAACATTCGCCGGCCTCCGATCCCCGGTTGGGGTGGCGGGAATCGGTGGTCGATCACCGCATCGCCGCCTGGGACGAGATCGACGCCAGCCCCAGCCTTCGCAGAAAAACGGACCTTGCCCGCGCCTATCGGGACGCCCGCCGCCTGGCGGTCCTCGGCCTTGCCCGCGACGGCATTTCCGATGGCGCTGTTCCGCAGGACTGCCCCATACGCTGGAGCAGGTGCTTGACCACGACTGGTGGCCCACGAACCGCCATGGCCTTGAATAACCGCTGAACTCCCGACCTTTTCCGCCCGACCTTCCTTCCGAAACGGACCAGACCCTTCCCATGCCGCACATTCTCGACACTCTCCGCGACCGCGTCCTGCTCTGCGACGGCGGGTTCGGCAGCCGCATCCAGGCGCTCGACCTCGATGTGGAGAAGGACTACTGGGGGCACGAGAACTGCACCGACATCCTGCCGCTGTCGCGCCCGGACATCGTGCGGGAGATCCACCGCGGCTATTTCGAGGCCGGCGCGGACATGGTGGAGACGGACACCTTCGGCGCCTCTCCGGTGACGCTGGGCGAGTTCGGCATCTCCGAGAAGGCGTTCGAGATCAACCAGCGCGCGGTCGAACTGGCGCGCGAGGCGGCTGAGACCTTCAAGGATGGGCAGCCGCGCTTCGTCATCGGCTCGGTCGGGCCGGGCACCAAGCTGCCCAGCCTGGGCCACATCCCCTATCAGGACCTTGAGGACAGCTTCTTCGTCCAGGCGGCCGGCCTGATCGCCGGCGGCGCCGACGCCATCCTGGTGGAGACCTGCCAGGACCCGCTGCAGATCAAGGCCGCCGTCAACGGCATCAAGCGCGCCCGCGCCGAGGCCGGCTCGGACACGCCGGTCTTCGTCCAGGTGACGGTGGAGACCACGGGCACGCTGCTCGTCGGCACCGACATCGCGGCGGCGGCCACGGTGATCCAGGCGCTCGACGTGCCGCTGATGGGCCTCAACTGCGCCACCGGCCCGCTGGAGATGAGCGAGCATGTGAAGTGGCTGACCCAGAACTGGCCGGGCCTCGTTTCCGTGCAGCCGAACGCCGGCCTGCCGGAACTGGTCGACGGCAAGACTCACTACCCGCTGCGCGCCGACGACTTCGCCCATTGGCTGGAGCGCTTCGTGACCGAGGACGGGGTGAACCTCGTCGGCGGCTGCTGCGGCACCAACGTCCCGCACATCGCGGCGGCCAACCAGATGCTGCGCAAGCTGGCCCCGGCCGGGTCGCACCGCCCGAACCCGAAGGGCCGCACGGTCCATTGGGTGCCCGCGGTCGCCTCGCTCTATTCCCAGGTCACGCTGCGCCAGGAGAACGCCTTCTTCGCCATCGGCGAGCGCTGCAACGCCAACGGCTCCAAGAAGTGGCGCGAGCTTCAGGAGAGGAACGACTGGGACGGCTGCGTCGAGATGGCGCGCGAGCAGGTGAAGGAAGGCTCGCACACGCTGGACGTCTGCACCGCCTTCGTCGGCCGCGACGAGGTGGCGGAGATGCGGGCCGTCGTGCAGCGCTTCGCCGGCTCGGTCACCGCTCCCCTGGTCATCGACTCCACCGAATACATCGTGCTGGAGAAGGCGCTGGCGCTCTACGGCGGCAAGGCGATCCTCAACTCGATCAACTTCGAGGACGGCGAGGAGCCGGCCCGCAAGCGCCTCGCGCTCGCCAAGAAGTTCGGCGCGGCGGTGATCGCGCTGACCATCGACGAGGAGGGCATGGCGAAGACGCCGGAGCGCAAGCTCGCCATCGCCAAGCGCCTCTATGATCTCGCGGTCAACGAGTTCGGTCTGCCGGCTCACGACCTGCTGTTCGACCCGCTGACCTTCACCATCGCCACCGGCAACGAGGACGACCGCAAGCTGGCCATCTGGACGCTGGAGGGCATCGAGGCGATCAGCCGCGAGATGCCGGGCTGCCAGATCATCCTGGGTCTGTCCAACGTTTCCTTCGGCCTGAACGCGGCGGCGCGCCACGTGCTGAACTCGGTCTTCCTCGACCACGCGGTGAAGCGCGGCATGACCGGCGCCATCGTGCATGTGTCGAAGATCATGCCGCTGCACCAGATCCCCGAGAAGGAGGTCAAGACCGCCGAGGACCTGATCTTCGACCGCCGTGCGGAAGGGTACGACCCGCTCCAGGCCTTCATCGCCCTGTTCGAGGGCCGCAAGGCGGCGGACGCCAAGAAGAAGGCCCGCGCCGAGACGGTCGAGGAGCGGCTGAAGGAGCGCATCGTCGACGGCGACCGCACCGGGTTGGAGGACGATCTCGCCGAGGCGATGAAGACCCACCCGCCGCTGGAGATCATCAACACCTACCTGCTCGACGGCATGAAGGTGGTGGGCGAGCTGTTCGGCGCCGGCAAGATGCAGCTTCCCTTCGTGCTCCAGTCCGCGGAGACCATGAAGGCCGCCGTGGCGTGGCTGGAGCCGCACATGGAGAAGATGGACGGCCAGCAGAAGGGCACCATGGTGCTGGCCACCGTGAAGGGCGACGTCCACGACATCGGCAAGAACCTCGTCGACATCATCCTGACCAACAACGGCTACAAGGTCGTCAATCTGGGCATCAAGCAGCCGGTCGGCGCGATCATCCAGGCGGCGAAGGAGCACAAGGCCGACGCCGTCGGCATGTCCGGCCTGCTGGTGAAGTCCACCGTCGTGATGCGCGAGAACCTGGAGGAGATGACCCGCGAGGGGCTGGAGGTTCCGGTCCTGCTCGGCGGTGCCGCGCTGACCCGCGCCTATGTGGAGACGGACTGCGTGGCCTCCTACGGCTCGGGCCGCGTGGCCTACGCGGGCGACGCCTTCGACGGGCTGACCCTGATGGATCAGGTGGTGGGCGGCAGCTTCGACCAGCAGCTCGCCATCCAGCAGGCCAAGCGGGCGGGCCGGGCGGTCAACCGCCGCCGCGTGCTCGGGCAGGCGACGAGCGCCACCGTCGGGCCGGTGGACAAGGACGCCGCCCGCGCCCGCCGCGCCCGGCTGGCCGAAGGCGTGCCGGTGCCGACGCCGCCCTTCTGGGGGCCGAAGGTCATCGAGCATGTGCCGCTGAAGACGCTGGTGACCTACCTGAACGAGCGCATGCTCTACCAGCTCCAGTGGGGCTACCGGAAGGACGGCAAGTCCTTCGAGGAGTTCAAGGAGTGGGCGAAGAAGGAGCTTCGCCCGGTGCTCGACCGCATTCTTCAGATCGCCGCGAAGGAGGAGATCCTGCGGCCCCAGGCGGTCTATGGCTACTGGAAGGCGGCGGCCGACGGCGACGACGTCATCCTGTTCGCCGAGGACGGGACCAGCGAGGTCGCCCGCTTCACCCTGCCGCGTCAGGCCAAGGAGGACGGGGAGTGCATCGCCGACTTCCTGCGCGACGTGAACGACGGCGAGCGCGACGTGCTGGGCCTGCAGATCGTCACCATGGGCCAGCATTGCGCCGAGGTGGCGCGGGAGTGGTTCGCCGAGAACCGCTACCAGGACTATCTCTACCTGCACGGCCTGTCGGTGGAGATGACCGAGGCGATGGCGGAATACGTCCACGCCCGCATCCGCGCCGAGCTGGGCTACGGCGCCGAGGACAGCCGCGACAAGGAGAAGCTGTTGCAGCAGGCCTACCGCGGCAGCCGCTACAGCTTCGGCTACCCGGCCTGCCCGAACCTCGCCGACCAGGAGCAGCTCTTGAAGCTCCTCGACGCCGGGCGGATCGGCGTGGAGATGTCGGACGAGCACCAGCTCCACCCGGAGCAGAGCACGTCCGCCATCGTCCTGCACCACCCGCGGGCGAAGTATTTCAGCGTGTGATGCGGATCGTCTGAGCCGGGGCATCGCCTCCTTCCCCGTTGCAAGGGGAAGGAGGCACCTCCGGGACCGGTCCTGACCCCCTCTGGCTGGCCATGCAAGCCGGTTCCCAAAGAGCGGCGGCATCGCTTATGCTTGACGGCATGAATCATTCGCCCACCCCGCTTCACCTGCACCGGGAAACCGTCCGCCCGGAGTGGATCGACTACAACGGCCACATGAACGTGGCCTACTATCTGCTTGCCTTCGATCACGCGACCGACGCCGTGCTCGACCATTTCGGGATCGGCAAGGCCTATGCGGAGGGCGAGGGGCGGTCGATGTTCGCGGTGGAGGCGCACCTGACCTACGCCCGCGAGGTGACGGAGGGCGACGGTCTGACCTTCGCCTCCCTGGTCCTGGGCGCGGACACCAAGCGGCTGCATCTGTTTCACGAAATGCGCCACGAGGAGGACGGCTTCCTCGCCGCCACGGCGGAATTCGTTCTGATCCATGTGGATCTGGCGGAGCGCCGGTCGGTTCCGCTGGCGCCGGACACCGTGGAGCGGCTGGCCTCCACCGCGGCGGAGCACGCGGCGTTGCCCGTTCCACCGCAGGCCGGGCGTTCGGTCGGGCTGCGGACGCCGAAGGGGGCGTGACGGTAAGTCGCTGCCCGCCACGGTCTTTTGTTGCGCCGGACCCTTTGTCATTCGGCCTGCGCGACACTATCTGTTGGCGCATGAAGACGACAATTTTCGCCGCCTTCGCGGTACTTTCCACCTTCCTGGGCACGGCCCTGGTCCCCTCCGCCGCATTGGCCGAATGCACCGACCCGGCGCAGCCGAAGGTGAACTGGCGCCGCTGCTATTTCGACGGGCGCGATCTGTCGTCTGTGAAGCTGGCCGGGGCGATGTTGCGCGACGCCACCTTCCAGCGGGCCACGCTGAAGGACGCCGACCTGTCGGAGACCGACGGTTACCGCGCGAAATTCTTCAGCGCCACCATGCCGGGGGTAAAGCTCGACGGCGCACGCCTGATCGAAGCCGATTTCACGCGGGCCGACCTCACGGGGGCATCCCTGAAGGAAACCGACCTGCGCAACGCGAAGCTGGTGAACGCCATTCTTCAGAAGGCCGACTTCACCGGGGCGCGGCTGGGCGGGGCGGACCTGCGGCACGCCGACCTGTCGGGCGCCACCTGGATCGACGGCACGACGGTCTGTGCCGAGAAATCCGTGGGCCAATGCAATTGAGGAACTGGCAAGTAAATTTCCTCTCAATTGTAATATAATAACCCATCTGGAAAGTCGCTTGCCCGTCTCTTTCCCGCTGCGGTAGCCTTTTATTCAAAGCGCAGTGGAAAGGCGGGCAGGATGGCGGGCGATCAGGATTTCGAGACGGCGCGGATTCTCGCGAGCCGCGCCATGGATCGGATCGCCGTCCATGGGCTGTTGCCGAACCCGGAGAACTTCACCCTCTGGTACGCCTATTTCGGCGGGCAGAACCCCGACCTGACCCGGGCCATCGAGCTCGCCCAGCGCGACGGCGCCACCTTGTCGCAAGGCCATTGCGACGAGCTGTACAAGCGCTTCTTCACGCTCGACGCCGAGGCCCAGGCCATCCGCGAGACGTCGGAGCGGGCGCGCGTCGCCTTGGGGCGCATCCTCGACCAGTTGGGCAGCGTCGGGTCGGAGACCGATCGCTATGGGCAGACGCTGGCCGGCTTCCGGGGGGAGCTGGACCAGCCGATGAGTCTGGCCGAACTGCGCGCCATGGTGGCGGCCATCGCGGCGGAGACGACCGCCATCGTGGATCGCCAGACCCGCCTGCAAAGCCAGCTCATGGAATCCAGCCAGCAACTGGCCGAGTTGCGCGTCGTTCTGGACTCCGCGCGGCGGGAGGCGATGACCGACGGGTTGACCGGCATCGTCAACCGGCGCGGTTTCGATCTGGCGCTGGCCTCCGCCGCGGAGGAGGCGATGCAGACCGGCATGCCGATGACCCTGCTGATGGTGGACATCGACCATTTCAAGCGCTTCAACGACGTCCACGGCCATCTCGTCGGCGACCATGTGCTGAAGCTGGTCGCCAAGGTGCTGACCGAGGGGGTGAAGGGGCGCGACACCGTCGCCCGCTACGGCGGGGAGGAGTTCAGCGTCATCCTGCCCCACACCGCGCTTGCCAACGCGCTGAAGGTGGCCGAGCAGCTCCGCGCCTCGGTCGGGTCGCGGCAAATCATCAACCGGACGCGCAACGCCAATTACGGATCGGTGTCCCTGTCGGTCGGCGCCGCGGAATACCGGCCCGGCGAGGATCTGCTGGCCCTGCTGCGCCGCGCCGACGAGGCGCTCTACACCGCCAAGCGCGGCGGGCGCAACCGGGTCTGCGCCGAGGCCACGGTGGCGGGCTGACCGCCGCCCGTCCGATAGCTCCCGTCAGATAACTCCCGTCAGGCGCCGGACCGCGGCGTCGGTTTCGTCCACCAGCCGCGCCATCAACTCCGCCGCCGTCTGCCGCCGCGCGAGGCGGACGCCCTGTCCGGCCCACAGCGACAGGAACTCGGCGCGCCCCTGCTGCGCCGCGGCGGTGCGCATCGGGCGGGTCAGCGTGTTCTGGAGGGGGAAGGGAAGGGCGTCGCCGTCCGCGATGTCCTCCATCACGCGGTTGACGATCCCGCGCGCCGGGCGGCCCGAGAAGGCGCGGGTCACCCGCGTCTGCGTCTCGCAGGCGTCGAGGATCGCCTGTTTGTGCGCTTCGGGGATGCCGGCCTCCGCGCAGGTCAGGAAGGCGGTGCCCATCTGCACCCCGGCCGCCCCGAGCGCCAGCGCCGCCGCGATGCCGCGCCCGTCCATGATGCCGCCGGACGCCAGCACCGGCAGGTTCACCGCGTCCACCACCTGCGGGACGAGCGCCATGGTGCCGACCAGCCCGGCGGCGAAATCGACCTCTCCCGAGCCCGTGGCGAAGCTGCCGCGGTGTCCGCCGGCCTCGGCGCCCTGGGCGATCACGGCGTCCATGCCCGCCCGCTCCAGCGCCGCCGCCTCCTCGACGCTGGTCGCCGTGCCCATCAGGAGCGTGCCCCGCGCCTTGATGGCGGCCAGCGCATCGGCGGGCGGGATGCCGAAGGTGAAGCTGAAGGCCGACGCTCCGCAGTCCAGCGCCGCGGCCAGTTGGGCGGCGAAGCCGTCGGCGCCGATCACCGGTATCCCGGGGGCGGGCAGGCCGAGGTCGGCGTGGTAGCGCGCGATGCGGGCGACCGCCGCGTCCATCCATCCGGCGTCCGGCGCGGCGGGCGCGGGCAGGGGGGCGAACAGGTTGATCCCGAAGGGGCGGGAGGTCCGGGCGCGGATTGCCCGCGCCCGCTCGGCGATCTGGTCCGGGGACAGATAGGCCGCCCCGATGAAGCCGATGCCGCCCGCCTCTCCCACCGCGGCGACGAGGTCCGCCGTGTCGGCGCCCCCGGCCATCGGAGCCTGCACGATGGGGTGGGACAGGCCCAGGCGCTGGGTCAGTGTGGTGTGAACCGGCATAGCGCCGCCCTCCGCTTTCGATGATCCGCAGAGGGAGGCTAGGGCAGTCCGGCCATCGTGAAAAATGATTTGTTCAGATGGGACGGATCATGTCCGGTGATGGGTTCCGGGAACCGCTCAGGCGGCGCGCAGCCACACCGCCGTGTCGTGGAAGGCCGCACCGCCCGCCGGCGGAATCGGCTCGGGCGAGGTCAGGGTGTTGATCCCGATCCCCTCCAGGAAGGCGCTGTTCGGCCAGATGCCTTCCACGATCACCACGCCGCGCGGCACCCCGGCGAAGGGCTTGGCGTGGACGACGACGCTGCCCAGCCCGTTGCCGAGGCGCACGGCGTCGCCGTCGGCCAGGGCGAGGTCCGCCGCGTCCTCCGGATGGATCAGCACGGTGGGGCGGCCTTCGCGGCGCTGGGCGGTCACCGTCTCGGTGAAGCTGGAGTTCAGGAACTGCCGCGCCGGGGCGGTGACGAGGCGGAAGGGATGCTCGGCGTCCGCCGGGCGGCCTGGAGTCATGTGGTCCGGCAACTCCGGCAACTGGCCGGCGCCGTAGGGGCCGAGCGCCGCCCAGTCCGGCGCGAAGCGGAACCGCCCGTCCGGGAAGGCGAAGCCGTTCAGGAAGTGCGAGGTCTCGAAATCCGGCTGGGCGTCGATCCAGCGCTGCTCCGTCAGGGTGGCAGCGTCGCTCAGGCCGGAGGTCTTCAGCATGGAATCGATGATCTCCAGCGCGCTCATGCCGAAGCCCGGATGCTCGGCGCCGACGCGGCGGGCGAGTTCGGAGATCACCCAGTGATTCTCGCGCGCCTCGAACTGCGGCTCGATCACCTTGCGGCCGATCAGGATGTGCATCTGCCCGCCGCCGCGGTAGAGGTCGTCATGCTCCAGGAAGGTGGTGGCGGGGATGACGATGTCGGCCAGTTGCGCCGTGTCGGTCATGAACTGCTCGTGCACCGCCACGAACAGGTCGTCGCGCAGGAAGCCGCGGCGCACGCGGGCGCTGTCCGGGCAGATCGCCGCCGGGTTGGTGTTCTGGATCAGCATGGCGGTGACGGGCGGGCCGCCGGCGATGTCCTCGCCGGTCAGCACCGCGCCGATGCGCGACTGGTCGAAGCCGCGCACCGACGTGTCGAGCCGGTCCAGCCCCTCCGACAGGGTGCGGTCGATGCTGTAGATGCCCGACGAGCAGTAGAGCGCCCCGCCGCCCTTGTGCGCCCAGGCGCCGGTGATCACCGGCAGGCAGGACACCGCGTGCATCTGCGCCGCCCCGTTGTGGGCGCGCGTCAGCCCGTAGCCCAGCCGCAGATAGCTGCGCCTGGTCGTGCCGTAGAGGCGGGCGAAGCCGACGATCTCCTCCACCGTCAGGCCGGTGATCGCCGCCGCCCATTCGGGCGTGCGGGTGGCGAGATGGGCTTCGAGCCGGTCCGCCCCGGCGGCGTAACGGTCGAGATAGGCGCGGTCGGCCAAGCCTTCGCGGAACAGGACGTGCATCACCGCGCAGGCCAGCGCGCCGTCGGTGCCGGGGCGCAGCATCAGGTGCAGGTCCGACACCTCCGCCGTGCCGGTGCGGTAGGGGTCGATGGTGACCAGCTTCGCCCCGCGGCCCTTGCGGGCCCGGCTGACGTGGGTCATCACGTTGACCTGGGTCGCCACCGGGTTGCCGCCCCAGTTCACGATCAGGTCGCTGTCGGCCATCTCGCGCGGGTCGGCGCCGCGGATGTCGCCGTGGCCGGCCAGCCAGCCCATGTTGGCCGGCGTGTCGCACACCGTGCTGATCTGCCGGGAATAGCCCTTCGCGTGGCGCAGCCGCTGGATGCCGCCGCGCTGCACCAGCCCCATGGTGCCGGCGTAGAAGTAGGGCCAGACGGCTTCCGCGCCAAGACGCCGCTCGGCGTCCAGGAAGGCGTCGGCGATGCGGTCGAGCGCCTCGCCCCAGCCGATCTCCGCCCATTGGCCGGAGCCCTTGGGGCCGGTGCGCCGCAAGGGCGTCTTCAGCCGGTCGGGGGAATGGACGCGCTCCGCGTAGCGGCTGACCTTCGCGCAGATCACGCCCGCCGTGTAGCTGTTGGCGGCGGCCCCGCGGACCTTGCCGATGCGGTCCGGCGCGACCCGCTCCACTTCGAGGGCGCAGGTGCTGGGGCAATCGTGCGGGCAGGCGGTCGGCAGGAAGACGGAGTTCACGGAAGGACGCCTCGGCGGGGGAAAAGCGGTGATCAGCTTATGTCCGGCGTCCGGCATTCCGCAACCGGTCAGGATTGTTTAAGGACTGCCATCAGATTTCAATATTGCAGCCCTATCCTTGTGGAGGCGCGTCCAGGAAAGATGTATGTTTCCAGAAAAATACTCGCATAAGGCGGCGTGTGCGCCGCGGCGAGCGCGGAACGACACAGCAAGGGGAAGCCGTATGATCGCGAATGTTGCCGCAGGCGCCCGGCGGACGCTGCGGGCCGGGGTGTTCGCCAGCCTGATCGGAGCCATGGTCGGAGCCGTCGCCGGTATGGCCGCTCCGGGAATCGCCGCGGCGCGGGCGGACGGCGTGAAGCTCGGCTATGTGGAATTCCCGCCCTACACCCAGACCGACGGCGGGGCCGCGAAGGGCAGCCTGATCGAGGCGTTCGACAAGGCCGCCAAGGCGGCCGGGATCGCCTACACCGCCGAATCGGCCCCGGCCCGCCGCCTCTTCTCCGGCGTCGCGGACGGCGATTTCAACATCTTTCTGGGCATCCGCACGGTCAAGGAATTCGACGGCACCACGCTGATCAGCGCAGCGCCGATCGCCCGGATCGAGCTGAACGCCTACGGCATCGGCGAAGCCCCGGCGGTCAAGGCGAAGGAGGATCTGTCGGGCAAGGCGGTCATCGCGCTCAACGGCTACTCCTACGGCGGCTGGCGCGCCTGGATGGAGGACCCGGCCAACAAGGTGCAGATGGTCGACGCGCGCACCGCCGATCAGGCGCTGCAGCTTCTCCAGGCCGGGCGGGCGCCGACGCTGCTGCAGTACTCGCTGCCGATGCAGCAGGCGCTGGGCGGGAAGACGCTTCCCGACCTGAAGGCCACGCCGGTCCAGAGCCTGGACGTCTACATCGTCGTGTCGAAGAAGACACCGGATGCCGAGGCGGTTCTGGCGAAGCTCGAAGCCGCGTTCAAGGCGACCCAGTGACGCCACCCCTGTGATGCCGCCGGGGGCGCCGCTGGGCGCCGACCGTTTGGCGACCGGTTGTTCAGAAAGAGAAAAGGGCGGATCATGACGGACGGCGGACATCAGGGCGGCGGTGTGGGGCTGCGCCTGCGGGCAATGCTGCTGATCGGCGGCGTGCTGCTGGTCTATCAGGTGCTGGCCATCGCCTGGGGCGTGCACAGCTCGGCCAACCAGGCCAAGGAGACGCTGGCGGCGCGGGCCGACATGGTGGCCGCGCTCCAGGCCCGCGCGGCGGCGATCCCGCTCTACGACTTCGACACCGAGCAGGTGCGCGAGGTCGCCAAGGCGCCGTCCTCCGACCCCGACTTCCTCGGCGCCCAGGTGCGCGACGACAAGGCCAAGGTGGTGGCCGAGGTCGGCGACACCAAGGCCGCGAAGGGCTTCATCGAGGTGGTCAAGCCGATCGTCGGCGGGCAGGCCGGGCAGCGCAAGACCATCGGCGAGTTCGTCCTGCGCCTGCGCACCGACCGGGTGGAGGCGCGGGTGACCGCCGACGCGGCGACCCAGATCGCCGTGGGAGCGGTCGCCTTCCTCGCCATCATGGCGGCGCTCTACCTCGTCGTCTCGGCGATCACGCGCCCGCTGATGCAGATCACCGCCATGGTCGGCCGGCTGGCCCAGGGCGACTACGCGGTCGCCGTGCCCGCCCTCGACCGGCGCGACGAGATGGGGGCGATGGCCCGCACCATCGACATGCTCCGCCAGAACGCCCAGCACCGCCAGCAGCTGGAAGCCGAGAAGCTGGCCCGGCAGGCCGAGGAGGCGCAGAGGGGCGAGCGGCTGACCCGACTTGCCGCCGCCTTCGACCGCTCGGTCCAGGCGACGGTCGGCGAGGCCTCCACCGCCGCCTCGCAGATGAAGGGCAGCGCCGGCAGCATGCTGGAGAGCGCGCTGCGCGCCGACCAGTGCAACGCCTCGGTGGCCGGGGCCGCCGACGAGACCAGCCGCACCGTCCAGACCGCCAGCGCGGCGGCGGAGCAGCTCACCCAGTCGATCCGCAGCATCGCCGAAAGCGTGAAGCAGTCGGTCGCCATGTCCGCCCAGGCCATCGAGCGCGCCGACGCCAGCCGCAAGACGGTGGAGGCGCTGGCCGCCGGCGCCGCCAAGATCGGCGAGATCACCAGCCTCATCACCTCCATCGCCGGCCAGACCAATCTGCTCGCCCTGAACGCGACGATCGAGGCGGCGCGGGCCGGGGAGGCCGGCAAGGGCTTCGCCGTGGTGGCGAGCGAGGTGAAGAATCTCGCCAGCCAGACCGCCAAGGCGACGGAGGAGATCGCCACCCAGATCGGCGCCATCCAGTCGGTGACCCAGGACACCGTCTCCGCCATCGGCGCCATCACCGAGACCATCGGCCAGCTCAGCCAGCGCTCCGCGGAGATCGCCGCTTCGGTCCAGGAGCAGTTGGCCGCGACCGGCGAGATCGCCGAGAAGGTCCGCACCGTGGCCGGCGAGGCCGACACGGTGACCCGCAGCATCGCCGTCGCCTCCGGCGCCTCGTCGGAGGTGGCGACGGCGGCCCGCGAGTCGGTGGAGGTCGCCCAGACCCTCCAGGCGCGCTTCGTCGATCTGCGTGACGAGGTGCAGAAGTTCCTGGCTTCGATCAAGGCGGCGTAAGCGGCCTGGGATGACGCGCAACGTGCCTGCGGCGGGAGGAAATGCCCGCCGCGGGCAAGTTGCGTTTCCGGATTTCGCCTCGCCGCACTAGGATGCCGCTCCCGAACGGCGAGGATGATATGGACGACGGTTTGAAGTGCCCGAAATGCAACTCCGAGCATGTCTATCAGGACGGCATGCTGTGGATCTGCCCCGAATGCGCCCATGAATGGAACCCGCAGGCCGAAGGCGGCGCGGGTGCGGAGGCTGCGGCGGATCAGGGCGTGCGGGACGCCAACGGGAACGCGCTGAGCGACGGCGATTCGGTGACGGTCATCAAGGATCTCAAGGTCAAGGGCTCGTCCCTCGTCGTCAAGGGCGGCACCAAGGTGAAGAACATCCGTCTGGTCGATGGGGCCGACGGCCACAACATCGCCTGCAAGATCGACGGCATCGGCGCGATGAACCTGAAGTCGGAATTCGTCAAGAAGGCGTGACGCCACCCGGCTTCCCCGGAAAGAGAAAACCCCTCGCCGGAGCGCTCCGGCGAGGGGTTTTCCTTATGGGCCATCGCCCGAGGCTTGGGGATTACATCATCCCCAGCGCGCGCGGCAGCCAGGTGGAGATGATCGGCACGTAGGTGATCAGCACCAGGAAGCCCAGCATCGCCAGCAGCCACGGCCAGACGGCCACGGTCAGCTCGGTGATGCCCATCTTGGTGATGCCCGACGCGACGTAGAGGTTCAGGCCCACCGGGGGGTGGCACATGCCGACCTCCATGTTCACGACCATCATGATGCCGAAATGGACCGGGTCGATGCCCAGCTTCATGGCGACCGGGAACAGGATCGGCGCCATGATCAGCACGATCGACGACGGTTCCATGAAGTTGCCGGCCATCAGCAGAAGGATGTTCGTCACCAGAAGGAAGGCGATCACGCCCAGACCCTGGCTGACGATCCAGTCGGCGATGGCCTGCGGGATGTTCTCCGACGTCAGCACGAACGAGAACAGCACCGCGTTGGTGATGATGTAGAGCAGCATCGCCGACATGCTGGCCGAGGACAGCAGCACCTTCGGCACGCCGCGCAGCGGCATGTCCTTGTAGACGAAGACCGCGATGATGAAGGCGTAGACGGCGCTCATCGCCGCGGCTTCGGTCGGCGTGAAGACGCCGGAGTAGATGCCGCCGATGACGATGACGATCAGCGACAGGCCCCAGATCGCTTCGCGGAAGGCCTTGAAGCGTTCGACCAGGCTGGCCTTCGGCAGGCGCGGGTAACCGAACTTGCGCGCGCGGTACCAGGTGACGCCGCCCAGAACGAAGGCCAGCATCAGGCCGGGGATGACGCCCGCCATGAAGAGCTGGCCGACCGAGGCGGAGTTCGCGGTGCCGCTGGTGGCGACGCAGTACATCACCATCACGATGGACGGCGGGATCAGGATGCCCAGCGCGCCCGAGGTGGTGATGACGCCGGCGCCGAACTGCTTTGGGAAGCCCTGGGCGACCATCGCCGGAAGCACGATGGAGCCGATGGCCACCACGGTCGCCGGGCTGGAGCCCGACACCGCCGCGAACAGGGCGCAGCCCATCACGCCGGCGAGGCCGAGGCCGCCGTGCCAGTGGCCGACCATCGCCGTGGCGAAGTTGATCATGCGCCGGGCCACGCCGCCGTGCGTCAGGAAGTTGCCGGCAAGGATGAAGAACGGGATCGCCATGATCTCGAACTTCTCGATGCCGGTGAACAGCTTCAGCGCCACGGCCTCGATCGGCACATGGGTCATGGTGAAGAGGAAGGTCAGAACCGTCAGGCCGAGCGAGATCGAGATCGGCATGCCGGTCAGCATCAGCACCAGCAGCAGGCCGAAGATGATGGCGGCGTTCATCGGTCGTTCTCCTTCGGTCCCTTGCCAGTGGCTGGGCCAGTGGCCGGGCCGCTGCCGGGCTTGCGGCCTTCATGATGGGCGATGTCGTGCGGGTGCAGGTTGTCGTCCATCTCGTACCAGTTGACGTCCTGCGCGGCGCGCTGCGGGTCGGTGGTGTCCTCCTCCAGACCCTCGACATGGCCGTGGTCGTGGTGCGGAAGCTCGCCGGTGCGCAGGAAGTTCACCATCACCTGAAGGAAGCGGAAGCACATCAGGTAGGAGCCGAGCGGGATCGCCAGATAGATGATCCACATCGGCCATTCGAGGTCCGCCGACACCTGCTCGGTTTCCGACATGTGCCAGACGAAGGTGGAGCCCATCGTGCCGACCACGCCGGTGAAGGTCGCGCCGGCCAGCAAACCGAACACGATGAATTTCGCGCGCAGGGGGGTGGACAACTTGTTGATGAGGACGTCCACACCCACATGGATGCCGGTGCGGACACCGTAGGCGGCACCGAACTTCGCCATCCAGACGAACATGTAGATGCACAGCTCCTGCGCCCAGGCCAGATTCCAGTGGAGGATGTAGTCCTGGATGAGGGGGAAACCGGCGGCGTAACGGTGGGCGACGGAGATGAAGATGATCGTCGTCGCCGCAGCCATCAGGAAGGCGATAAGAATCTCCTCCAGATGGTCTAGGATTTTCATGGGCATGGTGGCTCCGCGCGCAGGAGGAAGCGCCCGCGTCGAATGCGCGGGCGCTTGCCGAGGGCTGTGCGTTGGTCTTGCTTGATTGGACCGGGCGGCCGGGCCGCCCGATCAGACGCTCTTGATCACTCGCACTTGGCGGCGTCGGTCTCGGTCTTGATGCTCGCCAGCAGTTCCTTGCCGACGCGCGACGCCATGTCCTCGTGGACCGGCAGCATCGCCTGGCGCCACGACGCGCGCTCTTCCTTGGTCAGCTCGTAGAACTTGGTCTTGCCGGAGGCCTTCATCGCCTCCAGCGCCTTGTCGTTCTCTTCCTGGGCGATGTTGTTGGCGTACTCGGTCGCCTCCTTCATCGCGCCGTCGAGCTGGGTGCGGACGTCGGCCGGCAGGCCGTCCCAGAACTTCTTGTTCACGATGACCGCGTAGCCCAGATAGCCGTGGTCGGAGAGCGTGGCGTGGCTCTGCACCTCGTGCATCTTCTGGGTGTACATGTTGGACGGCGGGTTCTCGGTGCCGTCGACGACGCCGGTCTGCAGCGCCTGATAGACCTCGGAGAAGGCCATCACCTGCGGCAGGGAACCGAGCGCGCGCATCTGCGCGTCCAGCACCTTCGACGACTGGATGCGCATCTTCAGGCCCTTGAAGTCCGCCGTGGCGTGCAGCGGCTTGTTGGCGCTCATGATCTTGAAGCCGTTGTCCCAATAGGCCAGACCGGTGATGCCCTTGTTCTCCAGCTTCTGGAACAGCTGCTTGCCGATCGCGCCGGTGGTGACCTTCACCAGGGCGGCCTTGCAGGGGAAGATGTAGGGCAGGTCGAAGATCTCGAATTCCTTGGCGCCCAGCGGGCCGAACTTGGCCAGCGACGGGGCCAGCATCTGCACGGCGCCGAGCTGCAGGGCCTCCAGCTCCTCCTTGTCCTTGTAGAGCTGGCTGTTCGGGTAGACCTCGACCTTCACCTTGCCGGCGGTGCGCTGCTCGGCCAGCTGCTTGAACTTCTCGGCGCCCTTGCCCTTCGGAGTCTCCGGAGCGACGACGTGGCTGAACTTGATGACGATCGGCTCCTGCGCGGTGGCGGCGGTGGCGGCCATCAGGCAGCCGGCGGCGACGGTGGCGCACAGCAGCGAAGCGAACTTCATAGGGGTCATCCTCCACTTGTTGTTGGTCGGACTGATGGTCCGACCTTTGATATTCTTTCATTGTTCGATAATTTCTCCCCCGACGCTATTGTGGAAATCCGTAGCTGTGAACGTGACATATTGGTTGCCGTGCCAACACCTCTCCCCCCCATGACCAGCGGTGCGGCCAGCGCCGCCCACGGTCTCGGTCAGCGCGGCCCGGTGCAGGCCATGCCCATCGTGGCGATGGCGCTGGTCGTTCTTCTGTTCGGCATCTTCCTGTGGGTGCTCCACCGCAGCGAGCGGGAGGAGGAGACTCTCACCCTCATCAAGGACGTGCTGTGGGTGGAGCAAAACCTGCATTTCCAGCTCACCTCCGACGAGGAGAAGCTGCAGTATCTCGCCGAATCGCTGGGGCGGGAGGACACCACGCCGGTGAACTATTCGGTGATGGCGCGCCACATCGTGACGGTGAACCCGGCGATCCAGCGCGTGGTGCGGCTGGACCCGCAGGGCCGCCCGGTGCGGTCGGAGCCGCCGGTGGAGGATGGGCCGGCGCTGGACGACGCCTTCGGACCCAGCCCGCGCGCCGACGCCTTCCTGATCGCCCGCTCCTCGGGCCGCCGGGCCTATTCGGCGCCCTACCGGCTGGGGGCGGCGGACACCGCCTTCGAGATCGTCATCCCCATCTTCCGCGGGCAGGAGTTCGCCGGCGCGCTCGCCGGTGTGCTGTCGATCGACGCCCTGCTGACCCATCATGTGCCCTGGTGGTTCGCCCAGCGCTACCAGCTGGAGGTCATCGACCCCTATGGGGCGGTGCTGGGGACGAAGTCGCGCATCGCCATGCCGGAGCCGCGGCGCAGCCACGTCGTGCCCTTCGATCCGCCGGGGCATGGGCTGACCCTGGTCGCCACGCTCCATCAGCTGTCCGGCAATCTCGGACGCAACATCCTGATCGCCGCCATCTTCGCGCTGACCGTCTCGGCCCTGTGGAGCCTGTGGGCGGTGCGCCGCCACATCGCCCGGCGCATCCGGGCGGAGGAGGCCCTGCGGGCCGAGCACGCCTTCCGCAAGGCGATGGAGGACAGCCTGACGGTGGGCATGCGCGCCCGCGACCTGGACGGGCGCATCATCTATGTGAATCCGGCCTTCTGCCGCATGGTCGGCTGGTCGGCGGAGGAGCTGGTGGGGGCCGGACCGGTGATGCCCTACTGGCTGCCGGAGGATCTCGCCCACACCGAGGAGGTCTTCCGCGCCGTCCTGGCCGGCAACGCCCCGGCCAACGGCTTCGAGCTGCGCTTCCGCCGGGCCAACGGCGAGCGGTTCGACGCGCTGATCTACGAGGCCCCGCTGATCGACGCCAAGGGGCGGCACACCGGCTGGATGGGCTCCGTCCTCGACATCACCGAGCGCAAGCGGGCGGAGGAGCTGGCCCGCCAGCAGCAGGAGCGGCTCCAGCAGACGGCGCGGCTCATCACCATGGGCGAAATGGCCTCCACCCTGGCGCATGAGCTGAACCAGCCGCTGTCGGCCATCGCCAGCTACTGCACCGGCTGTCTCAACCGCCTCCAGGCCGGCAGCATCCGGCCGGATGAGCTGGCGACGGCGCTGGAGAAGCTGTCCGGGCAGGCCAAGCGGGCCGGCCAGATCATCCGGCGGATTCACGACTTCGTGCGCAAGAGCGAACCGAACGTCGCCCCCTGCTGCCTGTCGGAGATGCTGGAGGATTGCGTGGCCCTGATGGAGGCCGATGCCCGCCAGCAGGGGGTGAAGCTGGTGCTGGAGGTGGGGCGCGGCCTGCCGGCGGTGATGGCCGACCGCATCCTGCTGCAGCAGGTGGTCGTGAACCTGATGCGCAACGGCATCGAGGCCATGGCGGCGACCCGTCGCGACCGCCGCCGCCTGAGCGTGACGGTGCAGGCGCTGGACGGGGTCGTCCTGACGCGCATCCAGGACCGCGGTTGTGGCATTTCACCCGAAAATGCGGAAAAACTGTTTTCTCCCTTCTTCACCACCAAGACCGAGGGCATGGGCATGGGCCTGAACATCTGCCGGTCCATCATCGAACACCATCAGGGGCGCCTGTGGTTCGAGCCCGCGGCGGAGGGCGGCACCGTGTTCCTCTTCTCCCTGCCGGTCCTGTCGGAGCCGTCGGTCACGGGCGAGGCGGAGTCGCATGGTGTGAGAGCCGGCAATGTGTGAGCCGAAGCTGCACATCGTCGACGACGACGAGGCGATCCGCGACGCCCTGGGCTGGCTGTTCCAGTCGCGCAACGTGCCGGTGGCCTCCTGGCCGTCGGCGGAGGCGTTCCTCGCCGACTACGATCCCGCCATGTCCGGTTGCCTTCTGCTGGACATCCGCATGGAAGGGATGAGCGGGTTGGAGCTGTTCGACCGGCTGAGCGCCATGGGCTGCCGGATGCCCGTGCTGTTCCTGACCGGCCATGGCGACGTGCCCATCGCCGTGTCGGCGCTGAAGAAGGGCGCCCGCGACTTCGTGGAGAAGCCCTTCAACGACAACGATCTGGTCGACCGGGTGATCGAGGCGCTGGCCTTCGACGCCGGGGAGCGGGCGCGGCAGGCCGGGCAGGCCGGCGTCGCCGCCCGGCTGGCGACCCTGACCCAGCGCGAGCGGCAGGTGATGGGGCTGGTGGTGGCCGGCAAGCTGAACAAGGTCATCGCCGACGAGCTGGGGATCAGCATGCGGACCGTCGAGGTGCACCGCGCCCATGTCTTCGAGAAGATGGGGGTCAAGACGGCGGTGGAACTCGCCCGGATCCTCGCGGCGGTGGGGTGAGCGCGGGGGGACGGACAACCGGCGGGCTTGACAGGCGGGCGGATGCGCGCGACCCATTGGAGGGGGAAGCGCGCCGCCTTTCCCTGTCCAGTCCGAACGCCATTCCGTTTCCGTCAACGGTCGGAGAGTGCCTTGCGACTGCCCTCATCGACGCTTGGTCTGGGGCTCGCCGCCATCGCCCCGCTGCTGCTGTTCCTGGCGGTGGTGGTCTGGATTCTGGATCTCCGGCAGCAGGACGTCCTGGCGGCGGAACTGGCGGCGCAGGCCCGTTCGGTGATGGTCGCCATCGACCGGGAACTGGAAAGCAAGGCCCGGCCTCTTGAGCTTCTGGCCGCGCTGAGCCGCAGCACGGTGAACGATCTCACCCTGCTGAAGTCGGAAGCGGCGGAGGCCGTGCGCAGCCAGCCGGGCTGGCTGGCGATGGGGCTGGTGCAGGTGGCGGACATGTCCTTACTGTTCCACACGCAGTACCCGCTGGGCGCCTCCTTGCCGCCGCCGCGGCTGGACGATGTGACCCGACAGGTCGCCGCCACGCGCCGGACGGTGGTCGGCGGCGTCCTGCCCCCGGGCGGGCCGCCGGGGCGTCCGGCGCTGATCGTCCGCGCGCCGATCCTGGACCCGGACGACCCGGCGGGAACGCCGGTCCGGCATGTGCTGTCGCTGGCGGTCGGGCTGGATGGTTTGGACACCGTGCTGCGCGGGTCCGGAATTCCCGCGGCGTGGACGGTGTCGGTCGTCGACCCCGCCATGGTCATCGCCGCGCGGTCCCACGACCCGGAACGGCACGTCGGCCAAAGGGTCAGGGATTCGATGGTGCCCCGGCTGACGGGGCAGAATCAGGGGCTGTTCTCAGGAACGACGCGGGAGGGGCACGAGGCGCTGGTTCTCGTTCACCGGTCGCAGCAGACCGGCTGGTCGATCATCGTGGCCGTTCCGTTCGAGCAGATCAGCAGCCAGTTGAACCGGACGCGCACGACCATCCTGGCCGGCGCGGCGGGCGCCGGTCTGGCGACGCTGGTGTTGTCGCTGGTGGTGACGCGCCATGTCCGCCGCCGCCGCCACGCGGAACGCGAGGCCCGCATCGCCCGCGAGGCCATGCTGGCGGAGCAGCGCCGCCGGCTGGAGGCAGAGAAGGAGCACGCCGAGGCGGCCAATCTGGCCAAATCCGATTTCCTGGCCAACATGAGCCACGAGTTGCGCACCCCGTTGAACGCGATCATCGGCTTCAGCGAGGCTCTGCTGTCCGGCCTGTTCGGCCCAAGCCCGCCGAAGCACCAGGATTACATCGCCAGCATCCATGCCTCCGGCCAGCATCTGCTGTCGCTGGTCAACGACGTGCTGGACATGGCGAAGGTCGAGGCGGGGCGGCTGGAACTCTATCCGGAACCGGTTCCGGTCGCCGTTCTGCTGGGCGAATGCCTGGAGCTGATGGAGGCGCTGGCCGGTCAGAAGGGCGTGCGGGTGGAGCATGGGCCCGTCGAGCCCGGCCTGACGGTGATGGCCGACGCCATCCGGTTGCGGCAGGCCGTTCTGAACCTGCTGTCCAACGCCATCAAATTCACGCCGGCGGGTGGGCGCGTGCGAGTGGATGCGGCGCGCGGCGAGGGGGGCTGCGTGGTTCTGACCGTTGCCGATTCCGGCATCGGCATGTCGCCGGAGGACATCCAGATCGCGCTGGAGCCCTTCCGTCAGGTGACCAGCTACATGACCAAGGCCCATTCCGGCACCGGGCTGGGGCTGCCGCTCGCCAAGCGTTTTGTCGAGGCCCATGGCGGGCGGCTGGACCTGAACAGCACCCCTGGGGAGGGCACGGTGGTGCGCATCATGCTGCCCGGCGCGCCGCCGGCCAGCCCGACGGCCGGACCGGGTGCCGTCCTGCTGATCAAGGCGGGCTAGCCGGTCCGGAGGCGGCGGCCGTCGGTCAGGCCGCCACGCGTTTCAGGCGGGCTTCCATGCCGTCGAGGCCGTCGATCAATTCCGCCGCCGTCTGGTCGGCGATCGCCCGGGCGAAGGGCCAGGCGTCATCCGTGGCGATGCGCGCCGCTTCGACGCGGGCGGACAAACGGTTGTGCTGGCCGCGCAGGGCGTCCAGCGTGCGTTCCAGCGCGTCCCGGCTCATGCCCTCGTGACCCTCAAGACCGAACCGCTCCACCTGCGACCGCAGCCGGTCCAGCCGGTCGGCGGTCGTCTGAAGCACGGTACGGCATTTCGCGTCATGGGCGTGCCGGTTGCGGCGGCTCATCTCTCGCTCCTCCCTTCGGATCGCTCGGGGCCCTTCGGCCGGATGTCCGGCCGGCGTTCCAGATTGGCTCCGCGTACTGGAAACCTGTTTTCAAAATTATGTGCATTGCAAAAATTCATTGCTGCATCGCCAAAATAAGAACGCCGCCCGGCTGCCTTTCATAGACGTATGAAAAGCAATTCCAGTTCCAAAGGACTTGATTTTTGTGTGTCCCGTCCAGTCAGGAGCGTTCCGTGACGCTCCGAATGCTTCGGATTTCTTGAATCCGGTTGGACTCTTTCTGCACGATCAGCCCTGTCCCGTCAAGCGGGTCAGGGGTATAAGTCTATGGCGATTTGTCGCAGCCGAAAGGGAGAGTCCGATTGGCGGAAAGCCAAGGAAAACGGCGAAACAGACCGTTCCTTTTCCAAACAGGCGGTGCGCATTCCGGATTAAAACGGCGCTCAATGGTTATCGGGCGCCGATTTCTGTTCTTCCGCCGTGCGGGACTGCGAGGTGCCGTTGAAGAGACTTGGCGGGATAGGGAAGGGCGATGCCCGTCACTCCGCCGCGACGCCGTAAGGGAAGCTTTCGGCGTTGGCCGGTTCCGGCAGCCGGGCAGGCTGCTGCGTCGTGGCGTGGCCGGGGACGGCGTGGCTGGGGCAGGCTTCGCACTGGTTCGCGCAATGGCTTTGGGCCATCTCCCGCATCATCGGAACGCATTTGCCGCACTGGACCTGACGCTCATAATGCCGGAAGACGGAGGCCGGGGTGCGGGCGCCGTTCTCGAGCGCCTTGGTAACCTGCTTGTCGTTCAGCGCGTGGCAGATGCAGACGTACATGGGCCCCCGGCATCGGTGCGTGTTGTGCGGTCGTGCTGGGGGGCAATGTGCTGCGACTGAGAATGATTGTCAATTGATCTGAATCATGACGACCAAATTTGAGCGGATTGCGACGGAATGTCACAGCTCGATCGAACGGGGGTGACGACTACCTCCGTCGTCGATGCCTTTCTTCAAGCGGTGGGAGGATGCGGTGCGGCGAATGGGATGGTTGCTGATGGCCGGAGTCGCGGTCCTCTGGGCCGGCGCTGCGGCGGCGGAGGTGGGCATGCGTGCGCTGGCCTTCACCGACCCGGCGGATGGCGGGATCGCCCGCGTGATGGTCTGGTATCCGACGGACGCGCCGGAAACGCCGGTGGAGCGCGGTCCCTTCACGTTTCCGGTGGCGGAGGGGGCGCCGGTGAGCGACGGCCGCCATCCGCTGGTGATCGTGTCGCACGGGTCCGGGGGCAGCGCCTTCGGTCACGCGGACACGGCCATCGCGCTCGCGCGGCGCGGCTACATCGTCGCGGCGGTCCATCACCGGGGCAATGCCTTCGACGACAACCGGGACGCCGGCACGGAACGGATGTGGCGGAACCGCCCGGCCCAGCTTTCCGCCGCGCTCGGCCACGTCCTGGCGGAGCCGGTGTTGGCGGGCCGGATCGACGGCGGGCGCGTCGGTGCCCTCGGCTTCTCGGCCGGCGGCTACACGGTTCTGGTGGCGGCCGGAGGCGCGGCGGAACTGGAGCGCATCGCCGCCCATTGCCGGACCCCTCCGGCCGGCGAGGAGTTCTGCCATCTTGGGAACGCGCGGGCGGAAGGCCGTGTCGAGGGGGGCGGTCCCCGCGTCCGTGCCGCTGTCCTGATGGCACCGGTCGGCGTCCCTTTCTCCAAGGACGGTCTCGCCGGGGTGGCGATCCCCATCCGCCTGTACCGGGCCGAGCGGGACGAGCAGATCGCGGCCGCCCAGGTCGAGGACCTGCGCGACCGGCTGCCAACGCCGCCCGAATACGAGGTCGTGCGTGACGCCGGGCACTTCGCCTTTCTGATGCCCATTCCGGCCGCCATCGCGCCGGAGGTCGGGCCGCCCGCCTGGGACCCGCCGGGCTTCGACCGGGCGGCCTTTCACGAGCGTCTGAACGGGGAGATCGCCGATTTCTTCGACCGCGCTCTTGCAATCGAACGCCAGGGGCGCTAGCCCCTCGGCATGAGCGACACATCCGACACTTCGGCCGCCCGTCCGGCACCGGCGCACACCCCCCTGGGGCAGACCATCTACTTGGCGCCCGACGGCTTCGTGCAGGACCTTGTGGCCGAACTGGGCGACGTGGCGGCGGTGGAGGACCGGCTGGTCTTCGCCGACGGGCCGGCGCGTCCGGCCGCCTGGGCGCAGAACATCTGGCACGACCCGGTGCGGATCGAGTTCGCGTCGATCAAGGAGGGCGCGCGGGCCCTGCGCTCCATCCAGCGCAATTGGGCGCTCTGGACGCTGCGCCATCACCGGCGGGCCAGCCTGATCCAGGAAAACCTGCCCCATGTCTCGGCCAAGCCGGTGGTCTTCCCGTCGCCGCTGCCGACGGCGCCGCTGGGCTCATGGACGCTGCTGGACGAGAACACCATCGTCGCGGCGGCGCGCTGTTCCAGCCCCTACCGCCACGGCGAGGTCGCCTTCGTCGAGAACCGGACGGTGCCGCCCAACCGCGCCTATCTGAAGCTGTGGGAGGCGCTGACCCTGTTCGGGGAGCAGCCGGGGCCGGGCGACCGCTGCATCGACCTCGGCGCCTGCCCCGGCGGCTGGAGCTGGGTGCTGCACGAGCTGGGCGCCAGCGTGGTCAGCGTCGACAAGGCGCCGCTCGACCCGGCCATCGCCGCGCTGCCGCGCATCGAGTTCCGCCAGGAGAGTGCCTTCGGCCTGAAGCCGCAGGATGTCGGGCCGGTGGACTGGCTGTGCTGCGACGTCATCTGCTACCCCACGCGCCTGCTGCGGCTGGTGAACCAGTGGATGGAGAGCGGGCTGGCCAAGCGCTTCATCTGCACGCTGAAGTTCCAGGCCGAGACGGACCACGAGACGGCCCGCGCCTTCGCCGCGATCCCCGGCGGCCGGGTGCTGCATCTCCACCACAACAAGCACGAGCTGACCTGGATGTGGCCGGCCGCTCCGGTCTGATGAGGTGACTACGCCCGGCGCAGGGCGAGTTCCAGCGCCGGCTTGAGGATCGACGCGGCGCCGTAGCCGATCTCCACCACCTCCTCCGCGCGGTCGAACTCCAGGATGCCGATGTGGGCGAGGCGGGGTGCGATCAGCACGTCCGGCGGCTCGCCGGCGAGGCGGGAGCGGGTGATGCGGTCCTGCATGATGTCGATGGACCCGGCCATCACGTCCATCACGTTTGGCGGAACGTTGGAGGCCGGGGAGCGCGTCAGCTGGTCGGCGAGGAAGCGCGTGCGCGCCGCCGGGCGCCGCCCCATCCAGGAGGCGATCTGCGAGGTCAGGGTGGAGAAGACCGGCGAGGTCGCATCCCCCGCCGGCGCCATCGCCACCTCCGGCACGGGCTGGGTCTCCTGCATCCGGGCCTGCTGCGTCTGGGATGCCTGCATCTGGGCCGGCTTGGCCTCCGCGGCCTTGCGCAGCTTGGCGGCCCCGCGTCCGGAGGGGCGGCTCAGCGGCGACAGCTCGCTGTTCAGGTTGACCGCGATCACCACGTCCGCCCCCAGCGCGCGGCAGAGCGACACCGGCACCGGGTTGACCAGCGCGCCGTCCACCAGCCAATGGTCGTCGCGCCGCACCGCCGGGAACAGGCCGGGCATGGCGGCCGAGGCCTGCACCGCGCTGAGCATCGGGCCGTCGCGCAGCCAGATCTCCCGCCCGGTGCTGAGGTCGGTGGCGACCGCGGCGAAGGGCTTGTGCAACTGCTCGATGGTGACCTCGGTCCGGTGGTTGCGGAAGCGGTCGAAGGTGCGGTCGGCGGCCAGCAGCCCGCCGCGGCGGAAGGTGAGGTCGATGATGCCGAGCATCCCGAGCCAGCCCATGCTCTGCGCCCAGGCCTGCAACTCGTCCAGCTGGTCCGTCAGGTAGGCCGCGCCGACCACCGCGCCGATGGAGGTTCCGCAGATCACGTCGGGCTCGACCCCGATCTCCTCCAGCGCGCGCAACACGCCGATGTGCGCCCAGCCGCGCGCCGCCCCGCTGCCCAGGGCCAGTCCGATCTTCAGTCCGCTCACCGCCAGCACCTCGTGTCTTGTGGGCTTGGTCAGGCTTGTCCGGCGCCGACGCGTCGATGGGTGTCCAAAGGGATTTGGGGCATCGGACCGTCGGCGGAAACCCTTCCATCCGGGGGACGCGGGACGCGCCCGGGGGCCTCCTCATGGGGGATGCCGAAAATTGTACCCGCTTTTGCCCTCTATTTGACTTGCATCAGTTTTTCTTCCGATTACCTGTGGCATTGCGATGGATGAAAGAGTTTCCGGGCGACGTTAACCAAACATCAACTGGAAACGTCCAATGTCGCACTCAGCACGGACAATCAGGGATGGCGGAGGTTGCCATGGCCCAGGATCTCAAGAGTTTCAAGAAGGATTGGCAGCGCTGGTCGGCGGCGGAAAAGCTGACGGCGGTGGCCATTCTGATCGTCGCCGCGGTCGCGCTGGGCGGTCCGGTGACCATTCTGTTCTGATTTGCTCCGGGTGACCGGCGTATCCCGTCCCCTCACAGGAGAGAGGCGAGGGCCGCGATCCCGAACACTCCCAGCACCGCACCCGAGACGCGGTTGATCCACAGCATGGCGGCGGGCGTGACCCGGCGCCGGAACGCCCCGACCGAGGCGCTGAGCCCCAACCACCACATCGCCGAACCGGTGAAGACGCCCGCGACCAGCAGGGCGGCGACGCCGGTGCTGCTCCCGTCCCCCGCCGACACGCCGAGCCCGCCGAACACCGCGGCGAAGCTGAGGATGGTCGCCGGGTTGGCCAGGGTCAGGGCGAAGGTGGAAGCGTAGGCCCCGGCCAGCCCACCGCCGCCGCGGGCCTCCGCGGCGCGTTCCGCCGGGCGGGCGCGCAGCGTGCTCCAGCCCAGCCACAGCAGCATCAGCCCGCCCACCAGCTTCAGCGCCACCTGCGCCCCCAGCAGGGCGTCGGTGACCAGCGCCACCCCGAAGCCGGCGATGGCGCCATAGACCGCGTCCGCGCTGGCCGCGCCGAGGCCGCTGGCGAAGCCGTGCGCCGGCCCGTCGGCCAGAGTGCGCCGGATGCACAGAAGCCCGATCGGCCCGACCGGGGCGGCGATGCTGAATCCGATGATCAGGCCCTTCAGCAGGGCGGGCAGCGTGTCCATGGCGGATGCTCCGGCTGGGTCAGTCTGATTCGATGGGAAGGTTCGGCGTTTCCTTGACCGAGGACAGCGCGATCACGGTGTGGGAGCGCACGACGCCGGGCAGAGCCTTCAGCCGGTCGGACAGGAAGCGTTCCAGCGCCCCCGTGTTCGCCACGCGCACCTTGAGCAGATAGGACCAGTCCCCGGTGACGTGGTGGCATTCCTGAACCGCCGGCGTGGCGCGCATGGCGTCGCGGAAGGGTGCGTCATGCTCCGGGCGGTCGAGCAGCACCTCGACGAAGGCCAGCACGTCCAGCCCGGCGGCCTTGGGGGACAGCCGCGCCCCCCAACCCTGGATCACGCCGTTGGCCTGCAGCTTCTTCAGCCGCTCGTTCACGGCGGACACCGAGAGTCCGGCCGCCGCCCCGATGTCGGCGTAGGAAGCGCGTCCATCAGCCTGGATGTGCGCGATGATTTTGCGGTCTGTATCGTCCATAACCGCAATAGTTACGGAATATGAATGGTATGACAAGGTGGTTTTTCTGCTCAGCCGCCCATCCGGCGGAAATCCGGCTTGCCGGCGCCGCAGCGCGGGCAGAACCAGTCCGCCGGCAGGTCCTGGAAAGCGGTGCCCGCGGGCGCACCGTGCTCCGGGTCGCCGTCGCGGGGGTGATACTCGTAGCCGGGGCAGTCGCCGCCGCCGCACCGCCAGACTTCGGACAGGCGCGGATCCTCGGCCCGCGCGGGGCGGACGAACAGAGCGAGGATGACGGCAGGGATGACGGCGGCGATCCGGCGCAGGGCGCCACGCCGGGGAAGGGAGCGGGGAAGGCTGGGCATGGCGGACCGTCCGGCGGATCGAGATGCCGCACTATGCGCCGCGTTCCTTTGCGGGATGATGACGGTGGTGGAGCGAAGGGGAGCGGGTCAGCGACGCCGCGGCGCCTTGCCCTTGAGATGGGCGCGCTGGAGCTTCGCGCCGGTCAGATCCGCCCCGTCCAGGTCGGCGTTCTCCAGATCGGCGTCGGTCAGGTTGGCCTGCACCATGCGGGAATCGGTCAGCATGGCCTGCCGCAGGTCGGCGCCCATCAGATTGGCGGCCCAGGAGCGGCCGGTGGACCGTCCGCTGGGGTCCTTGATTTCCGCAGGCCCGAGATTGACCCGCGTCAGGTCGGCGCCGGTCAGGCGGGCGAAGCTGAGGTTGGCGCCGGACAGGTCGGCGCCCATCAGGTTCGCGTGTTCCAGATTGGCGCCGGACAGGTCGGCCATCATCAGCCGGGCGCCGGTGAGCGCCGCGTCGGACAGGTTGGCGCCGCGCAGCGAGGCCGCGCTGAGATTGACGCCGCGCAGATCGGCGCGGCTGAGGTCGGTGCCGTCCAGGTCGGCGCGCTCCCCGCGCTGGCCGACGCTGTCGATCCAGCGCTCGTGGTCGAAGATCGCCCGCTGGATTTCCGACCCCATGCTGTCGATCGGCCGGGTCAGGCAGGCGGAGCCGAGCTTGGCCTGCGAGAGGTCGCAATCGACCATCCGCGTGCCGACCAGATCGGCGTTGTCGAAGGTGCAACCGTCCAGCAGGGCGCCGGTCAGGTTGGCCCCGTTCAGCCGCGCCCCGGACAGGTTGGCGTCGGTCAGCACCGCGCCGGACAGGTCGGCGTTCTGAAGCACCGCCCCGCACAGGTCGGCTTCGGTCAGGTTGGCGCCGGCCAGCACGGCGCCGGTCAGATCGGTCGGGATTCCACCCTCCGCCGTGACGCCGCCCTGAAGGCGGGCCAGGGCGGTCCGGTGGGTCTGCCGTGTGGTCTCGGCGTCCTGGACGTCCGGATGGGCGTCCGGCCCGGTGCCGCGGCGGGCGGTGCCACCCGGTTCCAGCGTGCCGGCGCGCAGGTCGGCGTCGCGCAGATTGGCGTTCGAGAAGTCGGCGGAGCGCAGCCGGGCGCCGCGCAAATCCGTCTGCATCAGGTTGGCGCGGGTGATGTCCGCGTCGCGCAGGTCCACGCCGAACAGGTCGGCGCCGGCCAGATTGGTGCCGCTGAGCCGGCAGCGCGCCAGCTTCGCCCCGACCAGCCGCGCCCCGCGCAGGTCGCGCTGCGACAGATCGGCGCCCTCCAGGTCGGCCAGCGCCAGATTGGCGCGGGCGCCGCCCGGCTGGCCCTTGATCCAGCGGGCGTGCCGGTCCAGAACCTCGGCCAGCTGGTCGGGCCGAAGATAGGAGGGTGCCGGCGCGGGGGCTGTGGCGACGGGGGGCACGGGCAGGAATCTGACGGGTGTTGTTTTCGCTACCCAAACTATGGAGGTAGATTCCTTACCGAAGGCTAAACGGTAAAAATCGCGGCAGTACCCTTTATGGTTGCCGCTTTTTGCCCCGGCCTTGTCACGGGCGGTTCCGGCGGGGACTCGGGCGAATCGGGAGCGCGGCCCGCCATGTTTCACCCCTGTAACGTGGCGCCCGGTCCTCCCGACGCGGGTATGCTCCCCCCGGCAAGGTCAGGAAACGCGGGCGTTTTAAAGACGTTAACCATTGGTTTCTTGACAGAAGCGGGGGCTCTGCCGCCAAAAGGCATCGGACAAAAAGGGGGGCGCTCTATGCGCCGCCCCGTTCGGGACCCCATGGAGGCATGATGACCGAGGCCAAATTCCAACCGACCCCAGCAGCCAAGCTCGGCCGGAGGGAACTGTTGCGCATCGGTCTGGCGACGGCCGCCGCCGGGATGGTGATGGCTCCGGAGGTGTCGGAGGCGGCGCTGCGCGCCCCGCCGCGGCAATTGGTCCTGCTCAACCTCCACACCGGCGAACGGGTGCGCGCGGAGTACTGGTCCAAGGGACGCTACCAGCGCGACGGGCTGCGCGAGATCAACCACCTGCTGCGCGACCATCGCACCGGGGCGGTTCATCCCATCGACCCGAAGCTATTGGACCTGCTGCACGCGCTGACCCGCAAGGTCGGCAGCAAGACGCCGGTTCACATCATCTCCGGTTACCGCTCCCCCGAATCCAACGCGTGGCTGCGTGAACAGGACGGCAGCGGCGTCGCCCAGAACAGCTTCCACATGCAGGGCAAGGCCATCGACCTGCGGGTGCCCGGCCTGCCGTTGCGCACCCTGCAACGCGCGGCGCTCAGCCTGCGCGGGGGCGGGGTGGGCTATTACCCAGAGAGCAATTTCGTCCATGTGGACGTCGGTCCGAAGCGCCAGTGGGCATCCTGACCGGCCCTCCGTGAGGAAACGAAAAAGCCCCCGCCGGTCGGACGGGGGCTTTTTCTTTGGCGGAACCTTGTTTGACTGGGTCGCCTTACTCGACGGTGACCGACTTGGCGAGGTTGCGCGGCTGGTCGACGTCGGTACCCTTCAGCACGGCGACGTGATAGGCCAGCAGTTGGACCGGGATGGCGTAGAGCAGCGGGGCGACCAGCGGGTCGCAGGCCGGAAGCTCCAGCGACCAGCGGACCTTGTCGGACAGCTTGTCGATGCCCTTTTTGTCGGCGATCAGCAGCACCTTGCCCGACCGCGCGCAGACCTCCTGGACGTTGGACACGGTCTTTTCGAACAGGTTGTCCGACGGCACCAGGACGATCACCGGCACGCTCTCGTCGATCAGCGCGATGGGGCCGTGCTTCAGTTCACCCGCCGCATAACCTTCGGCGTGAATGTAGCTGATTTCCTTGAGTTTCAGCGCACCTTCCAGAGCCAGCGGGTACATCGCGCCGCGGCCCAGATACAGCACGTCGCGGGCCTCCGCGACCTCCTGCGCCAGTTCGTGCAGACGCTCGTCATGGGCCAGCACGTCGGCGGCGCGGGCCGGCACCTCGCGCAGGGCCTGGGCGATCTGCTGCATCCGCTCCGCCGGGATGACGCCGCGGGCGTGGCCGACCGTGACCGCCAGACAGGCCAGCGTGGTCAGCTGCGTCGTGAAGGCCTTGGTCGAGGCGACGCCGATCTCCGGACCGGCCATGGTGTAGAGCACCGCGTCGGATTCGCGCGCGATGGTGCTTTCCGGCACGTTGACGATGGACAGGATCTTCTGGCCCTGGCGCTTGCAGTAACGCAGCGCCTCCAGCGTATCCAGCGTCTCGCCCGACTGGCTGATGAACAGGGCCACGCCGCCTTCGGGCAGCGGCGCCTCGCGGTAGCGGAACTCCGAGGCGATGTCGACCTCGACCGGCAGCCGGGCCAGCGTCTCGAACCAGTATTTCGCCACGACGCCGGCGTAATAGGCGGTGCCGCAGGCGACGATGGTCAGCTTCGTCGCCTTGGCAATGTCGAAGCTGGTCTCCGGCAGGGTGATGCGGCCGGTCTCCGGGTTGATGTAGGCGTTCAGCGTGTCGCCGATGACCTGCGGCTGCTCGTAGATTTCCTTGAGCATGTAGTGCCGGTAGCCGTCCTTGCCGATCAGCGCGCCGGACAGGGCGGTGGTCTTGACCGGACGCTCCACCACCGCGTCGCTGGCGTCGTGGATCACGGCGGCGGTGCGGGTCAGCTCCACCCAGTCGCCGTCCTCCAGATAGCAGATGCGGTTGGTCAGCGGCGCCAGCGCGAAGGCGTCGGAGGCGAAATACATCTCCCCCTCGCCGTAGCCGACGGCCAGCGGCGTGCCGTGGCGGGCGCCGATCAGCATGTCCTCCTGGCCGGAGAACAGCAGCACCAGCGAGAAGGCGCCGGTAAAGCGCTTGAAGGAGGCGGAGGCGGCCTCGATCGGACCCAGCCCTTCCTTCTCCATATAATAGGTGACGAGGTGGGCGATCACCTCGGTGTCGGTGGCGCTTTCGAAGACGTAGCCGTGCTCGATCAGCTCGGTCTTCAGCTCCTGGTAATTCTCGATGATGCCGTTGTGCACCACGGCCACGCGGTGGGTGGCGTGCGGGTGGGCGTTGTTCTCGGTCGGGCCGCCGTGGGTGGCCCAACGGGTGTGGCCGATGCCGATCACACCCGGCAGCGGCGCTTCGCGCAGCTTGGCGTCGAGGTTGATCAGCTTGCCCTCGGCGCGGCGGCGCTCGATGCCGCCCTTGACCAGCGTGGCGACGCCGGCGCTGTCGTAACCACGGTATTCGAGGCGGCGGAGACCCTCGACGAGACGGGGGGCCGCGTCATGCGTGCCGATGATGCCGATGATGCCACACATGAACCTGCAACTCCTGAATGATGGCCGGGGCCGGGTGAACGGTCAACCGGGGCAATCTTACGCCTTTTTCGCTTTCTCGTTTTGCTTCCGTTCGCGGAAACGCTTGGCCCAGCCGGTGTAAGCCTGCTGGCGCCCGCGCGCAACGACCAGAGCGTCGCCCTCCACGTCGGTGGTGACCACGCTGCCCGCCCCGACGATCGCGCCGTCGCCCACCCTGACCGGGGCCACCAGCGCGGTGTTGGAGCCGATGAAGGCCCCGGCGCCGATGTCGGTGTGGCTCTTGGCGTAGCCGTCGTAATTGCAGGTGATGGTCCCGGCGCCGATGTTGGCCTTCGCCCCCACCCGCGCGTCGCCGATGTAGGTCAGGTGGTTGACCTTGGCCCCGGCCTCGATCTTCGCGTTCTTGATCTCGACGAAGTTGCCGATGTGGGCGTCGGGGCCGATCTCCGCCCCCGGACGCAGGCGGGCGTAGGGGCCGACCTGGGCGCCGCTGTCCACCCGCACCTGTTCCAGATGGCTGAAGGCCTTGATCTCCACCCGGTCGGCGACGACCACGCCGGGGCCGAACACCACATGCGGGCCGACGATCACGTCGCGGCCGAGGCGGGTGTCCACGCAGAAGGTGACGCTGTCCGGGTCGGTCAGGGTGGCGCCGTTGTCCATGGCGGCCTTGCGCAGGCGGCGCTGGATCAGCTTCTCCACTTCCGACAGCTCGGCGCGGGAGTTCACACCGACGACCTCCGCCGGGGCGGCCTCGACCACCGCGCAGGCCATGCCGTTGCTGCGGGCGATCTGCACCACGTCGGTAAGGTAATATTCGCTCTTGGCGTTGCTGTTGCCGATGCGGCTGATCAGGTCGAACATCCGCGCGCCGTCGAAGGCCATCAGCCCGGCGTTGCACAGCGTGACCTGCCGCTCCTCCTCCGAGGCGTCCAGATACTCGACAATCTTCTCCAGCCCGCCGCGGGCGTTCAGGATCAGGCGGCCATAGGCGCCGGGATCGTCGGGCCGCATGCCCAGGACGACCACCGCCGGGTCGCCCGGCTGGCGCCGCGCGGCGACCATGGCGCGCAGCGTGTCCGGCGTGACCAGCGGCGTGTCGCCGTAGAGCACCACCACGTCGCCGTCGAATCCCTCCAGCAGGCCGAAGGCGGCGCGCACGGCGTCGGCGGTGCCGCGCTGCTCGTGCTGGACGGCGGTGGGGTAGGGGGCGACGGCGTCGGCCACATTGTCCATGCCGGGGCCGACCACCACGACCACATGGTCGGGGTCGAGCGCCCTCACCGCGGACAGCACATGGCCGACCATCGGCTGGCCGGCGACGCGGTGCAGGACCTTCGGCAGGTCCGACTTCATGCGGGTGCCTTTGCCGGCGGCGAGAATGACGCAGGCGAGCGGGCGGTGCTGAGTCATCGGATATCCCTGCAGTATTGGGTGTGGGTTATAGCGGACGGGTGGAAAAGCGTGCGCATCAATATCCGGGCAAAAGGTGTGTCCTCAAGCATTGAGTGCCACATCCGACGCCGGGACCCCAAGTCAACTTTTGTGTCAATCTGACATACACGATGCGCGGCCCGAGGGTGTACGCACCCCGCGCCATCGGCGCCGAAGGGCCTATGCCTGGGGTGAATCGCGGGAACAGGGGCTCGCCGCCAGGGGAGGGGCGTGCTATCGAAAGGGGTATCCGCCCGTCTTCGCCTCATCATGGGACTCCTGCCGATGTCTGCCACGCCCGCCGCCATTCCCTTCTCCGCGGTCGTTTTCGACCTGGACGGCACGCTGATCGACAGCGCGCGGGACATGACCCGTGTCCTCAACCGCACCCTGTCCCGCTTCGCCCGGCCCACCGTCAGCGAGGAACAGGTGCGCGGCATGGTGGGCGACGGCTCGGCCGCCCTCGTCCGGCAGGCCTTCGCGGCGACCGGCGAGGCCCTGGGCGACGAGGCGCTGCGGACGGTCCTGGCCGATTATCTCGACGCCTATTTCCAGGACGACGAGCCTCCGGTGCTCTATCCCGGCGTCCCCGAAACCCTGGCGGCGCTGGCGGAGAGCGGGGTGAAGCTGGGGCTGTGCACCAACAAGCCGGAGCGGATCACCCGCAAACTGCTGGAGGGGCTGGACCTGTCGCCGCTGTTCTCCGCGCTGGCCGGTGGCGACACGCTGCCGGTGAAGAAACCGGACGGGCGCCATCTGTCCTGGGTGGTGGAGGCGCTGGGCGGCGGCACCGCCGCGATGGTGGGCGACAACCGCAACGACGTGGCGGCCGCCCGCGCCGCCGGGGTGCCGGTGGTGGCGATGACCTACGGTTATCCCCGCATGCCGGTGCAGGAACTGGGCGCCGACGTCCTGCTCGATCGCTTCGCCGACCTGCCGGACGCCCTGCGGCGGCTGGGCGCCTGAGTGACGGACCGCGTCGCCGGGGGCAGCGGGGTCTTCGCCGTAGGTCTCCTTCTTGTCATGGTTAACGAGAGATTAACGGTGGCTAACGAAAGGTAAATGTAGTTGGATGGGTGCATCGAATGGTGGTGAGCGAAGGAGACACCCGATGGCCCAGATCCTTGCCTTCCCCGGTAAGACCCAGACCGGCAAGACCCTGTCCGCCGACGCCCTGTCCGCTGACGCTCTGTCCATCGAGGCCAACACCGCCAACCGCACCCCGGCCAACAGCCAGATCGACTCGGCGACCGCCGACTTCGACCGGATGATGGCCCATCACAGCGACCTCCAGCGCAAGATGGCCGAGTTCAACCGCCTGTGCGAGCAGGCGCTGGCCGAGCGGCCGATGGCCGAACTGCTGTACCACCCCACCGCCTGCAGCGGCAGCGTCGGGCGCGCCTGATTCGTCAAGGCGTCCCGGCGGGACGCTCCGCCGTCCGGTCGGTCTTGCGGGCGGCGGTGAGATGGACGACGACCCCGCCGAATCCGCTGTCGGTCTCCAGCCGGACGGGCAGGGGCGGGCCGGCCCCCTCCACCGGGGCGATCCAGAGATCGACGGGTGGGCGTTCCTCCCGGCCTCCGCCGCGCTGCCAGAAGGCTTGGCGCGGCGTGCGCTCGTAACCGGCGATCGGCTTGTGGGACACCCGGCATTGCCGCGCCGCGCCGGAGAACACCGAATGGCGCGACGTTCCCACCATGGTCATTCCCCGGTCCGTGAAGATCATGTCGTAGCGGCGGCGCCCGTCATAGATGGGCACCGTGCGCTGGCATCCCTCGCCATGCAGCCCGGCCAACAGCATCTCCAGGACGCCGCTCAGCGGATCGCGGGTCTGTCGGGTGAGATCCTGGGGAACGGGGTCGCGGTCCTCCTCCTCCGGGGGCGGGGAGACCTGTGTGCGGACGCTGCCGTCCGCGGCGTAATCCAGGGTGACGGTCCGGGGGGAGCCGCGCAGGACGCCGGACTGGGTGTGGCGGATCGGGGCGACGCCATCGGGGCGGACCGTGCCGACGCTGAGCGATTGGGTTTCCCAGGGAAAAAGACGCCCCAGAAAGCCGTCCGTCGCGGCGTTGACCTGGACGCTGTATCGGCCTTCGGTCAGGGTCAGCTCCGCCCGCGCGTCGAGCACGGCAACGCCGCCGACATGGACGCGGTAGTCCAAGTGCCAGCGCTGCGCCTGGGCGGGCAGGGGGAGCAGCCCGGCGAGCGCCGCGCACAGCCCGGCCGCGAGGGCGGCAGAGGGAAGTCTGGCGGGAAGCGCGGTCCGGTGCGTCATGTCCATGGGCTCATCGGGGGCTCCGGGCGGAAGGGTTTCTTTGATATTGGTGTGAAACAGGTGCTTGACAGGAGGGGGCGGGGCCTTTAGAAACCCGCCTCACCGCAGCGGCGGCAACGACGCGACAGCGAAACGAGCCTGATGCCGACGCGGTTTTACTGGGATGGGCGCATAGCTCAGCGGGAGAGCACACCCTTCACACGGGTGGGGTCGTAGGTTCAATCCCTACTGCGCCCACCATCCCAAAGTCCGGTGGTTCATGGGCTTTGCGGATGGTACCATCCCTTCCACCACAAGGGCCGGTCAGGATCGGGGTCCATCGGGCCTCGCGTTGCCGTCTCCGCGGTGCGTCAGCGGTTGTTTCTTTGGGATGGGCGCATAGCTCAGCGGGAGAGCACACCCTTCACACGGGTGGGGTCGTAGGTTCAATCCCTACTGCGCCCACCATCCCAAACACCGCCCCTTCTCCGAAACATCGTTGGAATTCGCCAGTAACAAGCCGTCGCCCCGGTTGCGCGACCATGTTCTGCGGCGTGAATACCACAAAAAACCTCCGCTCAATCGCGCGTGCCTTTTTGAGACGAACGCCGCCGCAGTTGATTCAGATCAGCTACAGCCTGAGGGGTTTTCGTCTATCGCTTCCAGCATCCGATTTGCTCAATCATCTGGAAGCAGTGACATGGAAGATACGCGCGTGACCCTTCTCGCCCTCGGCCTGCTGGTCGTGGCGCTCGTCGTGATCCTCGGTTCGGTGGTCCTGTCTCCGGCCACCCTGGTCCTCCTGGCCACGCTCGGCGCCTGGGTGAACCTGACCTATCTGGTCGCCGTCACGCTGATGCGTTGACCCCGCCCGCGGGCGGGGCGGGCTTGGCGGCCCAATCCGCCCGCAGGTTCACCTGCAGGCCCACCTGCAGGATGGAAAAATTTCAAATTTGAGCGCTGCCGGTTAATTCCATGACTGGACAGCGCCGGGCCGGCGGTTTATCCCAGCGCCGTTTATGACGCCTGTGGAGCACCCGCCATGACCTCCCTCGCCGCCGCCCGCCTGCCGGAGTCGGAACAGCCCCTGCCGGTCGTCCGCAGCGTGGACGATCTCCGCGCCCAGGTCTCCGCCTGGCATCGCGACGGCAAGACGGTGGCCCTGGTGCCGACCATGGGGGCCCTGCACGACGGCCATCTCGCCCTGGTGCGCCGCGCGCGCGAGCTGGCCGACCGGGTGGTCTCCAGCGTCTTCGTCAACCCGACCCAGTTCGCCCCGCACGAGGACTTCGACCGCTACCCGCGCGACGAGGCCGGGGATTCGCGCAAGCTCGCCTCGGCGGGCTGTCATCTGCTCTACGCCCCCACGGTGCGCGCAATGTATCCGGAGGGCTTCGCCACGGCCATCTCGGTCGGCGGCCCGGCGGAGGGGTTGTGCGGCACCTTCCGGCCCCAGATGTTCGGCGGCGTCGCCCTGGTCGTGACCAAGCTGTTCCTCCAGGCCCAGCCCGACGTGGCGGTGTTCGGGGAGAAGGATTACCAGCAGCTCATGGTCATCCGCCGTTTCGCCCGCGATCTCGACATCCCGGTGCGGGTGGAGGGGCTTCCGACGGTGCGCGAGACCGACGGGCTCGCCATGTCCTCGCGCAACGCCTACCTGTCCGCAGACGAGCGCGCCCGCGCGCCGGAGCTGAACCGCGCGCTTCGCGACGCCGCCTCGGCGCTGGCCGGCGGCGCGGAGGCCGCCACGGTCCTGGAGGCGGTGCGGGCGCGCATCACCGCCGCCGGCTTCGGCTCCATCGACTATGTCGAGCTGCGCGACGCCGACACGCTGGCGCCGGTGACCCGCGCGGAGCGGCCGGCGCGCCTGCTGGCCGCCGCCTGGATGGGCAAGGCCCGCCTGATCGACAACGTGCCGGTCCTTCCGGCGTAACCGCCGGCGTTCCATCCCCGGTTCGCACGCCTGCCCACGCCACGGGAAGCATCGCAGACCGGGCGTGGTGCCCTATACTCTCTGCCGAACCCGCGGCCGACCGCGAGGCTGCGCGCAAGAAACGAGGGAAGGAAGGCACCATGCCGTATGATTCCGTGGACACCGCCCGCCGTCTTGGGTTGAAGGACGCCGAGCTGCTGCGTTTCCAGGGCTTCGTCGATGGCCGGTGGATCGACGCCGACAGCGGCAAGACCGTGGAGGTGACCAACCCCGCCGACGGCAGCGTCCTCGGCAGCGTGCCGATGATGGGCGCCGACGAGACGCGCCGGGCCATCGAGGCCGCCGAGCGCGCCTGGCCGGCCTGGCGCGCCCTGACCGCGAAGGAGCGCGCGAAGGTCCTGCGGACGTGGTTCGACCTGATGATGGCGAACCAGGAGGATCTCGCCCGCATCATGACGGCGGAGCAGGGCAAGCCGCTGGCCGAGGCGCGGGGCGAGGTGGCCTACGCCGCGTCCTTCATCGAATGGTTCGCGGAGGAGGGCAAGCGGGTCTACGGCGACACCATCCCGCAGCATCTGCCGGGCCGCCGCATCGTCGTGACCAAGGAGCCGATCGGCGTCACCGCCGCCATCACGCCGTGGAACTTCCCGGCGGCGATGATCACCCGCAAGGCCGGCCCGGCGCTGGCCGCCGGCTGCCCGATGGTCATCAAGCCGGCGACCGCCACCCCGCTGACCGCGCTCGCCATGGCGGTGCTGGCGGAGCGGGCCGGCATCCCGGCGGGCATCCTCAGCGTCGTCACCGGCTCTGCCCGCGCCATCGGCGGCGAGATGACCGGCAACCCGACGGTGCGCAAGCTGACCTTCACCGGCTCCACCGAGATCGGCAAGGAGCTGATGGCCCAATGCGCCGGCACGGTGAAGAAGGTGTCGCTGGAACTGGGCGGCAACGCGCCTTTCCTGGTCTTCAACGACGCCGACCTCGACGAGGCGGTGAAGGGCGCCATCGCGTCCAAGTACCGCAACACCGGCCAGACCTGCGTCTGCGCGAACCGGCTGCTGGTGCAGTCCGGAGTGTACGACGCCTTCGCGGCCAAGCTGGCCGAGGCGGTGAAGGCGCTGAAGGTCGGTCCCGGCCTGACCACCGAGGGGGCGCAGCAGGGGCCGCTGATCGACATGGCCGCGGTGGAGAAGGTCGAGGATCACATCCGCGACGCCACGGAGAAGGGCGCCCGCGTCGTCCTGGGCGGCAAGCGGCATGACCTGGGCGGCAGCTTCTTCGAGCCGACCATCCTCGCCGACGTGACCCCGGCGATGAAGGTGGCCCGCGAGGAGACCTTCGGCCCGGTCGCTCCGCTGTTCCGCTTCGAGACGGAGGAGGAGGCCGTGCGCATGGCCAACGCCACCGAGTTCGGTCTGGCCGCCTACTTCTACAGCCGCGACATCGGGCGCGTCTGGCGGGTGGCGGAGGCGCTGGAATACGGCATCGTCGGCATCAACGAGGGCATCATCTCCACCGAGGTCGCCCCCTTCGGCGGCATGAAGGAAAGCGGCATCGGCCGCGAAGGTTCCAAGTACGGCATCGAGGATTACTTGGAAATCAAGTATTTGTGCATGGGCGGCATCGGCGGCTGAAAGCCGGCCGCTGATTTCAAGTAAAAAAGCGGGGCCGGTCGCGCGACGCGCTTTGACCGGCCCCGCTTTTTTATCTAGAATAAATCATCGTTAAATTTACCCATGCCCCCATCAGGGGAATGATGGGGGAAAGGCGGCCCGGTGCGGTTCCTGCTGCGGCGCTCCGATGGGGAGTCGGTGTCCCTGATGCCCGTCCTCATCGCGGTGGCGCTGGTGCTGCTCGCCGCGCTGGGCACCTGGACCGTGGTGTCGGGCAAATCCGGCGCCCGAAGCGCCGGTGGCGACCGCAACGCGCAGAAGACCTACGCGTCCCTGCCGACGATGACCTTCACGCTGGGGGGCAGCGACGCGCGTCTGGTGGACATCCGCGTGCTTCTGGAGATCGAGCCCACCGGGGACCCGAATCCGGCCACGCCCTTCGTCCCCCGCATCGCCGACCAGATGGCCGACCGTCTGCGCCAGATCGAGCCGAGCCAGTTGAGCGGGGCCGAGGGCGCCAACCTGATCAAGAGCACCGTGGCGAGCGTGATGAAGCGCGAGGCGCAGACCATCCGGGTGCGCGAGGTGCTGCTGGAGCGGATGGTGGTGCGGTAGGGGCTCGCACCGCTTGCCCCCACCCTAACCCTCCCCCGCTTCGCAGGGGAGGGAACTGCCGCCGCTCCGCAGAAGGCACCCTCCCCTGCGATAGCGGGGGAGGGCCGGGGTGGGGGCAGCAGTGCCCCCAGGAAAACGCCTTACTCCGCCGCCGCGCGGCGGTCGGCGTCGCGCTTCAGACGGGCGCGCTTCAGCTCTTCGGCCAGCAGGAAGGCCAGTTCCAGCGCTTGGCTGGCGTTCAGCCGCGGGTCGCAGGCGGTGTGGTAGCGCAGCGCCAGCTTGTGGTCGGTGATCGCCTGGGCGCCGCCCGTGCACTCCGTCACGTCCTGGCCGGTCAGCTCGAAATGGACGCCGCCGGCGTGGGTGCCTTCGGCCTCGTGCACCGCGAAGAAGTCGCGCGCCTCCGACAACACCTTCTCCACCGGGCGGGTCTTGTAGCCGCTGGAGGACTTGACGGTGTTGCCGTGCATCGGGTCGCTGGACCAGACGACGACGCGGCCCTCGCGCTGCACCTTGCGCAGCAGGGGCGGGAACTTCTCCGCCACCTTGTCGGCGCCCATGCGGACGATCAGGGTCAGGCGGCCCGGCTCGTTGGTCGGGTTCAGCAGGTCGATCAGGCGGATCAGCTCGTCCGGATCGGTGGTCGGGCCGCACTTCAGGCCGATCGGATTCTTCACGCCGCGCAGGAACTCGACATGCGCGCCGTCCGGCTGGCGGGTGCGGTCGCCGATCCACAGCATGTGGGCCGACACGTCGTACCAGTCGCCGGTGGTGCTGTCGACGCGGGTCATCGCCTGCTCGAACGGCAGCAGCAGCGCCTCGTGGCTGGTGAAGAACTCGGTCTCGCGGATCTGCGGGGTGGTCTGGGCGGTGATCCCGCAGGCCGCCATGAAGCCCAGCGTCTCGTCCAGCCGGTTGGCGATCTCGCGGAACTGCTCACCCGCCGGCGAGCGCTCGACGAAGCCCAGCGTCCACTGATGGACCTTGTGCAGGTCGGCGTAGCCGCCCTGGGAGAAGGCGCGCAGCAGGTTCAGCGTGGCGGCGGCCTGGGTGTAGGCCTGCATCATGCGCTCCGGATCGGGAACGCGGGCGTCGGGCGTGAAGTCGAAGCCGTTGATGATGTCGCCGCGGTAGGACGGAAGCTCGATCCCCTCCAGCACCTCGGTGTCGGCGGAGCGCGGCTTGGCGAACTGCCCGGCCATGCGGCCCACCTTCACCACCGGAATGGCGGCGCCGAAGGTCAGCACGACGGCCATCTGCAGCAGGACGCGGAAGGTGTCGCGGATGTTGTTCGGGTGGAACTCCGCGAAGCTCTCCGCGCAGTCGCCGCCCTGGAGCAGGAAGGCGTTGCCGGCGGCGGCGGCGGCGAGGCTGTCCTTCAGCCGGCGCGCCTCGCCGGCGAAGACGAGCGGGGGATAGGAGGACAGGCGCTGCTCCACCGCTTCGACCTTGGACGGGTCCGGATAGGTCGGAAGCTGCTTCGCCGGCTTCGACCTCCAACTGTCGGGGGACCAACGCTCAACCATGACGCCCGCTCTTTCCTTGTGCTAAGGGTTCCCCAGCCGGCCGGATGACGGCCGGAGGGGTACTCTGTATAGCGGTCGCCGGGAAATTTTTCCATAGTTTCGACCGCAACTTCCGCAATGGATGATGCGGCCCGTCGCCCGAAAAAGCGCGCTGGCCGGGGCGTCCGGCCGCGGCCTATACAGACGGATACGCAGGTGTGCGGAAGGGTTGAGCGGGTGAAACCATCCTCCTGGGGTCAGGCGGCCTCCGTCTATCTTGACCGGCGCGTTCTGGCCATTCTGTTCCTCGGCTTTTCCGAAGGGCTGCCGCTGGCGCTGACCGGGTCCACCCTGTCGGTCTGGCTGCGCGAGGGCGGCATCAGCAAGACGGCCATCGGACTGTTCGCGCTGGTCACCATGCCCTACGCGCTGAAGTTCGTCTGGGCGCCGCTGATCGACCGGCTGCGGCTGCCGGTGATGACGCGGCTGTTCGGGCGGCGGCGCGGCTGGGCGCTGGTGGCGCAGGCCGGGCTGATGGCGGCCCTGATCGGGCTGGGCAGCACCAACCCGGTCACCGACCTGTGGTGGACCGCCATGCTGGCCGTGGTGGTGGCCTTCTTCTCGGCCAGCCAGGACATCGTGGTCGACGCCTACCGCGTCGAGGTGCTGGAGGAGCACCAGCAGGCCGCCGGTGCGGCCATCCTCGTGCTCGGCTACCGCTTCGGCATGCTGGCGGCGGGGGCGGGGGCTTTGTACCTCGCGGAGTTCTTCGGCTGGCACGTCGCCTACTACGTCATGGCCGGGCTGGTCGCGGTCGGCATGGTGACGATCCTGCTGAACCGCGAGCCGAAGGTCGCGGATTCGGCGGAGTCCAGGGCGCGGGAGCAGCATGTGGCCGACTGGCTGGCCGCCCGCCCGCACCTGACCGGCTGGAAGGCGGACCTGCTGGCCTGGGTCTACGGCGCCGTCGTGGCGCCCTTCGTCGAGTTCATGACGCGCCCGGCCTGGGCTGCGATCCTGCTGTTCATCGCCTGCTACAAGCTGGGGGACGTGCTGGCGGGGGTGATGTCGGCGCCCTTCTACGTCGATCTCGGCTTCGAGAAGACGGAGATCGCCAACGTCACCAAGCTGTTCGGCCTGTGGGCGACGATCATCGGCGGGCTGATCGGTGGGGTGCTGGTCGGGCGCATCGGCGTGCTGCGCGGGCTGCTGGTCGGCGGGCTGATGCAGATGCTGTCCAACCTGGGCTACGTCATGCTGGCGCAGGTCGGGCACGACCTGTCGGCGCTTGCGGTGACCGTGGCGCTGGAGAATGTCTGCGGCGGCATCGCGACGGCGGCCTTCGTCGCCTATCTGTCGAGCCTGTGCAACACGGCCTACACGGCCACGCAATACGCGCTGCTCAGCAGTTTCTACAAGCTGGGCGGGGACCTGTTCGGCGCCTCGTCGGGCTGGCTGGCCGAGCGGATGGACTGGAGCAGCTTCTTCCTGCTGTCCACCGGCGGAGCGGTGCCGGGGCTGCTGGTGCTGCTGTGGCTGATGACGCGGCCAAGGCGGGACGAGGCGGCGGTGAAGGCCTGATTCCTTCTCCCCTCCGGGGAGAAGGTCAGGATGAGGGGGCGGCCGTGAGGCCGACCACGTTGTCTCATTGCAGAGCGTGGACGCCCTGGCGGGCGCCCCCTCACCCCAGCCCTCTCCCCAGGGGGAGAGGGGGATTGAGATGTTACTTGACCGGGGTCATCTTGCCGGAACCGGGGCCGGCGCCGAGGTCGGCGCCCGTCACCGGGTTCACGTCGGTTCGCGACATGGTGCGCTTGGCGGCCTCGTTGACGGCCTTCATCTCCTCCGCCGCCAGCCGGACGGAGGGGTTGCCGTCGCCGCCGCTGACCGGGGCCTGGTCGGGGGTGACGTTCACGAACTCCCACTGCTCGCCCTGGTTCCACGGGCCGCGGGAGTCGCCGTCGCCCTGGCTCATGTTGTAGTACTTGTCGGTGTATTCGGGATTGCCCGGCAGCTTGCCCGGCGGGAAGTTGTTGTCGATCGAATAGAGCGCCTTCTCGAACATCTTCTGGTGCGCGATCTCGCGGGTCATCAGGAAGGTCAGCGCGTCCTTCACGCCCGGATCGGGGGTGATGTTGATGAGACGCTCATAGATGATCTTGGCCCGCGATTCCGCGGCGATGTTGGAACGCAGGTCGGCGGTCGGCTCGCCGATGCTGTCGATGTAGCCGGCGGTCCAGAGCTGCCCCGCGGAGTTGGTCAGCGCCGGGCCGCCGCCGTAGAGCAGGGCCAGCGTGTGGCTGCCGTTGCCCTTGGCGATGTCGGCGTAGAGGTCGGTGACCTCCTCCGCGCCCTCGGCCAGCTTGCCCTTCACGCCCTTGGTCAGCATGGCGACGATGCTGCCGATGATTTCAAGATGGCTCAGTTCCTCGGTCGCGATGTCGATCAGCATGTCCTTGCGGCCAGGGTCCTCGTCGGCCAGGCCCTGCGTGAAGTAGCGCAAGGCCGCCGCCAATTCGCCCTGGGGGCCGCCGAACTGTTCCAGCATCAGGCTGGCCAGCTTCGGGTCCGGTTCAGCGACGCGGACCGTGTACATCAGGTTCTTGTTGTGCATGAACATGCGTAGGAGCCCTTCCGGAGCCTGGATGAAGGATGGAGGACGGCGGCATCCGCGGGGGTGCCGGACCGCCGCCATGATCGCCGCCGCCATCGTCGTGTGCCCTCAACACCGGCTTCTTAGAAGCGTTCCAGGAAATCAGGCTCCTGACCTTTGGTTTAATGTTCGATCGTTAGGACACCTTCTCGCGCATCAGGACGAACTCCTCCGCGGTAGAGGGGTGGAGAGCGATGGTGCGGTCGAAATCTTTCTTTGTGGCGCCGCAGTTGAGGGCGATGCCCAGCCCCTGGACGATCTCCGGCGCGTCCATGCCCATCATGTGGCAGCCCAGCACGCGCTGGCTCTCGCCGTCCACCACCAGCTTCATCAGGACGCGCTCGTCGCGGCCCGACATGGTGTGCTTCATCGGGCGGAAGCCGGCCTTGTAGATGTCCACGGTCGCGTATTTCGCCCGCGCCTCCGCCTCGGTCAGGCCGACGGTGCCGAGCGGCGGGATGGAGAAGACGGCGGTCGGGATGTTGGCGTAGCTGATGCTGGTCGGGTTGTCGTTGAACAGCGTCTCCACGAACGCGCGCCCCTCGGCGATGGCGACGGGGGTCAGGGCCATGCGGTCGGTCACGTCGCCGACGGCGAAGATGTTGTCGACGCTGGTGCGCGAATACTCATCCACCCGGATCGCCCCGGCGTCGTCCAGCGCGACGCCGGCGGCTTCCAGCCCGAGGTCGCGCGTGTTCGGACGGCGCCCGGTCGCCGCCATGACGAGGCCGGCGGAATGCTCCCGCCCGAGCTGGTCGGTGACGGTGAAGCCGCCGGGGCCTTCCTCGACCTTCACCGGCTGGGTGCGGGTGAGGATGTTGATGCCGCGCTTGCGCATCTCCTGGGCCAGGGCGACGCGGATGTCGTCGTCGAAGCCGTTCAGAAGCTCCTCGCCGCGGATCATGATCGTGACCTCGGCGCCCAAGCCCCGGAAGATCCCGGCGAATTCGACGGCGATGTAGCCGCCGCCCAGGATGATGACGGAGTGGGGCAGGGTGCCGAGCTGCAACGCCTCGTTGGAGGTGACGGCGTGCTCGATCCCCGGAATCTTGGGCAGCGCCGGCCAGCCGCCGGTGGCGACCAGGATGTTCTTCGCGGTGTAGCGCTTGTTCGCGACCTCCACCGTGTGGCGGTCGATCAGCCGTCCGAAACCGGTGTGCAGGGTGACGCCGGAGTTCTCCAGCATCTTGATGTAGATGCCGTTCAACCGGTCGATCTCGGCGTCCTTGCGCCCGATCAGCGTCGCCCAGTCGAAGGCCGGCATGGTGGTCGACCAGCCATAGGCGCTGGAGTCCTCGAAGGCGTCGCGGAACTGGGCGGCGTAGACCAGCAGCTTCTTCGGCACGCAGCCGCGGATGACGCAGGTGCCGCCGACCCGGCTGCCTTCGCAGATGGCGACCTTGGCCCCCATGGACGCGGCCCGCCGGCTGGCCGCGACGCCGCCGGAGCCGGCACCGATGGTGAAAAGGTCGAAATCGAACTCGGCCACGGCCGTCTCCTTGCAATCCCAAGAGCAATCCCAAGAGCCATAGCGGCCCACGATCCGAACGGGACAGGAGTGTTCCCCATTCCGGCACGCCTGTCGAGCGTTGGCCGAGGGGGCGGATCGGGGTGGCGGATCGGGGTGGCGGGCTGGCCTTCCCTCAGCGCATGACGAGTTCCTGGACCAGCACTTGCCGGATCTTCATCGCGCCGAGTTCCTTCGCGGCGGTGCGCATCACCGCGTCCTTGATGTAGAAGGCGCCGTTGCGCCCGCGCAGCTCGCCGGGGTCGGTGTCCAGCATCACATTGGTCATGGCGCTGGCGATGCGCGGCCCATAGCTTTCCACCGTCTTGACGGGGGCGGTCGGCTCCATGTCGAGCACCACGCGGACCCGCAGCTCGCGCAGCCGGTCGCCGTCGCTCAGCGTGAAGATCATCGCCGGCAGGCGGGCGTAGTTGGCGGCGGTGCGCAGCGTGTCCCCCACCACGCGCCCGGCCTGGGCCGTGCCGGGCTTCAGCAGGAAGGCCCCGCCGGTGCCCGCGGCGGCCAGCCCGGCCATGGTGCAGAGAAGCCCGACCACCACACGGCGGCCGAGACGGTCCAGCGTCGAGGGGGGCGCCGCAATGTTCGGCGCGTTCTGGCGGATTGTCCGGCTCATGCCGACCTCGTCGCTTTTCCCGGCACCGAAAGGGGAGGTGCCTGTTCTTGAGTGTATGGTGGATGGATAAAAGGAAGGCGTCAAATACAGGTATTTTATACTTTTTGGCGAGAGCGCATTACAGAGAGGAACTGCGCATCTCTTCTCATCTTCTTTGCGTTTGAAATGCGCCGGATTTCGTAGCGTATTTTTGGTAAATCACCATTGCTTGCGGCGGTTGGCCGTTGCGGATGAAGCCTCTTCCACCGGAGGGCCGGGGCGTATAATGCTGGTTTCTCTATCGGATTGCCGTTTCCGCGGTGGGGGCGGCCTCCGGACGTGACCGTCGCGAAGGGCAAGAGCGGGAAGACAAGGACATCGCCATGGACGAGACCAGGAACCAGCCGCCGGCCAGTCACACGCCCGCCAGCCATCCGCCCGCGTCGGCCATCACCGAATGGACCGACACCTATTTCAAGCGGACCAAGGAAGCGGTCGGGAAATTCGGTGACAAGAAGGTCACCTACGCCATCTTCATGCGCCGCCCGGTGGTCTGCGCGCCGCGACTCGCCATCGAATGGCTGGAGGCGGTGGCGCGGGAGCGCGGGTTCGACCTCGACATCGTCCTGAACTATCCGGAAGGAAAGTGGGTCGGTGCGGGCGAGCCGATCCTCTACATCACCGGCTCCTTCTATCATCTGGTCGACACCGAGACGATCATCCTGCAGAAGCTCGGCCCCGCCTGCGTCGGCGCCTACAACGCCTTCACCATGTGCGCCGACCTGCCGAAGACCGCCTTCCTCGCCATGGAGGCGCGCCACTGCGCCGGCACGGAGATGGAGGAGATGATGGCCTACGCCGCCTCGGTCGGGTCGGACCGGGCGAAGCGCAAGGTCGGCGCCAAGGGCTTCATCGGCAACGCCACCGACGCCACCGCCCATTTCTTCGGCCAGAAGAAGGGCATGGGCACGATGCCCCACGCGCTGATCGGCTACGCCGGATCGACCGTGCGCGCGGCGGAGATGTTCCACGAGACCTTCCCCGAGCTGCCGCTGACCGTCCTGGTCGATTACTTCGGGCGCGAGGTGACCGACGCGCTGGAGGTCTGCCGCCGCTTCCCCGGCCTCGCCGCGCAGGGCAAGCTGGCGGTGCGGCTCGACACGCCGGGCGGGCGCTTCCTGGAGGGGCTGGACCCGCCGGGCTCCTACGCGGTGCTGGAGCGGCACGCCCCCCATTCCATCCGCGGCTACCGCGACGAGACGCAGCTCCGCTACCTGATCGGCACCGGCGTGTCGGCCGCGGCGATCCATTTCATGCGCGAGAAGCTGGACGAGGCCGGATTCCCGGCGGTGAAGATCGTCGCCAGCTCCGGCTTCGGCCCGGCGAAGTGCCGCCTGATGGCGGAGGCCAACGCCCCCGTCGACATCATCGGCACCGGCAGCTATCTGCCCGAACGCTGGACCGAGACCTACGCCACCGCCGACATCATCGAGTACGACGGCGAGAAGCGCGTGAAGGTCGGCCGCGAGTTCCTGTTCCGCAAGTAGCATCGTCGTTCCACGCACGTCGTTCCGCGCACATCGTTTCACACAAGGAAAGCCCCTCCGCTGGCCATGCCGCGGAGGGGCTTTGCGTTCAGCGGGTCAGCACCATCACCAGCCGTTCGACCGGCGTGTTGTTGACGAGGTGCGAGTCGACGATCTCGTCGATGTCGGCGGGCGTTTCCGGGCGGTACCACAGGCCCTCCGGATAGACCACCATCAGCGGCCCGGCGGAGCAGAAGCCGAGGCAGCCGGTCCAGGCCATGCCGACGTCCAGCAATCCCTTGGCCTGGATGCGCTGGCCGAGCTGTTCCCACAGCGGGTGGGCGTTCTTGGCGGCACAGCTCCCACGCGGATGACCGGGCGGGCGCTGTTGGGAGCAACAGAAGACGTGGTGGCGGAACACCTGGGGCAGATCGAGAGACATCGCAGGCTCCAAATTCCATAATTTAAATATGGTTATAGAGCCTGCTGCGGTGCAGCGCCACCGTTTAAAACGATTCCAATATCCCAGGCGCCCTCGATATCAGGCGTCTTCGGCCAGCCGCAGGCCGGTGAAGGACAGGCGGGATTCCGGCCTCAGGTAATGCCGGGCCGTGGGGTTGGCGTGGTCGAAGGGGGTGACGCAGCTGCCGCCCCGCAACACCATGCGGTTGATCATGAAGCGGCCATGGACGGCCTCGTCCACCCCGTCCGGCAGGCGGTAGCCGGGATAGGGGGCGAAGGGGCTGCGCGTCCATTCCCACACGTCGCCGAACAACTGCCAGGGACCGTCGCCGTGGCAGGTGCTGGGGCGCGGGTGGCGGTGGCCGGTGCCCAGCAGGTTGCCCATGCTGTCGCAGCGGGACGCCACGGCCTCCCATTCGGCCTCCTCGGGCAGGCGCTTGCCGGCCCAGCGGGCGAAGGCGTCGGCCTCGAACCAGCTGACATGGCAAACCGGTTCGGCGGGATCGAGCGGACGCATGCCGTAGAGCGTGAAGATCTGCCACGCACCGTCGCGCCATTCCCAATAGAGCGGAGCCTGCCATCCCTCGGTCTGCACCGCCTCCCAGCCATCGGCGAGCCAGAGCGAGCGCTTGGCATAGCCGCCGTCCTCGATGAAGTCTCGGAAGGCGCCGCAGGACACCGGCAGGGCGGCGAGGCGGAAGGGCTCCAGATGGACGCGGTGGCGCGGCCCCTCATGGTCGAAGCCGGCCCAGGCCTCGGTCCGCCCGATCTCGACGAGGCCGCCTTCATGCCCGATCCAGCGTTCCGGCTGCGGCGGAGCAGGCACGGTCTGCGGCGGCTGGTCGTAGGCGGGGCGCAGCGGGTTGCTCCAGAAGGCGTGCTTGATGTGGGTCAGCAGCCGTTCCTGGTGGCGCCGCTCGTGGGTGATGCCGACGACGACGCGGTCGGCGATCTCCGGCAGGTCCGCCTCCTCGGCCTGGTTCAGCAGGTGCAGCACCGCGGCGTTCACATGGTCGCGGTAGCGCATCACCTCCGCCGCGTTGGGCCGGGACAGCAGGCGCAGGGTGGGGGAGGGAAGCTGGTGGCTGCCGAACCGGTCGTCACGGGCGGCGAACAGGGTCAGGAAAGCCGGGTCGAAGGGGCGGTAGCCGGGATTGCAGGGCACCAGGACGGTGGTTTCGAACAGCCACGTCGTGTGGGCGAGGTGCCATTTGGCCGGGGCGCCGTCGGCCACCGACTGGACCATCAAGTCCTCGGGCGACAGGGGAGCCGCGAGTTCGGCGGTGCGGGCGCGGATCTTCTGGAAACGGGTGGAAAGCGCTTGGCGAAGGGCGTCGCCGGACGGCTGGGCGTGCATGGCGAGATGGGTATCGGGCACGGGGGAACCTCCCTGCGGGAGCGGGTTTTCCGCGGCGGGAACGGCGCGGGGGCGCGCCCGGACCATCGCCGGAGGAACAACAGGACCATTGTGCCGTATGGTCCAACCATCCTGGGTGGCGCATCGGAGGGGGGTGTTCTCCGAATTCGCGCATTATACCCGCAATAGGGCTGTGGTTATGCGTCCACCACCAGATGCGGACGGAAGGCGCCTTCGAGCGTCAGAAGAAGGCGCAGATACACGGCGACGCGGCGGGAGGTCGTCGTCCGCTGCTCCAGGCAATCGCGGAGCTGGTTGGCGAGCGCCACATTCTCCGCCGTCTGCCCCGGCGGAAGCGCCGGATGCGTCGGCGCCGCCATGCCGACGATGTGGTCGTGGTCGGCCGGATGGGCCGCGACGGCCTTTTCGAGGAGCGTCGCCGCGATGCGTTCGATGTCCTCATCCGCCGGCGGCGGCTGGGCGAGGTTGGGGGCGAGGTGGGGCGGCGGACGGCGGTTGGCGAGCTGCGCGCGCAGATTCTGCTTGATGCGCGCCCGCTGCCCGGCGTTCAGCGTGTCCAGCTCATCGATCTCGTCGAACAGCAGGTCGTAGAGGCGCCGCCGCTTGTGGTTGGCCTCGTCCTGGTCGCGGCGCTCCTGCTGCTCGCGCTCCTGCTGTTGCAGGTCCTGCCGATTCTGCCGCCGTTTCCTGCGGTCGGTCGCGCTGCCGGTGCGCTCGACCACGCCGGCCGAGCGGACCAGAGGTTCCGGGCGTCCGATCGATCCGTCGGTCATGGCGACCTCCACCGCGAGTGGCTGGGACTGTTCAGTGTACCAACTGTCGCGATTCTGTCAAGGTGACGCTTTGGCGGGAGCGCGGCGGCCCCGTTTCAGGTGAGCGCTGCTCACCCGAAAACGCGGCGTACTCGTTTGTCAGGGGCGTGGCTCGGGCTCGACAGTGGGGCATCGCAAACGCCGGCAAAAGGAACCCGCCATGCCCCTGACGAACCAGCTCGCCGCCCCCGCCACCCCCGTCCTGTGCGTCACCGCCGGGGGAATCGCCACCCTGACCCTGAACCGCCCCGCCAAGCTGAACGCCATCAGCACGGCGCTCGCCGCCATGATGCTCGACACGCTGGACGCGCTGGAGGCCGACGCGGCGGTGCGGGCGATCATCGTCACCGGCGCCGGGGAGCGGGCCTTCTCCGCCGGGGCGGACATCGCGGAGTTCACTCCGGCCGTCCGGCGGGGACCGGAGGCGGCGGTGCGCGCCTTCCGGCCCGGCCAGACGCTGTGCGCGCGGATCGAGGCCTTTCCCAAGCCGGTCATCGCCGCGGTCAACGGCATCTGCTACGGCGGCGGCTGCGAGATCCTGGAGGCGGCGCACCTCGCCGTCGCCAGCGAGCGGGCGACCTTCTCCAAGGCGGAGATCAGGCTCGGCATGATGCCGACCTTCGGCGGGACGCAGCGGCTTCCCCGCAACGCCGGGCGCAAGCGCGCGTTGGAATGGCTGCTGACCGGCGACGCCTTCCCGCCGGCGACGGCGCTGGCGGTGGGGCTGGTCAATCAGGTGGTGGCCCATGACGCGCTGCTGCCCGCCGCCTTCGAACTGGCGGGGCGGATCGTCCGGCATTCCCCGGCGGCGGTGTCCGGCATCCTGGGGGCGGTGACCCGCGGGCTGAACATGACCATCGGCGAAGGGCTGGCGGTGGAGACCGAGCGCTTTGCCCGGCTGGCGCCGGGGGCGGACCTGCGCGACGGGTTGGAGGCGTGGCTGGCGCGCTGAATCACGCTCCTTCCGGGGGATCGTCCGGCGTTTCGGTTTGCGCGGGGGCGTGCCGGTGTGCAGGATGCGGGGGTGGATGTGGACCGCTCCGCCCCCTATCTTCCGGGGCCGGGGCTTTTTGGCGTGGATGGCATGAGCGACGAGAACACCCTGTCCGAGAGCGGCGAATCCCTGGAAAACCGGCGCAAGCGGCTGCGCTTCCGGTCGTGGCACCGCGGCATGCGCGAGATGGACCTGCTGATCGGCAGCTTCGCCGACGCCCATGTCCCGGACTTCGACCACGCGCAGCTCGACCGCTACGAGGCGCTGCTCGAACTCAGCGACCCCGACCTCTACAACTGGTACGCCGGGCGCGAGCCGCTGCCCGCCGAGCATGACACCGACGTCATGCGGCTGTTGACCACATTCCGCTACACGCCCCGTCAGGGGTCCTGAGGCCCGATCCTTGCCCAGCTTCGAACAGTTGCAGCCGGGACGCTCCGGCCGCCTTCTGGTCGGCGGCGCCCCCGCCGGTCATGACGCCCGCGTCCTCGTCGACCTCGCCAAGCGGGCGGGGAGTGCCGGACTTCTCCACGTCGCGCTCGACGACACCCGCGCCGCCCAATTGGCGGAGGCGCTGGCCTTCTTCGCGCCGTCGCTGGAGGTGCAGGTCTTCCCGGCCTGGGACTGCCTGCCCTACGACCGCGTGTCGCCCAACGGCGGCATCGTGGCAAAGCGCATCGACACGCTGACCCGCCTGCTGGCGCGCAAGGCGGACGCGGCACCGCTGGTCGTGCTGACCACCGTCAACGCCATGGTGCAGAAGGTGCCGCCCCGCGCCGCCTTCCGCGACGCGGTGTTCTCGGCACGCTTGCGCGACCGGATCGACCTGGAGAAGCTGCAGCGCTATCTGGCCGGCAACGGCTACACCCGCGCCCAGACGGTGCGCGAGCCGGGCGAGTTCGCCGTGCGCGGCGGCATCATCGACCTGTTCCCGCCGGGCACCGACGAGCCGTTGCGCCTCGACCTGTTCGGCGACGAGCTGGAGGCCGTGCGCAGCTTCGACCCCATGTCGCAGCGCACCACCGACAAGCGCGACGGCATCGACCTGAAGCCGATGTCCGAGGTGTTCCTGGACGAGGCCGGCATCGCCCGCTTCCGCTCCGGCTACCGCGAGCTGTTCGGCGCCGTCACCGACGACGACCCGCTCTACGAGGCGATCAGCGCCGGGCGCAAGTACGGCGGCATGGAGCATTGGCTGCCGCTGTTCCACGAGACCATGGAATCGCTGCTGGCCTACATGCCCAAGGCCATCCTGTCGCTGGACCATCAGGCGACGGAATCGCGCGATTCGCGCATCGCGCAGGTGGTGGACTTCCACGCCTCCCGCGAGAGCATGATCGTCATCGAGAAGCGGACGGGCTCGCCGGTCTACAAGCCGGTGCCGGTCGGCATGATGTTCCTCGACGCCCAGGCCTGGGACGACCTGTTCGCCGCCCACGCCGTGGCGCAGCTCCAGCCCTTCGGCACGCCGCCGGGGATCAAGGGCACGCTGGACGCCGGCGGCCGCCGCGGCCACGACTTCGCGGAGGAGCGGGCGCGGCCCGACGTCAACGTCTTCGAGGCGGTGAAGGACCACATCCGCGCGCTGCGGGCCGACGGGCGGCGGGTGCTGGTGGCCGGCTATTCCGCGGGGTCGCGCGACCGTCTGATGACGGTGCTGGGCGACCACGGCATTCCGGGGCTGGAGCCGGCGGAGAGCATCGAGGACGTCCGCCGCTTCGACCGCAACATCATCGGCATGATCGTGCTGGGGATGGAGCACGGCTTCACCTCCGCCGACATGGCCGTCATCACCGAGCAGGACATCCTCGGCGACCGCCTCGTCCGCCCGGCGGCGAAGAAGAAGCGCAAGGCCGCCAACTTCATCGCCGAATACACGGCGCTGGCGTCGGGCGACCTCGTGGTGCACATGGACCACGGCATCGGGCGCTACGACGGGCTGGAGACGCTGGAGGTGTCCGGCGCCCCCCACGACTGCCTGCGGCTGATCTACGAGGGCGGCGACAAGCTCTACGTCCCCGTCGAGAACATCGAGGTGCTGACCCGCTACGGGTCGGAGGACGCCCACGCGCAGCTCGACAAGCTGGGCGGGGCCGGCTGGCAGGGCCGCAAGGCCCGCGTCAAGAAACGCCTGAAGGACATGGCCGAGGCGCTGCTGAAGATCGCCGCCGAGCGGATGCTGAAGAAGGCCGACCCGGTCTACACGCCGGAGGGCGTCTATCAGGAGTTCGCCGCCCGCTTCCCCTACCCGGAGACGGACGACCAGCTGAGGGCCATCGAGGAGGTCTTCACCGATCTCGGCTCGGGCCGTCCCATGGACCGGCTGGTCTGCGGCGACGTCGGCTTCGGCAAGACGGAGGTGGCTCTGCGCGCCGCCTTCCTCGTCGCCATGAGCGGCCAGCAGGTCGCCGTGGTGGTGCCGACCACGCTGCTGGCGCGCCAGCATTTCAAGACCTTCACCACCCGCTTTGCCGGGCTGCCGCTGCGCGTCGTCCAGCTGTCGCGCATGGTGACGCCCAAGGAGCAGACCAAGGTCAAGCAGGAGCTGACGGAGGGCACCGCCGACATCGTGATCGGCACCCACGCGCTGCTCGGCAAGGGCGTGCAGTTCAAGCAGCTCGGCATGGTCATCGTGGACGAGGAGCAGCATTTCGGCGTGAAGCAGAAGGAGCGGCTGAAGGAGCTGCGCGCCGACGTGCACGTCCTGACGCTGACCGCCACGCCGATCCCGCGCACGCTCCAGATGGCGCTGTCCGGCGTGCGCGAGCTGTCGCTGATCGCCACCCCGCCGGTGGACCGTCTGGCGGTGCGCACCTTCGTGTTGCCCTACGACCCCGTGGTGGTGCGCGAGGCCATCCTGCGCGAGCATTACCGGGGCGGCCAGACCTTCTACGTCTGCCCGCGCGTCGAGGACCTGCCCAAGGTCGCCGAGCGGGTGCGTGAGCTGGTGCCCGAGGTCAAGGTCGTCACCGCCCACGGCCAGATGCCGGCCAGCGAGCTGGAGGAGGTGATGACCGCCTTCGACGAGGGCAAGTTCGAGGTGCTGCTCGCCACCAACATCATCGAGAGCGGCATCGACATCCCCAACGCCAACACGCTGATCGTGCACCGGGCGGACATGTTCGGTCTGGCCCAGCTCTACCAGATCCGCGGGCGCGTCGGCCGGTCGAAGGTGCGCGGCTACGCCTACCTCACCTACGCGCCGAACAAGGCGCTGACCGGCACGGCGCAGCAGCGGCTGCACGTCATCGAGACGCTGGACAGCCTGGGGGCCGGCTTCCAGCTCGCCAGCCACGACATGGACATCCGCGGCGCCGGCAACCTGCTGGGCGAGGAGCAGTCCGGCCATGTCAAGGAGGTCGGCGTCGAGCTGTACCAGCACATGCTGGAGGAGGCCGTCGCCAACGCCCGCGCCAACATGGACGGGCAGGTGCCGAGCGGTGCGGAGGACCAGCCCTGGACCCCGCAGATCAACCTGGGCACGCCGGTGCTGATCCCGGAGGACTATGTCCCCGACCTGACGGTGCGCCTGTCGCTCTACCGCCGCATCGCGGAGCTGGTGGACCGGGCGGAGATCGACGGCTTCGCGGCGGAGCTGATCGACCGCTTCGGCAAGCTGCCGGGCGAGGTGGAGAACCTGCTCGACGTCGTGACCATCAAGCAGCTCTGCCGGCAGGCGGGGGTGGAGCGGGTGGACGCCGGACCGAAGGGCGCCGTTCTGACCTTCCGCAACAACAGCTACGCCGAGCCGGCCAAGCTGCTGACCTACATCAGCCAGCAGATGAGCCTGATGAAGCTGCGGCCCGACCACAAGCTGGTCTACACCCGCGAATGGGCCGACGAGGCCCAGCGGGTGCGCGGCGTCAACCGGCTGATGAGCGATCTGGCGCAGATGGCCGGTGGCGGCGCCGTGCCGAAGGGCGAGGCGCCGCCGCCGCCGCCGCCGCCGCCGCCGCCGCCGCCGCGGCCCAGCGCGCTGAAGGCCGGATCGAAGTTCGGGCGGAACATCCCCTCGCGTCCCTTCGGGCGGCGCTGAGGCGATGAGAAAGGATGGAGGGCCCAAGGATATCGGGTCCAAGGACAGGGGCTTGGCGAAGGCCCTGGCGCTCGGCGGCGACCGGCGGGCCTTCGGCAACATTCCGACGGTGGCGGAGGCGGTGGCCGCCGACCCCGCCCGCTTGCCGGAACTGGTCGCCTGCCTGTTCGACGGTGACGCCGGGGTGCGCATGCGCGCCGCCGACGCCTTGGACCGGGTGTCGCGCGGCGACGCCCGCCCGCTGGACGCCTTCGCCGAACGTCTGCTGACCGAGGCGGCGGCGATCGAGCAGGCCGAAGTGCGCTGGCGGCTGGCCGCGATCCTGCCGCGCCTGACCCTGAGCGAGGAGCAGCGTGGGCGCGCCGTGGCGCTTCTGGAGGACTGGTTCGAGAACCGGGCCAGCCGGATCGTGCAGAGCGCCGCGCTTCAGGCCATGGTCGATCTGGCGGCGGACGATCCGGAGCTTCGCCCGGTCGCGGCGGACATGCTGGGCCGGGCCATGCGCTCGCGCATCCCGTCGCTGGCCGCTAGAGCCAAGCGCATCCTGAAACCGTTCGAGGTGGACCGCGCCACGCTGGACGCCGCCCTGCTGCCGGAGACCAAGCCGCTGACCTTGTCGGTCCTGCCCGACCGGCTGGCGGTGGCGCGGCTGGCGCCGGGGGACGGGATGCCCGGCTGGCTCGACTGGAGCGACCCGCTGGTCAGCGCCACCCGCACGGGGGAGGAGCTGTCGATCCTCTGCCGCGAATCCCGCGTGCCGGACGGCGTGACGGCGGAGCGCGGCTGGCGCGCCTTCAAGGTGGCGGGGCCGCTGGATTTCTCGCTGTTCGGGGTGCTGGCGCGCATCGCGGTGCCGCTGGCCCAGGCGCGGGTGCCGATCTTCGCCATGTCCACCTACGACACCGATTACATTCTGGTGCGGGACGAGGACGTGGAGCGCGCCGCCGACGCGCTGAAGCGGGTCTGCACCGTCGTCGCGCCCTCCTGACCTTATTCCGGCCGGGCTTTCTCCGCTTCGGTGGCCTCCGGCTTGCTGTCCTCCGGCGTGCTGGTTTCCGGGGCGGCGGCGACCACGCCCAACTCCTCCAGGTGCATGAGGGCGCTGGCCAGGCTGGTCGCGACCCGGTCGGCGGCGGTCTGGGAGGTGGCGTGCTCGGGCGCTTCGGCTTCCGGGTGCGCGCTCCACAGGCACAGAAGGATCGGCACGTTCGGGCCGAAATGCAGGCGCATGCGGCGCACCAGCCGCCGGGCGTGGGACAGGGCGGACGGGTCCAGGTAGGACAAGGCCACCGCCGACACGCCGGTCGGGGCGAGGGCGCCGATGGCGCGGACCGACACCGTTTCGCAGGCGATCACCTCCGCGCGCAGACCCCGCGGGCGCAGCGTGTGGGCGAGCAGCCCCGCCGCCGCCTCGTCCAGGTCGTTGCGGGCGCCGATGCACAGGATCAGCGGCGCTTCCGCCGCGGCGGGCGGCATGGTTTCGGCCAGCTCGTCGACCAGGGCCGTCATGCCCTCGGCCACCGCCTGCCGCCCCTCCGGGGTCAGGCGGCTGCGCTGCCGGTCCTGCTCGGCCAAAGACAGGGTGGGCAGCAGAAGGCCGTGCCCGGTCTCCGTCAGGCCGCCCTTGCTCATCCGCTCCTCGGCGATCTCCATGGCCTCTATGGGATCGCGGGCGAGCAGGCGCTGGTACAGCTTGGCCTCGTCGGGCAGCACCGGGCGGTCTCCCAGCATCACCTCCAGGAAATGCAATTGCGGCACGTGCCGCCCCAGCACCACGAGGCAGACGGTCAGCGGAGTCGCCAGCAGCAGGCCGACCGGCCCCCACAGGGTGGTCCAGAACACCGCGGCGACGATGATCGCCAGCGACGACAGGCCGGTGGCGGAGCCGTAGAGCCAGGGCTCCACCACGTTGTTCGAGAACAGCTCCACCGCCACGAACAGGGCGATGCAGAGCAGCGGCAGGGTCCATCCCGCATCGACCGCGAAGGACAGCAGGATCGGGAAGGTGGCGGCGATCGCCGGTCCCAGGAAGGGGATGAAGCGCAGCACCGTCGCCAGCAGCCCCCACAGCAGCGGGTTGGGCACGCCGAGCAGCCACAGACCGATCCCGATGGGCAGGCCGTAGGTGACGTTGACCACGCACTGCATCAGCAGATAGCGGCTGACCCGCTCACCGGCGTCGTTCATCGCCTCCGTCGTGCGGCTGAGGTCGCCGGACCCGGCCAGCCGGATCAGCCGGTCGCGCAGATCCTCGCGTTGCAGCAGCATGAAGATGGTGAAGACCAGCACCATGCCCGCCGTGGCGACCGGCGCCATGGCCGGCCCCAGCACGTCGCTGATGATGGTCAGCGCGTCGGACCCGTTCTGCTCGATCCGCACGGGCACCGGTTCCCGCGCGGCGCCGGGGGCGGGCAAGGCGTTGGCCGGAGACGTGGCGGCGGGCGGGGTATCCCCGGTCACCTGCTCCAATCCCTGCTTCAAATCGCGGAAGGCTTCGGTCGCCTGCTGCACCACCCCGCCGCTGCCCGCCGACGCGGCGCTGGATCGCAGCGAAGCCAGCTTGGCGTGAATGTTCTGCTGATAGCTGGGCAGGTTGTTGGCGAGGTCGGCGATCTGCCCGCCGACCACCGTACCGAAACCGGCGATGCCCGCGAAGACCAGCACCACGACGGCCAGCACCGACGGCACCCGGCCAAGCCGCAGCCGCTCCAGCCGGCTGACGATGGGCGCCAGGACGAAGGTCAGCAGCACCGCCAGGGCGATGGGGACCAGGATGTCGCTTCCCAGATAGAGGGTCGCCACCACCAGCGCGATGACCAGCAGCGTCGTCTGGGTGGAGGCGGGCGGGGCGGCCTTCGGCACCGGAATGGGGCGGGCCTGCAACCGGCGGGCGGTGTCTTCGGCCATGATCTGCGGAGCCTCGGGGGAGAGTTGAGACAGTGCAGAACGCGGGCGGACACGGCGCGTTCCGGCGCCACCCAGCGCAATTTCCCCGCGGCACCGTGACGATTGCGGTTTACGGCCTGTTTAAACCCGCGTGGTTATCTCGTCAGAAGGAGGGGGCTATGCGTAAGGTTGCTGTTCCGGTCCTGTCGGCGGTCGCGCTTCTGGCTTTGGGGGGCTGCGCCGAGACGTCGAGCTGGTTCGGTGGGGGAAGCGAGCAGGCGTCCCGTCCGATGTCCGAACAATCGCTCCAGACCGCCTCGCGGATCGAGCCGCAGGCCATGCTGGGCAAGTCCGTCGTCGCCTATGACGGGCAGAAGGTGGGGCAGGTCGAGGACGTTCTGTTCAACCGCAGCAACCGTCCGAGCCAGCTCGTGGTGTCGACCGGCGGCATCATGGGCATCGGCGGCCGCAACGTGGCGCTCGACATCGACAACGTGCGCTACAACCAGCAGCAGGACGCCATCGTGGCGACCCAGTTGACCAAGGACCAGTTCGCCAACCTGCCGGAGTTCCAGTATGGCGGGAACATGATCTCGCTGAGCCGCCAGAAGACGCCGCACTAAAGCGAATTTTCATTCGCTTTAGAGTCATATGGCCTCATTCGCCGGCCGGGCTTCGTCCGCGCTTGCGGCCGGGACCGCAGTCGCGGTCCAAAGCGGATTGAAATCCGCTTTAAACGGCCTCAGTCGTCCGGCTTGCCGGACCGCAGACGCTTGATGTCGGACCTCTGACCCTTGGCCTCCAGGCGGCGCTTCTTGGAGCCAAGGGTCGGCTTGGTCGGGCGCCGGCTCTTGGGAACCACAGTCGCGTCGCGGATCAGGTCGATCAGCCGCTCCCGAACATCCTCGCGGTTGCGGAGCTGGCTTCGGTAGGTGTCGCCGACGATGATCAGCACGCCCGCCGCCGTCATGCGCGAGCCGGCCAAGCGGACCAGCCGGGCCTTCACGTCGTCGGGAATGTTCGGCGAGGCCGCGACGTCGAAGCGCAACTGGACCGCGCTGTCCGTCTTGTTGACGTGCTGGCCGCCGGGGCCGGAGGCGCGGATGAAGCTTTCCTGAAGCTCGCTCTCGTCCAGGCTGATGCGCGGGGTGACGCGGATCATCAGTCGGCCGCCGCCGTTACGCCTTCCTGCTCCTCCACCCCGAGGTCGAGAAGGGGGAGGAAGCTGGCGGGCTCCTGGGCGCCGGACAGCGCGTAGCGCCGGTTGAAGATGTAACAGGGAACCGCCTGAAGGCCGAGCTGGCGCGCCGTGGCGTCGGCGTTGAAGACCGCCGTGGTCTCCGCGTCGCCATTCAGCAGATTTTTGATGTCCGTGAAATCGAAGCCCAGCCCGGCGGCGGTCGCGGCCAGCGTGTCGCGGTCGCCGATGTCCAGCCCGTCCACGAAATAGGCGTGGAACAGGGCGTCGGCCATCCGGTCGCCCAGCCCGTGACGGGCGGCGATGCGGATCAGCCGGTGTCCGTCGAAGCTGTTCGGCGTGCGCCGGATGCGGTCCAGCCGCAGAGGCAGGCCGTCGCGCTCCGCCGTTTCCTCGACCACCAGATGGATCTGCCGCGCCCGCTCGGTGCCGCCGAACTTGGCCGCCAGATAGGCGCTGCGCTCCATCCCGCCCGGCGTCATGTCCGGGTTGAGCTGGAAGGGCTGCCAGCGCAGGTCCACCTGGACGCGGGGCCGGTCGGCCAGCGCGCGGGCAAGCCGCCGCTTGCCGATGTAGCACCAGGGGCAGATCAGGTCGGCGTAGGTTTCGATCAGCATAGGCCCACTATCCTCCATTCCCGCCCCGCCGCGCAACCGCCCTGCCCGTGGGGCACCCCGCCGCGTTTGGGGAGCCGTTTCTGCAACCCTTTGTTAACCCTTGCCGCCCGAGAGTCGCGGGGTTCCGCGGACGAGGGTCCGCGGCGGTCGGAGGCGTGCGGCGATGGCGAATTCCTATGTGGACGGCAAGGTGCGCGACGCGCTGGTGGCGGCCAAGGGGAGCCGGGCGACCGCGCAGAAGCTCCTGATGGCCTGGGCGGTCGAGGACCCGCAGCTCCTGCTGGGCATCTCCCAACCCTTCCTGAAGGCGATCGCTGCGGCGGCCATCGAGCGGGGTGTCCGCCCCTCGGCGCCCAGCCGGTCTGCGCCTGCCGCACCGGGCCGGTCCCGCGGTCCCGCGGATTCGGCGCTGAGCAAGGAGGCGCTGGCCGACGTGCTGAGCCGTCTCGGCCGCGATCCTGGAGAGGACGCGCCGCCGGCGCGTGGCCGCACCGGTTCACCCGCCCCGGTCAAGTCCGCCACCATGGTGGTTCCCGCCGGCAAGGGCGGGCAGGGTGGCGTCACCCATGAGAAGGCGATGATGACCCTCGCCAAGGCCTTCGTGGCGAAGAAGATGCGCTGAGGTCCGGCGCGGAGGTTTGCGCCGCCCGGCTTATTGCTCCGCCGCGGTCATCATCCGTTCGATCCAGCCCGGCTGACGCGGTTCCGGCCGGATGTCCGGCGGCGGGCTCGCCAGGGCCGTGTGGCCGTTGCGGTGGGGGTCGGGGATGTGGTGGCAATCCACATCGGCCAGAGTCTTGTAGCAATAGAGGCGGGAACGGTCGACGTAGACCTTCTCCGGGCAATAATGACCGGTTTCCGAGAAGGAAACGGATGAGCAATCGCGCCCGGTCGCCGCGGACACCAGATGATCGCCGAGCGTCTTCTTGGTGCTGGTGACGGAGGCGAGATCGGCGCCGACGCTGGCGACCATCATCGGCCCGCTGCAGGCGCCCAGAGGAAGGGCCGCCAGCGCCATCACCGCGATTGACCGAGCGAGCCTCATCACCTCTTGCACCCCATCCCGTGTTCGAGTCCGATTCCAGGCAAACCTCATTAAGAAGCCATGAATCAGCGCAGCAGCGTGCAGATTCGCGATCGGCACTGCACCAGCACGAAGGTGTCCTTGTCCTCCGTGCAGCCCACCTTGAACACCGTCTGGCCGGAGCGGCCGGTGACGTAGCTCATCACCTCCACCTTGGCCGGCGTGCAATTGCCCAGCGACTTGGCGGCCTCCTTCGCCTCGGCCTGCCCGGCGGAGACGTTGGCGGCCTGGACCGTCGGCGACACCGACAGGCACAGCGCGAGGGCGCCGAGGGCAGCGAGGCGGGGTGCGGTGACGCGCATGGCGGGTTCGGTGGACTGGTGGGTGCTGAAGCAGTTTATGGCACGGGCGGCACGAATTCGGTTGTGCAAAAGTGGTAACCGCGGACTCACGCGCGTTCCGGCATCGCGGGGTGCCGGTGGGACAGGAAGAAGCGCAGCATCTCCCGGGCGGCGTCCGGTCCCTGCGGGTCGGTGTAGGTGCCGTCCGGGCTGCCGCCGGACCAGGCGTGGCCGCTGCCTTGGACGGTCCATTGTTCGAACAGCGCTCTGCCGTCAGGGTCCTTGTGGATGGTGCGGCTGTAGCGGCGTCCGCCGGGCGCCTGTCCGTCCTCGGTCTCGGCGCTCAGGCCCTCCGCGTTGGCGGTGGCCTGGGCCATCACATGATCGCCGTTGCGGGGATGCACGACCTTGTCCGCGTCGCCGTGGAACACGATGGCGGGAACCACCGGAGCCCCCGCCGCCGGGCGCTGGCCGGTCGAGGACCCGGCCTTCATCGCCAGCAGGGCGGAGGGCACGCCGCTCGCCGAACCGTAGGGCAGGCCGGAATGGACGCCCACCGCGGCGAACAGGTCCGGGTGGGTGGTCGCCAGGACCATCGCGGCGGAGCCGCCCGCCGAAATCCCGGCGACGTAGACGCGCTGCGGGTCGGCCCCTTGCTCCGCCACGACCTGCCGGGTGGCTCCGGCGATCAGCGCCGGTTCGCCGCGGTCGCGGCGCTGGTGGTCGGGGTTGAACCAGTTCCAGCACTTCTTGTCGTTCGCCGCGGGGGTCTGCTCCGGATAGAGGACGAGGCAGCCGGATTCCTCGGCCAGCCGGTTCATGCGGGTTCCGACGGCGAAGTCCTCCGCAGACTGGGTGCAGCCGTGCAGCATGACCAGCAGCGGGCGCGGTCCCACCGCAGCGCCCTTCGGCACGAACAGGCGGTAGGCGAGCGAGCCGGAGTCGCCGGTGAAGACCCCGGAGCCCATCGGCTCCGCCACCGGCACCGGTCTCGGCGGGGGCGGAGGGACGGGCGTGCCGCGGCGGAACAGCTTGCCGGCGAGGCGCCGGAGGAAGGCTGCGGCGCGGGCCAGGGCCGGGCGGGGCCGGTTGGTGTCGGTCACGGTCGGCGGCTCCGGGTTCGTTCGGGAGGCAAGGCGGCGGATGGTACGGGACGGAGGTGGCGGAGGACAACCGCCATGGCGGTTTGCGCCGGGCCGCCAACTGCGCTAACCATCCGGTTCCGCCAGCGCCCGTCCGACAAGCCTCCAGGTGGCCCGACCGTCATGAGCACCGACATCACCCTGGTTCTGGGCGGCGCCCGCTCCGGCAAGAGCCGCTACGCCGAGGGGCTGGTCACCGCATCGCCCGGCCCGCGGGTCTACATCGCCACCGCCCAGGTCTGGGACGCCGAGATGGCCGACCGAGTCGCCCGCCACAAGGAGGACCGCGGCCCCGGCTGGACCACGGTGGAGGAGCCGCTCGACCTGCCCGGCGCGCTGCGCCGCCACGCCGGCGCCGGGACGACCGTGCTGGTCGACTGCCTGACGCTGTGGCTGTCCAACCTGATGATGGCGGAGGCCGACGTGCCCGCCCGTTCCGCCGATCTGCTGGCCGCTCTGGCGGCGGTGGAGGGGCGGGTGGTGCTGGTTTCCAACGAGGTGGGGCTGGGGATCGTGCCGGACAACGCGCTGGCCCGCCGCTTCCGCGACCATGCGGGGCGGCTGCACCAGGACATCGCCGCCGTGGCCCGGCGGGTGGCCTTCGTCGCCGCCGGGCTGCCGCTGCTGCTGAAGGGAGAGACGCCATGACCGAAGACGCCGACCGGAACGATGCCGACCAGAACGAACGCCACGCCGAGAAGATGAAGCGGCGCAAGGCGCTGCACGACCGGGTGATGGCCAGCAAGACGCAGGAGAAGGGCCTGCTGATGGTCAACACCGGCAACGGCAAGGGCAAGTCCACCGCCGCCTTCGGCCTGATCCTGCGCGCCGCCGGGCACGGCATGCGGGTGGGGGTGGTGCAGTTCGTCAAGGGCGCCTGGTCCACCGGCGAGACGGTGGCGCTGGAGCGCTTCGACGACCTCGTGGACTTTTACACGATGGGCGAGGGCTTCACCTGGGAGACCCAGGACCGCGAGCGCGACATCGCCGCCGCCAAGGCCGCCTGGGCCAAGGCGCAGGAACTGATGGCCGACCCGAAATACAGCCTCGTCGTGCTCGACGAGCTGAACATCGTGCTGCGCATGGGCTACCTGCCGGTGGAGGAGGTGCTTCCCGTGCTGACCGGGCGGCGCGAGGGGCTGCATGTGCTGGTCACCGGCCGCACCGCCAAGCCGGAGCTGATCGAGGCCGCCGATCTGGTGACCGAGATGACCCTGGTCAAGCATCCCTTCCAGGCGGGCATCAAGGCCCAGCCGGGCATCGAGTTCTGAGCCATGCCGCGCGCGATCATGCTTCAGGGCACCGGCTCCGATGTCGGCAAGTCGCTGCTGGTGGCCGGGCTGTGCCGGGCGCTGGTCCGCCGCGGCCTGACCGTGCGGCCCTTCAAGCCGCAGAACATGTCCAACAACGCCGCGGTCACCGCCGACGGCGGCGAGATCGGGCGCGCCCAGGCGCTCCAGGCGCGGGCCTGCGGGGTGGCGCCGTCCGTCCACATGAACCCGGTGCTGCTGAAGCCGCAGTCGGACATCGGGTCCCAGGTTGTGGTGCGCGGCGTCGTCGAGGGAACGGCGCGGGCCGGCGATTACCAGTCGCGCAAGGGACGGCTGCTCCCCACCGTGCTCGACAGCTTCGCGCGGCTGAAGGCCGAGGCGGACGTGGTGGTGGTCGAGGGGGCGGGCAGCCCGGCCGAGGTCAATCTGCGGGCCGGAGACATCGCCAACATGGGCTTCGCCACCGCGGCGGGCGTGCCGGTGGTGCTGGTGGGCGACATCGACCGCGGCGGGGTGATCGCCAGCCTCGTCGGCACCCACGCCCTGATCCCGCCGGAGGAGCGGGCGCTGGTCGCCGGATTTCTCATCAACAAGTTCCGCGGCGACGTGCGGCTGTTCGACGGCGGCCTGTCGGTCATCGCGGAGCGCACGGGCTGGCGGAGCTTCGGCGTCGTGCCCTGGCTGGCCGACGCCGCCCTGCTGCCGGCGGAGGACGCGGTGGCGCTGGACACCTGGAAGACCCGTTCCGGGGGGCGGCTGCGCGTCGCCGTGCCGATGCTGTCGCGCATCGCCAACTTCGACGACGTCGACCCGCTGGCCCAGGAGCCGGACGTCGCCCTGTCCATGGTGCCGCGCGGCCAGCCGCTGCAGGGCGACGCCGATCTGGTCATCCTGCCGGGCAGCAAGGCGACCATCGCCGATCTGGCGGTGCTGCGCGCCCAGGGCTGGGACATCGACTTGGCGGCGCACCGCCGTCGCGGCGGGCGGGTGCTGGGCATCTGCGGCGGCTACCAGATGCTCGGGCGGCGCATCGCCGACCCGGACGGCATCGAGGGGCCGCCGGGCGAGGCCGAGGGGCTGGGGCTGCTGGACGTGGACACCGTCCTGAAGGGGCCGAAGGTGCTGGAGGAGGCGACCGGCGTCGACACCGCGACGAGAACCGCGGTCGCCGGCTACGAGATGCACATGGGCCGCACCGAGGGGCCGGACCGCGCCCGCCCCATGCTGACCCTGGCCGGCGGGCGGACGGACGGCGCGGTGTCCGCCGACGGGCGGGTGATGGGGTGCTACCTGCACGGCCTGTTCGGAGCGGACGGCTTCCGCGCCGCCTTCCTGACCGGGCTGGGGGCCGAGGCCTCCGGCCGCTCCTACGCGGCGACGGTCGAACAGGCGCTCGACGCCATCGCCGCCCGGCTGGAGGAGCATGTGGACATCGACGCCCTGCTGGCCGCGGCGCGGTGAAGGGAAGGGGCGGCGATTCATGAAACCGATTTCATGATCCCGCAACGCTGGGGTCAGGCGGGCGACGCTACAACTTCAGTCATTGACGACGTTTGATTACTGGCGAGTCATCCACCGGCGGTTCCCGCCGCCGGCCACACACGATCCGGAATGTTCCCGCATACCCTCGGATCGTTTCTTGCGGCGGTGTGCATTGGGTTTTTGCCTTGGATCGGCGTCCCCCGCCTAGGCTTCCCCCCAAACCCTTGCACACCGCCGTCTTCTTTTCTCCCCCCGGCCATCTTCGGAAACCGCCGCGCTTGACGCGGAGCCCCCTCGGCGGGCTTGAATGGGTGCCACAGGCCCCATAGCTCCCCCTGCCGAGACCCCATCCCCGTGCGTCCTGTCGTTCTCTTCCCCCTGTTCCGCCCGGTGACGGCGCTCCCCGGCCTCGGTCCCCGGCTGGGCAAGCTCGTCGAAAAGCTGGCCGGTCCGCAGGTCGTGGACCTGCTGTGGCACCTGCCGTCCGGCGTCATCGACCGCCGCTACGCCCCGAAGATCGCCGAGGCGCCGAACGGGCGGATCGCCACCATGACGGTGCGCATCGATTCGCACGCGGCCCCGCACAATTCCCGCCATCCCTACAAGGTGCGCTGCACCGACGAGACGGGCGTGCTGGAGCTGATCTATTTCCATGTGAAGGGCGATTGGCTGGAACGGCAGATGCCGGTCGGCGCGACGGTGGTGGTGTCCGGCAAGGTGGAGTGGTTCCACGACACGCCGCAGATCACCCACCCCGACGCCGTGGTCCCGCTGGACTCGAAGGACGAGATCGAGGCGGTGGAGCCGGTCTATCCGATGACCGCCGGACTTCCGGCCAAGACACTGCGCAAGGCCGTGCGCGCCATGCTGAACGACGTGCCGGAGCTTCCGGAATGGCAGGACGCCGCGTGGCGCGCCCGCAACGGCTGGCCGACCTGGCATGAGTCGATCCGCCGCGCCCACACGCCGGAGGACGAGGCCGACCTCGCCCCGACCAACCCGATCCGCCGCAGGCTGGCCTATGACGAGCTGCTGTCGAACCAGCTTGCCCTGACTCTGGTCCGCATGCAGCAGCGCCGCCTGTCGGGCCGCGTCATCCAGGGCGACGGGCGGCTGCGCGCCAAGGTGGCTGCGGCGCTGCCCTTCTCGCTGACCAGCTCCCAGGCCGGCTCCCTGGAGGAAATCTACGAGGACATGGCGGCGGAGCGGCGGATGCTGCGCCTGCTCCAGGGCGACGTCGGCAGCGGCAAGACGGTGGTCGCGCTGATGGCCATGCTGAACGCGGTGGAGGCCGGTCATCAGGCCGCCCTGATGGCGCCCACCGAGATCCTGGCCCGCCAGCACGCCGAGAGCCTCGCCCCGCTGTGCAAGGCGGCGGGGGTGGACCTCGCCCTGCTGACCGGGCGCGACAAGGGCAAGGCGCGGCAGGCCGTGCTGGACCGGCTGGCCTCGGGCGAGCTGCCGCTGCTGGTCGGCACCCACGCGCTGTTCCAGGAGGACGTCGCGTTCAAGGACCTTGCGCTGGCGGTGATCGACGAGCAGCACCGCTTCGGCGTCCACCAGCGGCTCCAGCTCTCCGCCAAGGGGCGGGCGGTGGACGTGCTGGTGATGACGGCGACGCCGATCCCGCGCACGCTGACCCTGACCGCCTACGGCGACATGGACGTGTCGCGCCTGACCGAGAAGCCGGCGGGGCGCAAGCCGATCCAGACCGTGACCATCGCGCTCGACCGGCTGGAGGAGGTGGTCCACGGCATCCACCGCAAGGTGCAGGAGGGCGCGCGGGTCTATTGGGTCTGCCCGCTGGTGGACGAATCGGAACAGACCGACCTCGCCGCCGCGACGGAGCGCCACGCCTTCCTGCGCGCCACCTTCGGCGACCGGGTGGGGCTGGTCCACGGCAAGATGCGCGGGCCGGACAAGGACGCGGTGATGGCCGCCTTCCAGGCCGGGAACCTGGACGTGCTGGTCGCCACCACGGTCATCGAGGTCGGCGTGAACGTGCCCGAAGCCACCGTCATGGTGATCGAGCACGCCGAGCGCTTCGGCCTCGCCCAGCTTCACCAGCTCCGCGGCCGGGTGGGGCGCGGCGAGAAGCCGTCGTCTTGTCTGCTGATGTTCGACCCGCAACTGACGGAGACGGCGCGCGCCCGCCTGAAGACGATGCGCGACACCGAGGACGGCTTCGTCATCGCCGAGGAGGATTTGCGGCTGCGCGGCGCGGGTGAGGTGCTGGGCACCCGTCAGTCCGGCCTGCCGGAGTTCCGCATGGCCGATCTGGCGGTGCACGGCGACCTGCTGGCCGCCGCCCGTGACGACGCGAAGCTGATCGTGGACCGCGATCCGGACCTGTCCGGCGAACGCGGTCAGGCGCTGCGGACTTTGTTGTATCTGTTCGAACGGGACGCTGCGGCAAAGACGCTGCGGTCGGGGTAGGAGCGCAGATCAAGACCCCGTTTTCATAGGCGCAAACCATTGATTTTTCTTGGTCCGATCAAAATCTTGATCGGCGCCTCAAGTCTGTTCTCCAGCAAGCTTCTCAAGCCTGACGTGCGCGCGCTTTTTCGCGTGAGCCTGCCCGTCGCCGAGTCTCCAAAGAGTGCCTCTCTTTCAATGCATCACCACTGCCAAGTCGGCAGGAGAAATTCTCGTCTACACTCCTTCAACGAAATGCGATACATACGCAAATATTCAAATAATTTATTTCCGTGTCTAATGATTAGATAACTAATGTTTGGTGCACTTTGGCGTTTTTCCCTTGGAAATTGTTTCCATGTCGGATAATAATGAGTCATCATTAATGTAATCATAAATTGAATGAGTTCGCCATGGCTGTTATTATTGGAGCGGCGGGCGCGGATTATCTGCCTGGAACCGCCGGGGAGGATAGTATTGTTGGCCTTCAAGGAAACGACGAAATATACGGCGGCGGCGGAGATGACTGGATCTACGCCGATGATGGAAACGATTACGCTGATGGCGGCTGAGGCGCTCTCGCGCACTCGTCATGGAACAGCCTGTTCGCCTGAGTAATTATTGGAAGATAGTAATTGAACATTGGCAATATTGATCAACGCTTGTACGCAGGTCGCGTGAGAAATTCAAAGAGCCTTGTCGGCTGGGCGTTGATCAATGTTTGATTTTGGCAAAATGTGTCCTGAATTTATTAAGGCATATGTATGTGGTTTTGCGTGTAACTGGTGTCTTCATGATCCTATTGTTTATAATTAGCGCAATGTCCCTTTTCCTAACTGGCGAGGAATCCGGCGATGAGCATTTCCGATGTCTCCTCACAACTGGGCGGATCAATCCAACGCACATCGTCTTCCGTTCCGTCTCCGTCTCCGTCCGCTTCGTCGGCGTCAGGAGGCGGAACAGGGCGGGCGATCGGTGGGACCACCGGAGGGATTGCGGACAGTGTGTCGTTGAGCCCTCTGGCCTCTTCTCTGCGTGATGAGTCTTTGACCGCGTTCAATGCGCTGTCTGCCGAAACACGGACGCAGTTGTCGTCGTTGGTCGACAGCGGCAAGCTGACCGGCGAAGACGTCCATAATGCGCTCAAACAGCGGCTTAAAGAGTCCCGTCTCACGGCGTACTCGGCGACGTTTCGCATGGCTCACAATGATAATGCGGGGCTTTTCTCCAGCGACGACACCACGTCGGATGATTTCAGAAAGGCTCTCAGCGCGACCAGCGCAAAGCGAGAGGAGCTTATGGGAAAGCTGTCCCTGCTGGATCAGCGTGGTCAGGGAGCGTCAGAGCAGTATGGGGAGATATCGACCTCACTGATGGCGCAGGGCACCAACCCGGCGCTGTTGCTTGCTCAATCCGGTAACCAGCGTATGATTCTGGATCCCTTCCAGGGCTTCAGCATCACGCAGCCCGCCGATTCGCGGATGGCGTACACACGCAAGGAAGCCGATGCGGCTTATAAGTTGAAGGATGCCGGGGTTGACCTGTCGTCCATCGACAAGGCCCTTCGCTCTCTCGGAGAGCGTGATGCGGCTTCTCTGATTGCCGAGCGGACGGGGCAGCCATCCACCCATACGGTTGCGCAGGACCGTGAATTCACGTCGGACGATTCGTTGTTTCCCTCGATCTCCCTTCCTGCATCCCAAGCCAGGACGGACGCTCCGGTGATGGGCCAGCGGGTTCAATTGCGCGAAGAGGTCATGGCGGCGTGGGAAGCGATGCAGAAGGGCGGAGTTGGTGCCTTCGAGGACGCGAAATCCGTTCAGTAATACCGTGAAGGCATCCGTGTGAGCTACTGAGCGGGTTGAGGGCGCTGGTGACCGTCAGGCGCTTTTGCGCTCCCGATCCAGCTTGTGAAGCTGCGGCGGGGGCTTGCGGTCGGGCGGGGTGACGATGCCGCCGGACATCACCAGCTTCAGCCCGTCCTCCACCGTCATGTCCAGAACGGTCACCTCGCGCCGCGGCAGGATTGCCAGATAGCCGGCGGTCGGCGGGGCGCAGGGGATGAAGACGTGCACCATCTCCTCCTCGGAGATCTTCTGAATCTCCGGGTGGGCGGCGCCGGTGATGAAGCCCAGCGACCATATGCCATTGCGCGGGAACTCCACCAGCACCACCTCGCGGAAGGCCTTGGACTTCTTGGCGAGCACCGTCTCGACGATCTGCTTCACCGCCCCGTAGACGGAGCGGACAACCGGCATGCGCTCCACCACGCCCTCGCCGATGCGCACCACCAGCCGCCCGACATAGCCGGCGGCGAAGGCGCCGATCAGGGTCAGCACGATGATCAGCGTCAGCACCCCGATGCCGGGAATCGAGAAGGGCAGGTAGTTTTCGGGATTGTAGGCGGAGGGGATCAGCGGACGGACATGCCCGTCGATGAAGGCCAGCAGCCACCAGCCGAGATAGACCGTGACCGCGATCGGCGCCGTCACCAGAACACCCGCCAGGAAATAGGCGCGCAGCCGCCCCATCAGCCCGATGCCGGCGGGCCGGTGGGACGTGCTCTCGTCCGCCGCGTTCTGGCTGTCCTGCTCGTTCCGATCCACCGCCCCACCCCCGAAAATCCGATGCCCGATATAGTGATACAGGACATGGCTCCTGCTCAATCCACATCGACGTATCGGGGGACGGGAAAGAGTCGTGGGGGAGAAAGCGAAGGAACTCCCTCCGGGGGGCTGGTCCGCCACCCCTGCGCGCATCACATCGCTGAGGATGACCCATCCCCCCCGCGTCCTCTCGCTCGCCACGGCCCTGCCGCCCCATTGCCTCAGCCAGGAGGAGGCGCTCGGCGTCGCACGGGCCGTCTTCGCGCCGCGGATGCGCGATTTCGAGCGGCTGGTGCCGGTCTTCGCCAACACCGGCATCGAGACGCGCCACGCCATCATGCCGATCGACTGGTACAGCGAGCCGCACGGCTGGCCCGAGCGCACCGCCGCCTTCCGCGACGGCGCCCTCGCGTTGCTGGAAGAGGCGGCGGGGCAGGCGCTGATCCGCGCCGGTTTGGGGCCGCAGGACGTGGACGCCATCGTCTGCGCCTCGACCACCGGCATCGCCACCCCCAGCCTGGAAGCGCTGCTGCTGGAGCGCATGGGCTTCCGTCCCGACACGGTGCGGCTGCCGCTGTTCGGGCTGGGCTGCGCCGGCGGCGTGCTGGGGCTGACCCGCGCCGGGCAGATCGCCCAGGCGATGGCGGGGCGGACGGTGCTGTTCCTGGTGGTGGAGCTTTGCACGCTGGCCTTCCGCGCGGCGGAGGCGACCCCGACCAACGTCGTCGCCAGCGCCCTGTTCGCGGACGGTGCCGCCGCGGCGGTGCTGCGCGCCGATGGGGAGGGGGAGGGACCGCGCCTTGTCGATGGGGCGGAGCACACCTGGCCGGGCACGCAGGACGTGATGGGCTGGCGGGTCGAGGATGACGGGCTCGGCGTGATCTTCAGCCAGAGCATCCCGACCCTGATCCGCAACCGGCTGGAGCCGGTTCTCGACGGCTTCCTGGAGCGGCGGCGGCTGGCCCGCGGCGATCTCGCCGGGCTGATCGTCCACCCCGGCGGCGCCAAGGTGCTGCACGCGCTGGAGGAGGTCTGCGCCCCGGTGTCCGCCGGTCTGGACGACGCCTGGGCGGTGCTGCGCCGCTGCGGCAACATGTCGGCGGCCAGCGTGATGTTCGTGCTGGAGCGGCGAATCGCCTCCGGCGCCCGCGGCCCCCACCTGATGACCGCGCTCGGCCCCGGCTTCACCGCCGCCCTGGCCCAGATCGACCTCTAGGAGCGCTTGGAATGGAGACGCTGCCGCTGGGCTGGCCCCACGTCATCCTGCTGCTGGTCGCCGCCCAGCGTCTGGGCGAACTCGTCGTCGCGCAACGCAACACGCGCCGCCTGCTGGCCGAGGGCGCGCAGGAGGTCGGGGCCGCCCATTACCCGCTGTTCGTCGGGCTGCACGCCGGCTGGCTGGCGCTGCTGTTCGCCGTCGTCCCGGCGGACGCGCCGATCAACGGCTGGCTGCTCGCTCTGTTCGTGCTGTTGCAGGCCGGGCGGGTCTGGGTGATCGCCACGCTGGGGCGGTTCTGGACCACCCGCATCGTCACCTTGCCCGGCGCCCCGCTGGTCCGGCGCGGGCCGTTCCGCTGGGTCCGCCACCCCAACTATCTGGTCGTGGCGGGCGAACTGGCCGTGCTGCCCCTGGTCTTCGGGGCGTGGTGGATCGCGGTGCTGGCCACGCTGCTGAACGTGCCGCTGACCCTGCACCGCATCCGTGTCGAGGATGGCGCGCTGTCCGGACGGCGCGCGCTCAGGTCAGCAGGAAGCACAGCATCGTGACGCAGCCGGCGATGGCCGCCCCGTCGAGGTGGTTCGGGAAGGCGTGCCAGAAGGACTCGCGGGGCTCCGGCTCCGAGCGGTCCATCTCGTCCAGCCACAGGCCGGCGGGCAGGCCGCCGTTGGCGCGCTCCGCCAGGGCACCGGACAGATGGGCCATCGAGACCGCCAGATAGCAGAACTTCACGAAGTTCAGGACGAAGTACATCGGCCCGCCGGCCTCGGCGATGGGGTCGGTCACGCCGCCCATGGCCGCCACGGCGGTCGCCATGGCGATGGCCGCGGCGAAGGGGATGGCGACGACCGACAGCAGGCGCTGCGAATCCACGCGGCCGGCGTTGGGAATCAGGCTGCGGGGAACGGGGCCGGAGGGCAGTTGGAACGACATGGCTCTCTCAATTCCGGTGGGCGCGTCCCGTCCGTTCTGCCGCTTTCAGGGTTAACGGGACGTTAGCGACACCCGTTGGAGGGAGGCGGTTCCACCTTTGCGCAGGCGCGGCTATGCTCCGCCCCATGGCTTGAGGCCGTCGACCAAAGAAGCTGCCGACCAACCGCTGCCGACCAACCAAGGAGACATCGTGCCCGCCGACGCTGGACCGTCCCGGCTGGATGGAATCACGCTGCTGAGCCCGCTGTCCGTGGAGGAGCGCGCCGCCGTGGCGCGCCAGTGCCGCTGGCGCCGCTTCCACGCGGGCGAGCAGATCATCGACCATCAGGGGGATTCGCGGGACGTCGTGCTGGTGGTCGAGGGGAGGGTGCGGGTGCTGAGCCATTCCCCGGCGGGCCGCGAGATCAGCTTCGACGACATCGAGGCCGGCGGCTTCCTGGGCGAGATGGCCGCCATCGACGGGCTTCCCCGCTCGGCCTCCGCGGCGGCGCTGGCGGACGGGACCCTGATCGCCTTCCTGGCGCCCCGGCCCTTCCAGGATCTGGTGTCCGGCCATCCGGAACTGGCCATGGCGGTGATGAGGCGGCTGTGCCGGGTCGTCCGCATCGCCACCGACCGTGTGATGGAACTGTCCACGCTGGGTGCCAACAACCGCGTTCACGCCGAACTGCTGCGGCTCGCCAAGCGGGGGCGGGTGGAGGGGCAATCGGCCGTGATCGCTCCGATCCCCGTCCATGCCGACATCGCCAGCCGGGTCAGCACGGCCCGTGAGACGGTCGCCCGGGTGTTGAACGATCTCGCCCGCGACGGGCTGGTCGAGCGGCGGGCCGACGCGCTGGTCGTCCGTGACCTGCGCCGGCTCGAAGCTCTGGTGGAGGATGTCCGGGCCGGCGTCTGATGATCGGCCGGCGCCGGAGACGGCCGGTCAGTCCGAGCGTCCCAGGACGGTCAGGATCAGGGCGCGCAGCGATTCGGGATCGTAGGGCTTGGGGAGGAAATGCCAGCCGGCGTCGCGGATTTCCGCCTTGGTGGCCGCGGATTCGTCACCAGTGGTGATGATGACGGGGAGATCCGGACTGATCTCCGCCAGGACCGCCCTGACCGATTCCGGCGCTTTGCCGTGCCGTCCAAGATGATAGTCGGCGACCAGGATGTCGGGGAGCGCCCCGCCGTTCAGCGCGTCCAGGAGCGCGGCGGGGGTCGGGGCGCTGACCAGCAGCATTCCCCAATCCTCGAACAAGGTTTCCATGCACAGGCACAGCACCATGTCGTCCTCCATGAGGGCGACCGTCAGTGTACCGGAGCTGGTGGATCGGCCGGCGAGGGGGGCGTCGGTCATGCATTATCCAATGAACAACGGGGGACCAGTGAACAGCAGGACGGCGATGCCGGCTGCCCGATCCCCTCCGTCCGGTCTGTTTGGGAAAGCCGTCTCGGGGTGGCCGCCGTCCGTTCGGTGGTCTGCCCGCCCAGTTATCTGAGCAGGCAATTTAGATTCTATATCGGACGGCGCGCCACCGCATTGTCATAGGTTAATCGGACGAGGATATCGCAGGGAAACCGATGATCCGGTCAGTCCCCCGCGCGCTTGCGGTCGGATTTGGCGTCCAGCGCGTGCTCCAGATGTTTGGGCGCCTTGATCAGGTGCAGGTACAGCTCGTCGAACTGGCCGACGGAGGCGAGCTGCTTGACGTCGTGGACCGTGATCTGCTGGCCGGCCAGATCGATCAGCCCGATGTCGCGCAGCCGGCGGAGCGTCCGGTTGATGTGAACGATGCTGAGCCCCAGCGCGTCGGCCAGGATCTCCTGGGTGACCGGCAGGGTGAAGCGTCCCTCCTCGACCAGCCCGACGATGCTCAGCCGCCGCAGCAGCTCCACGATCAGGTGGGCGGTGCGCTCCAGCGCGGTGCGGCGCCCGACGCTGAGCAGGCGTTCGGCGATGATCGCCTCCTCCTTGGCGCCCGACCAGGCGAGGGCGGCGGCCAGACGGGGGAAGAGCTTGAACAGTTCGATGATGCGTTCCGGCTGGAAGTTGGCGACCTCCGCAGGAGTCAGGGTGGTGACGCCATGGTCGGCCGTCTCGAACAGGTTGCAGTAAAAGCCGATGATGTCGCCGGGCAGGACAAAATTGACGACCTGCCGCCGCCCGTCGGGAAGTGCCTTGTGACGGATCGCCCAGCCTTTGCGCATCACGCGCACGCAACCGTAGCGTTCGCCCTGCTGGAGAAGATCGGATCGCGCGCCGTGCCGGGTAACATTTCGCTCCAATTCGTTGAGGAAACTCTTCTCCTCGTCTGTCAGGCTCATGTAACTGGTAATCTTGCGCCCCAGTGGAGATGACGGTATGTTGGCCTGGGCGCGGGTCATTTCTCTTCCAGCCTTTGATCGTCCAATTGTTATGGCCCCGAAGCGAGTGCCACTGCCAGCCCAATTCCGGGCGGCCTCGAACGATTAAGCCAAACGATAAAACCATCTATAACATAGGTTAATGGGGGTTAGATTTTCTCGACCGGACAGGTGAGGGATCATATACAAAACTGTTGGTGGCATTGGCCGTATGGGGTTTTGAACGGCCGGCGGTGGTAACAGATCAGTGCGGGGGGCGGCATGGCGGCGGAGCGGGATGCGGCGGGACTGGCTGCCCTCTCGATTTGTGAATCCCTTATGCTCGCATTGGTGGAACGCGGCGTGTTACGGCTCGAAGAAGCGCATGCCGCGCTCGAAGACGCCGCCGCCGCCCATCAAAATCGCGACCCGAAGGGTGAGGACCCAAATCTGCACCGCTTGGCGCTGCAGATCGTCGAACGCCTGATGATCCAGGTGAACGCCACCCATCCGGCGTCGGCGCATCTCGGGGTGGGGCAGTTGGCCGACGGCGGTTCCCAGGACTGACGAGGCGCAGCGGAAGCCGGCCGGACGATATGAGCCGGACGATATGAAGAGAGCCCCGCCAATCCGGCGGGGCTCTCTTCGTGTTTGCGATTGGGGCCGGCGAACCGGCGGGCGGGGGGCGGTCAGTCCGCCCCGGCCCCGGCGGTTTCCGTGGGCTGCGGGCGCTGCTTGCCCAGCCCGATGTTCGGGAAGGCGTTGATCAGCGCGGTGATGAAGGCCGACAGGTAGGGCAGCGACTGCACCACCAGCAGGCCCGACCACATGAAGGCGTCGCGGTTCTCGTGGCCGAACACCAGCACGATGGCCAGAGCGGCGCCCCACAGGCCCAGCAGAAGCGCGATCTCCTCCCGCGCCATCAGGAAGGCCTGCATCAGCGCCGGCTGGTTCTCGCACTTCGGCGTGCGGACGAAGGGGCGGCCCGAGGTGAACATGCCCAGCCACATGGCGCGGCCCACCGTGTGGGTCAGCGCCATGCCGGCGATGGCCGCCCCCACCTTGTCCCAGAAGCCGCACTTCACCCGCGCCTCGTACAGCCACAGCGAGGCGCCGACCTTGAAGGCGAAGACGCTGAGCGTCGGGATCATGAAGACGCTGGGCGGAAACTCGAAATACTTCGGGAAGGCGAGCAGCCCGAGCGACCAGATGATGCCGGCGATGCCGAAGATCATGTGCGCGGCGTCGGCGAACCAGGGCAGCCAGCCGGTGATGAAGTGATACTTCTGCCCGGCGGTCAGGCGCGGGCCGCCCGGCAGCAGGTCGCGCCAGTGGTGCTTGAGGATCTGCACCGCGCCGTAGGCCCAGCGGAAGCGCTGCGTCTTGTAGGCGGAGAAGCTGTCGGGGACGAGGCCCTTGCCGTAGCTCTCCGGCATGTAGACGGCTTCGTACTTGTGCTCGAACAGGCGCAGGCCGAGGTCGGCGTCCTCGGTGATGCACCACTCGCCCCAGCGGCCGACCTCCTCCAGCGCCGACTTGCGGATGATGGTCATCGTGCCGTGCTGAATGATCGCATTGCGCTCGTTGCGCTGGATCATGCCGATGTGGAAGAAGCCGGCGTACTCCCAGTTGATCATCCGCTGGAACAGATCGTGGCTCCAGTCGCGATAGTCCTGCGGCGACTGCACGAAGCCGACCTCCGGCCGGTCGAAATGCGGGATCGTCGCCTTCAGCCAGTCGGGATGGACCTGATAGTCGCTGTCGATGACCGCGATGTGCTGGGCGTCCGGCGCCGTCTGGGCGAGGCCGAAATTCAGCGCGCCGGCCTTGAAGCCCGGCCAGTTGTCCAGGTGGAAGAAGCGGAACTTCGGGCCCAGCTTGCGACAGTACTCCTCGACCGGGCGCCACACCGCCGGGTCCTTGGTGTTGTTGTCGAGCAGCAGGACCTCGTAGTTCGGGTAGTCCAACCGGGCGAGCGCGTCCAGCGTCTCCATGACCATGTGCGGCGGCTCGTTGTAGCAGGGCACATGGATGGACACCTTCGGCGCGTTGGGCAGGGGCGCGGCCGAGCAGGGCTGGAACTTGCGCTTGAAGCGGTCCTGCCAGACCACCTCGGTCAGCTCAAGCCCGTCGATCAGCATGACGGCGAGCAGGACGAGCTGGCAGAAGACAAGGATCCCCCAGGCGATTTCCGTGGTGGTGGCGAGGCCGGCGACGCTGGCCGCGGTGAAGGTGAAGACCAGCACCGAGGACACGCCCTGGATCATCGCGCCGTAGAAGACCTGCCCGCCGAACTTCAGGTCGCCGCCGCGGCGCCACAGGAAGAAGACGAGCGGCAGGAAGCCCACGGCAATGGAGATGCCGCACAGCAGCGGCCAGTTCCGCAGCTCCGTCACCTCGCCGATCATCGGGAACTTCGGCTTGCGCCACGCGTCCCACAGGCCCCAGCTGGTGCCGGCGGTGCCTTCGATCTCCCGCTTCCAGGGCTGGTCGAAGGCCTCCATGATGAAGTAGTCGAGCTTGTTCTGCGCCGCGACGTTCAGGAAGGTGCGGATGAACTTGGCCTGGTTGACCTGGCTCGCCTCGGCGCCGCGGCGCCACGGGCCGTCCGCCGGCCAGCCGATTTCCGAGATCAGGATGTGCTTGTTCGGGAACTTGGTCTTCAACTCGTTGTAGCGGAACATGGCGTAATCGACCGACTGGTCGGCGGGCACGCCTTCCCAATAGGGCAGCAGGTGGACGGCCAGGAAGTCCACGGCGTCGGCCAGTTCCGGATGCTCCAGCCAGACGTGCCACGGCTCCGCGGTGGAGACCGGGACGTTGACCTTCTTCTTCACGCGCTTGATGTATTCGATGGCCTGCGGGACGGTGACGTCGGCGCGCAGGATCGCCTCGTTGCCGACCAGGACGCGGCGGACGTTGTTGTTGTCGCGCGCCAGCTTGATCAGGCCGTTGATCTCCGGCTCGTCGATCTCCGGCTTGCCGGCGATCCAGGCGCCCGCGGTGATCGGAATCCCGTACTTGCGGGCGATGGGCGCCGTCTGCTCCGACCCGTCGGTGGTGGAGTAGATGCGCACGCCCTTGACCGACCCCTCCAGGGCCTTCATGTCCTTCTCGATGTCCTCCGCCGAGGCCTTGTCGCCCTTGGACGGGCTCTTGTCCGGGTGGAAGGGCGTGTAGCCGACGCCGCTGATGGCGCCGCCCCAGGACCGTTCGGCGACCGGGCGGTTCCACAGCGCCCAGACCCCGATGTTGCCCAGGATCACGAGAAGAAGAGCCGCGATCGCCGACTTGCGCATGACCGTCTTTCTTTATCCCAAACGTCTGCCGGCCGTCCTGGCTCTGTCCGCCCCGGCCGGGCATCTTTCAATTCAGCGAAGGGGTTCAACCGGGTCGGCGCGCAGGGGGACTCGCCGCCCCGACACCGCCTTCGGACCGAACACCCGTACCCACACCCTGGTTGCAGGACACGTCCAAATTCCGCCGCGCGATCCGCATAAGCCGGAGGACCGAACGCCACCGACCGGACCATCACCGGACCGAATAAAGATCGTGCGGCAGTTTATACATTTTTCCTAGTCCCGCAACCAGTCCCACTCCCACGGGCGGATGCCCCAGCCCTGCGGAAGCGGCAATCCCCACTGGACGAACGCATCCGATGCGCGCTTTCTTCCCCCGACGCCGCAAGGAAAACCTTACGGGCCCAAGGGAAGACAGCGAAGGGAAGACACGGAACCCCATGACGATGTTCCATCTCCACGACCGTTTGCAGGCCGATACCGCCCTGATCGCCGAATGGCCGCTGTGCCGCGTCCTGCTGATGGACAACCGGGTGTGGCCGTGGCTGATCCTGGTTCCGGCCCGGCCGGACCTTACGGAAATCCACCAGCTGTCCCAAGAGGACCGGCACCGTCTGGTGGACGAGATCGCCCTGGCCTCGCGCACGCTGGAAACCCTGTTCGCCCCGGACAAGATCAATGTCGGGGCCTTGGGCAATCTGGTCCCGCAGCTTCATATCCATGTCATCGCCCGCTCCAGGACGGACCCGGCGTGGCCGGGGCCGGTGTGGGGATCGGGCTTCGCGGAGCGCTACAGCCCGGAGGAGCGGGACAGCCTGATCCGAACGATCGGGGAGGGGTTGGACCAAAAGTGAGGCGCAACGGCGCCGAACGCGACGGTCCCCACTCCCTTTGCGGGCAAGCCAGGGCGTGACGTTTCCCGTGCCGCCCTGTTTATGCTCCCTGAAACATTCACCGATCAAAGGAGATGGCACCATGAACACCGATCGCATCACCGGTGCCGGCAAGGAACTCAAGGGCGAGATCAAGAAGCAGACCGGCGATCTGACCGGCAATCAGGAGCTGAAGGACGAAGGCCGCGCCGACAAGGCCGAGGGCAAGATGGACAAGGTCGTCGGCAAGGTGAAGGACATCCTGCGCGGCGACAAGTGATGGGCGCGGAGGAGCGGGGGCATCGCAAGGACGATGCCCCGTCCGACGCCGCGCAGCGGATCGAGGACAAGCTCATCGAGGAAACCGGCCAGGCCTCGGGCGACCCCGACAAGCCCGTCCAGGAGAAGTTCGATGAGCTGGGCGAGAAGCCCGACATCAAGAAGAAAAGCTTGAGGGACTAGGAATCGCCCCCTTCCATCCGGAAGGGGGTTTTTCTTTATGATCCGACGCTGATCCGCGCCTCGACCCGCACCGGAAAGTTCACCGAATTGGCGATGAAGCACTTCTCGTGGGCCTCGTGGTGCAGCGCCACGGCCTTTGCGGAATCGCTGCCGGGGGCCAGGGTGACCTGGGGGCGCAGGACGACATCGGTGAAGCGCCCGCCGCCGTGGGACTCCTCGGCCATCGTGCCGGAAGCCTCGTCCGTGTAGGCGGTCACGGTGACCCCGTTCACGGCGCACAGATGCAGGTACCACAGCATGTGGCAGGCCGAGAGCGATGCCACGAGCATGTCTTCGGGATTGTAGCGGGCGGGATCGCCGCGGAAGGCCGGGTCGGACGAACCGGGGATCGGCGGCTTGCCGGGCGCGGCGATCTCAAGATCGCGGCTGTAGGCCTTGTAGCCCGAGGTTCCGGTTCCCTGGTTGCCCGTCCAGGTGACCGTCGTGCCATACTGGTGTTCGCGCCCTGACATTGGTCCCTCCGAGTGCTTTTCCGGGAGGGTAACCGCGGACACCGGTCCTGAAAAGAAAGCGGGCCAAAAAAAACGGGAGGGCCGAAGCCCTCCCGCGATCTCAACGCTGCCTTGCCCGTCAGCCTCAGCTGGCTTCGGCGGCGCGGGCGTGGCGCTTGCGCTCGTTCGGGTCGAGGTAGCGCTTGCGCAGACGGATGGACTTCGGCGTCACCTCCACCAGCTCGTCGTCGCCGATGTAGGACAGGGCGCGCTCCAGCGTCATCTGGATCGGCGGGGTCAGGCGGACCGCCTCGTCCTTGCTGGTGGTGCGGATGTTGGTGAGCTGCTTGCCCTTGATGACGTTGACCTCGAGGTCGTTGCCGCGGGTGTGCTCACCGATGATCATGCCCTGATAGACCGGAACGCCCGGATCGATCAGCATCGGGCCGCGATCCTCCAGGTTCCACAGCGCGTAGGCGACCGCGGTGCCGTCGGCGTTGGAGATCAGCACGCCGGTGCGCCGGCCGGCGATGGTGCCCTTGTAGGGAGCATAGCCGTGGAAGAGCCGGTTCATGATGCCGGTGCCGCGGGTGTCGGTCAGGAACTCGCCCTGGTAGCCGATCAGGCCGCGCGACGGGGCGTGGAAGACGATGCGGGTCTTGTTGCCGCCCGACGGGCGCATCTCGATGAGGTCGGCCTTGCGCTCCGCCATCTTCTGCACGACGGTGCCGGAGAACTCCTCGTCCACGTCGACGACGACCTCTTCGATCGGCTCAAGGCGCTGACCGTTCAGCGGGTCGGTCTTGAACAGCACGCGCGGGCGGCTGATGGCCAGTTCGTAGCCCTCGCGGCGCATCGTCTCGATCAGGATGCCGAGCTGCAGTTCGCCGCGGCCGGCCACCTCGAAGGCGTCGCCGCCCTCGGTGTCGGAGATGCGCAACGCCACGTTGCCTTCGGCCTCGCGGAACAGGCGGTCGCGGATCATGCGGCTGGTGACCTTGTCGCCCTCGCGGCCGGCCAGCGGGCTGTCGTTGACCGAGAAGGTCATCGCCAGGGTCGGCGGGTCGATCGGCTGGGCGTTTAGCGGCTCGGCCACGTCCGGCGCGCAGATGGTGTCGGCCACGGTGGTGGTGGTCAGGCCGGCCAGGGCGACGATGTCGCCGGCGTGCGCCTCGTCCACCGGAACGCGCTCAAGGCCGCGGAAGGCCAGCACCTTGCTGACGCGGGCGTTCTCGATCAGCTTGCCGTCGCGGCTCAGCGACTTGATGGCCATGTTGACCTTGACGCTGCCGGTCTGGATGCGGCCGGTCAGGATGCGCCCCAGATACGGGTTCGCCTCCAGCGTGGTCGCCAGCATGGTGAAGGGAAGATCCTCCTCCACCTTGGGCGGCGGGACGTGGTCGCGGATCAGCTCGAACAGCGGGGTCAGCGTCTCGCGGGCGCCGTTCTCCAGGTCCGTGGTCGCCCAGCCGTTGCGGCCCGAGGCGAACAGGGTCGGGAAGTCGAGCTGCTCGTTCGAGGCGTCGAGCGAGGCGAAGAGGTCGAACACCTCGTCATGCACCTCGTGCGGACGGCCGTCGGGGCGGTCCACCTTGTTGATGACGACGATGGGGCGCAGGCCCAGCTTCAGCGCCTTGCCCAGAACGAACTTGGTCTGCGGCAGCGGCCCCTCGGCGGCGTCGCAGAGCAGGACCACGCCGTCCACCATGGAGAGGATGCGCTCGACCTCGCCGCCGAAATCGGCGTGGCCGGGGGTGTCCACGATGTTGATGCGCAGGTCGTTCCACAGGACCGACGTGCACTTGGCCAGGATGGTGATGCCGCGCTCGCGCTCCAGATCGTTGGAGTCCATGGCGCGTTCGGCGACCTGCTGGTTCTCGCGGAACGAACCGGCCTGCTTGAGGAGCTGATCGACCAGGGTCGTCTTGCCGTGGTCGACGTGCGCGATGATGGCGACGTTACGAAGATTCATGTGTCGGGGACTCTTAAATCCGCTCTGGGGCTTCCGTTGCGCAATGCCGCCCCGACACCGCGGCACGTCGGCCGCGCACAACAAAAAAACCCTCCGAGATCGATCGGGGGGTTCTGCCGGGGAAACTGTTGCGACGCAATATAATGATCCGGCTTCATAACGCAAGCGGCGTGATGGTGGAAACTCGCCCAAAGCGCCTATGCGGAATTTCCTTGCGTCACGGCAACCGAATCATTGGCGTCTGCGTCTCGGAATCCCACATGGTCCGGTGATGACCCGCCGCGTTTCCGCTTCCTGCCTCGCCGTCATTCTCCTGTCCAGCGCGCTTGCCGCCGTGCCGGGCGACCCGTTGCGCGCGCAGGACCCTGCGCCGGACGCCACCCCGCCGCCCGCGGCGCGGGACGGGTCCGGGCAGGACGACCCGACGCCCGACGCCCCCGGTCCGCAGATCCCCTACGAGGTGGAGTTCACCGGGATGGAGGACGACGAGCTGCGCGACCTGCTGCGCGACAGCTCCTCGCTGGTCAGCCTGAAGGACGACCCGCCGCCGTCGGTGCTGGGGCTGGAGCGTCGCGCCGACAACGACCGCGACCGCCTGCAGACGGCGCTGCGCTCCGCCGGCTTCTACGACGCCGTGCTGGACATCCGGGTGGACCCGGCCCAGACGCCGGCCAAGGTGACCGTGGCGGTGACGCCCGGCACACCCTACCGCTTCAAGACCGTCACCATCGCCTCCACCGACAGCGCGCCGCTGCCGGGCGGGGAGGTGACGCCCGCCGACATCGGCCTGCCGGTGGGCGAGCGGGCGCGGGCGCCGCAGGTGGTGGACGCCCAGTCCGCGCTGCTGCGCCGGATGACCGACCGCGGCCATCCCTTCGCCACCGTCGCCGAGCGGCGGGTGGTGGTCGACCACGACGACCACAGCATGGACGTCACCTTTTCGGTCGATCCCGGCCCGCTGGTGATGTTCGGCGACACCAAGATCGACGGGCTGGCCAGCGTCGACGAGGGGCTGATCCGCGGGCGCCTGCCCTGGAAGCAGGGCGACATCTACAGCCCGGCCAAGGTCGACCGGGCGCGCCAGCAGATCGCCCAGCTCGACGTGTTCGACACGGTGCGGGTGCGGCTGGCCGAGGAGCCGGGGCCGGGCGGCGTCACGCCGGTGGACGTCACCCTGGCCGAGAAGCTGCACCGCTTCATCGGGGCCAGCGCCTTCTATTCGTCGGAGGACGGGGTGGGCGGCTCGGCCTATTGGGGCCACCGCAACCTGTTCGGCGGGGCGGAGCGGCTGAGGCTCGGCGTGGAGGTCGGGCGAATCGGCGGCGACAACGGCGCCGCGCAGGGGCCGCGCGGCAGCCTGGACCTGCCGGACATCCGGCTGTCCGCCAACTTCCGCAAGCCCGACTTCCTGGCGCCGCGTCAGTCGCTGATCCTGGATTTCCAGGTCGCGTCGGAGCAGCCGCCGGCTTACGACCGCGTCGCCACCATCGGCTCGGCCTCGCTGGAGCGGCAGGTGACCGACCAGCTCAAGATCTCCTACGGCGTGTCGGGGGAGCGCGGGCGGGTGCGCTCCAATCTGCGTGAGTACCAGACCGGCTTCATCGGCGTGCCGCTGGGCATCGCCTGGGACGGCTCGGACAATCTGCTGAATCCGTCCAGGGGCTACCGGGCCTCGCTGCTCGCCACCCCCTGGTTCCCCTACGCCGGCGACACCGATTCGATCTTCACCAGCTTCCAGATCAACGCGTCGGCCTACCGCGATTTGTCCGACGACGGGCGTTACGTCGCGGCGGCGCGCATCGGCGTCGGCAGCACGGTGGGAGCCTCGCTGGATCAGGTCCCGCCGGACCATCGCTTCTATGCGGGCGGCGGCGGGTCGGTGCGCGGCTACGGCTTCCAGAAGGCCGGTCCGCGCGACATCTACGGCGATCCGACCGGCGGGCGGTCGCTGTTCGAAGCCGGGCTGGAGCTGCGCGTCAAGGTGACGGAAACCATCGGCATCGTGCCCTTCGTCGACGCCGGCACCGTCTTCGACAGCGCCTTTCCGGACTTCAAGGAGCCTCTGAAGGTCGGCGCGGGCATCGGCGCCCGCTACTACACCGATTTCGGGCCGCTGCGGGCCGACGTCGCCTTCCCGCTGAACGCCGACTCCGGCGACGCGAAGTGGCAGCTCTATCTCAGTCTGGGTCAGGCTTTCTGATCCGATTCTTCAACGTGTGATTCCAAAACAGGTCGCATTTTTGCCACTTGGAATGGGATCGCCTCTGCTCTTTCCCGTTATACCATTCGGGGAGTGCCGCAACGGGGTGCGTGGTGTCGGGTCTGCGTCGTCTGATCGTCCTTTTTCTGGCCATTGCCGCCCTGACCGGTGCGGTCCTGACGGATGCCGCCCGCGCGGCGGACACCGAAGGGGGCGGCTGGGGTCCGGCCAACGCCGTCCGGCGCTGGATCGCCCAGACCATCGAGAAGGCGGTCAACGGCCCCGACCTCCAGGTCAGGATCGGCACCATTGGCGGCGCGGTCCCCATCAACTTCACGATCTCCGACGTCACCGTCGCCGACCGCGAGGGGGTGTGGCTGCGGCTGGAGGAACTGCGCGTCAACCTCGCTCCGACCGCGCTGCTGACCGGGCGGGCCAAGGCCGACGCGATCGAGGCGCAGCGCGTCATCGTGGAGCGCGCGCCGCTGCCCTCCGAGGGGCCGGAGCCGCCGCCCGACCAGGGGCCGACCTCCCTGCTGCCCAGTCTGCCGGTGGGCGTCGCCGTGGACAAGCTGGCCATCGCCGAGCTGGTCCTGGCGGAGCCGCTGATCGGGCAGGAGGCGCGGCTCAAGATTGACGGGTCTCTGGACCTTGCCTCCGGCGGTTCCTCGCTCGAAGCGCATCTGAACGTGGACCGGCTGGGCGAGCAGCCGGGCACGGTGGCGCTCGACGTCGCCTTCAACCCGGACGACAAGCGGCTCGACCTGAATCTGAAGGCGTCGGAGCCGGCGGGCGGGCTGATCGCCACCGCGCTGAACATTCCCGGCGCGCCGCCGGTCAGCGCCTCGCTGGACGGGCAGGGCTCGCTGGACGACTGGAAGGGCACCTTCACCGCGGCGGCGGAGAACGCCGCCCGGCTGGCCGCCGACGCCACAATCAAGGCGGTTCCGGAGGGGCACGCCGTCACGCTCGCAGCGACCGGCGACGTCGCGTCGCTGCTCGGCCCCGACATCGCGCCGCTGGCCGGGCCGCAGCCGGTGCTGAAGGGCACCGTGGTGGTCGCTTCGGACGGCGCCCTCACCCTGCAGCCGGTGGCCGTCGAGACCGCCGCCGCCACGGCCAATCTCTCGGGGCGCGTTGGCGCCGACCGCCGCAGCCTCGACCTGCGCTACGAGGTTCAGGCGGGGCCTGACTCCACCCTGCACGGCTTCGCCCCCGGCATCGCCTGGCGGGAGGGCACCGTGTCGGGCACCGCCCAGGGCACGCTGGACGCGCTGACCGTGGGGGTCGAGGGGCTGATCCGCGACCTCGCGGCCGACGATCCCGCCCTGGCTTCGGTCGCCGGGCCGGAGGTGCGGCTGGACGGGCGGGCGCGGATCAACGCCGACACCGGTGCGGTGGGCATCGAGGGGGTGACCCTGACCACCGCGGCGGCCAGCGCCGGGGCGCAGGGCAGCGTGACCGGCTGGGGCCAGACCGCCGACGTGACGGTGTCGCTGAACGCCGACGACCTGTCGCGCCTCTCCGCCCTCGCCGGGCAGCCGCTTGCCGGGTCGCTGGCTCTGGCCGGGCCCGTGCGCCGGCAGGAGGACGGCACGCTGACCGCCGGCCTCAGCGGCGCGTTGCGCGGACTGGAGACCGGAACCCCCGCCGACGGCGTGCTGGGCCGCGACGTCAGCCTGGGTGCGCAGGCGGTGATGGAGCCGGGCGGCGCCATGCGGCTCACCGACCTGACAGTGGATGGCCGCAACGGGCGTCTGACCGGCGCGGCGGCCCTGGTGGACGGGGCCGTGGACGCCAAGACCCGGCTGGAGATCGCCGACCTCGCCCCGGTGGGCACCGCCGCAGGGACGGAGATGGCGGGCGGCCTGACGCTCGACGCGACGGCGAAAGGCCCGCTGGACGCGCTGGTGGCGGAGGCGGCGTTGCACGCCCGGAACCTCGCCGTGCAGGGGCGCCGCTTCGGCGACACACGGCTGAACGCCACCGCGCAAAATCTTCCAGGCGCCCCGCAAGGGCGCGTGTCGGCCCGCACCGAACTGGCCGGCGCCGGACTGACCGCGGACGCCGCCTACGCGCTGGAAGGGCAGGCGCTGCGCATCAGCGACCTCGCCGTGGCGAACGGGCCGAACCGGATCACCGGCGCGGTGCGCGTCGCGCTGGACGCCATGACCGCGACCGGCAAGCTCGACGGCAACCTGCCGCAGCTCCAGGCCCTGTCGGAGCTGGCCGGCGTGCCGCTCACGGGGGCGGCGGGCTTCACCGTCGCGCTCGACGCGCCGAACGGCAAGCAGGCCGCCAACCTGACCGCCAACGCCACCAACCTGCGCGTCGAGGGGGAGGGCGGGCCGCTGTTCGCCGCGCGCCGCCTGACCGCCAACGCGGATGTCGCCGACGCGCTGGGCAGCGCCCGCGGCAAGGCGCGCGTGGAGCTTCAGGACGGAGCCGCCGCCGGCAACGACCTGTCCCGCGTGACGGCCAGCGTGGACGGCTCGCTCGCCAAGGCCGCCTTCCGGGCGGAGGCCGCGGGGGCCGGGCGCGACCCGCTGGCGCTCGATCTGGCCGGGGAGTTCACGCAGAACGGCACCCTGAACCGCATCCGGCTCGACCGGCTCCAGGGCCGTTACAGCGGCGAATCCTTCCGGCTGACCCAGCCCGCCGCCATCGCCCTGGGCGAGCGGCGCTACGAGGTCTCCGGCCTGAGGCTGGTCAGCGGCAACGCCCAGCTTGCCGCCGACCTCGGCCTGAACGGCGAACGCCTGTCGGGCGAGCTGCGGCTGGACCGCGTGCCGATGGCGCTGGCCCGGCTGGCCAACCCGACCCTCCGGCTCGACGGCACGCTGAACGCCCAGGCGACGCTCGGCGGGACCGTTCGCCGCCCGCAGGCCGACGCCACCGTGCGCGTCGCCAACCTGAAGGCGCAGCAGACCACCCAGGCCGGCGTGCCGGGCCTGAACGCCACCGTCAACGCGCGCTGGCGCGACGCCCGCGTATCGGTGGACGGCGACGTCGCCACCGGCAACAACGCCGGCCGGGTGACCCTGACCGCCGCCGCGCCGCTGGCGATGGACCCGGACACGCTGGCCTTCTCGGTGCCGGAGCGCGGACGGCTGGAGGCGGCGCTGCGCGGCGCCATCGACGCCTCGCTCGCCAACGACCTGCTGGCGGCGAGCGGCGACCGGGCGCGCGGCACGCTTCGGCTGGACGTGAGCGTCGACGGCACGGTGGCGGCGCCCCGGCTGGGCGGCACGGTGACGCTGGCCAACGGGCGCTACGAGAACCGGGCGAGCGGCGCCATCATCAGCAACATCGACGCCCGCATCGTCGGCGACGGCGACGTCTTCACCATCCAGAGCTTCCGCGGGCGGACCACCAATGGCGGCGAGATCAGCGCGCGCGGCGTGATCCGTCCCGCCGCCGCGGACCCGCAGCAGCAGCTCGACCTCGCCATCCAGGCCGACCGGGCGCGGCTGGTGCAGAACGATCTGGCGGCGGTCACCATCGGCACCAACCTCACCCTGACCGGCAGCTTCCTGAATCCACGGCTGGCCGGCCCGGTGCGGATCGAGCGGGCGGAAATCCAGATCCCCAACCAGACCCCGCCCAACGTCGTGGACCTGAAGGTCGTCGAGGTCGGGAAGGGCCGCAAGGCGCAGCCGGTCAGCCTGAAGAACGGGCAGGCGGGGAATGGGCAGGCCACGGCGCCGGAGCCGGCCTTCGCGATGATCCTCGATCTGACGATCAGCGCGCAGAACCAGATCTTCGTGCGCGGTCGGGGGCTGGAGGCGGAGTTCGCCGGGCAGCTCGCCGTCACCGGAACCTCCAGCCAGCCGCTGGTCAATGGGCGGCTCAACATGCTGAAGGGCGAGTTGGACATCCTGGCCAAGACCTTCGTGTTCAAGCGCGGCATCATCGAGTTCGACGGCGGTCCCACCATCGACCCGCGGCTGGACTTCCTGGCGGAGGCCTCGGCCAACGACGTGACCGCCCAGATTCTGGTCACCGGCACCGCCGGGCAACCGAAGCTGGAGCTGACCTCCCCGCAGGGTCTGCCGCAGGACGAGGTCCTGTCCGCCGTGCTGTTCGGCAAGTCGGTCGGCAACCTGACCGCGGTGGAGGCGGTCCAGCTCGCCCAGTCGGCGGCGACTTTGGCCGGTTTCGGCGGCGGCGGACCCGGCCTGATCGGCAACCTGCGCCGCGGCCTTGGCATCGACCGGCTTGAATTCACCGGCGGCGCCGACGGCAAGGGCGGGGCGGTGGAGGCCGGGCGCTACGTCAGCGACCGCGTCTATGTCGGGGTGGAGCAGGGCATCGGCGCGAACCAGAGCCGCGCCACGGTCGAGGTCGACATCACCAAGAACATCAAGGCCCAGGCGGACGTCGGCGCCGATTCCGACACCCGCGTCGGCGTCAAGTGGGAGTGGAACTACTAGGGCGGCGCCCGCTTTTCTCCGGTCCATGCGCTGCTTTCGGGCGCTGGTCATCGGCGCAAGAGCCCCCATATCGAACAAGGATGAAGGCCGGGCCGCCAAGGCTCCGGTCATCGGCGAAGGGGGAGCGGTGCGCGCTGCCAGAAGGATTCCCTACGTCAACCAGGGCATCGTCCTGGCCTGCACGCTGGCCTTCGTGCTGGGCCTGCCGCCGGAATCCCTCGCCTTCGTCCCCGCCTACTTCTTCGGGACGGTGGAGACGGCCGGTCCGCTGCCGACCTGGGCGGTGTGGCGCGGGCTGTTCGGCCATGTCCTGATCCACAGCGACATCGTGCATCTGGTCAGCAACATGCTGGCGCTCTGGGCCTTCGGTGGTGCTGTCGAGCTGGCGATGGGCAGCCTGCGCTACCTGCTGTTCTTCCTGCTCTGCGCCGCGTCGGGGGCCGTGGTGGAGGGGGCGCTGGCCGTCGACCCCATGGCGCCGCTGGTCGGGGCGAGCGGGGCGATCTGCGGGGTGATGGGGGCCTTCCTGCTGCTGCACCCGCAGGCGACGCTCGGCGTGACGCCGGGGCCGCGCGTTCCCGCCTCCTTCGTGGTGGGCAGCTTCCTGGCGATCAACGTGGCGATGACGCTGATGCCGCCGGCTCCGGACTCCGGCCTGGGCGACGTGGCCTGGGCCGCCCATCTGGGCGGGTTCGGCGCGGGGATGGCGCTCGTCGCCCTGTTCCGCCGCCCCGGCGTGGCGCTGTGGAGCGTCGCGCGCCTGGGCACCGCGGCGAAGGCCGCGGTTTATCTGACGCTGGTCGTGGTGCTCCTGCGCACCCTGTGACCGCCGCTGCCGTGACCGCCTCTGCCGTGACCGTTGCCTTTGCCGGGCCGTGGCGGAATACTGCGCCCTCCCATTGACGGAGGCATGTGACTATGGCGGAAACCGGGACCGCGCCGGTGCTCGGCGTGATCGGCGGCAGCGGCGTCTACGACATCGACGGGCTGGAGAACCAGCGCTGGGTGAAGGTGGAAACCCCCTTCGGCGACCCGTCGGACGAGCTGCTGACCGGCGAGCTGAACGGGCAGAAGCTGGTCTTCCTGCCGCGCCATGGCCGCGGTCACCGCATCCCGCCGTCCGAGCTGAACTTCCGCGCCAACATCTACGCGCTGAAGGCGCTGGGCGTGACCGAGATCCTGTCGGTCTCCGCCGTCGGTTCGCTCAAGGAGCATCTGCCGCCGGGCACCTTCGTGGTGATCGACCAGTTCATCGACCGCACCTTCGCCCGCAGCAAGAGCTTCTTCGGCACCGGTCTGGTGGCGCATGTCGCGCTGGGCCATCCGGTCTGCGGACGGCTTGGCGACCTGATCGAGGAGGCGCTGGTGGAGCTGAAGGTCCCGCACCAGCGCCGCGGCACCTACATGGTCATGGAAGGCCCGCAATTCTCGACCAAGGCCGAATCCGAGCTTTACCGGAGCTGGGGTTGCGACGTGATCGGCATGACCAACATGCCGGAGGCCAAGCTCGCCCGCGAGGCGGAGATGTGCTACGCGACCGTCGCCATGGTCACCGACTTCGACTGCTGGCATCCGGAGCATGACCACGTCACCGTGGACGCCGTCATCCGGGTGGTGGTGGCCAACGCCGACAAGGCCCGGTCGCTGGTCAAGACGCTCGCCCCGAAGCTTCAGGTGCGCGACGGGCTGTGCGCCCAGGGCTGCCACACCGCGCTCGACCACGCGATCATGACCGCGCCGGACAAGCGCGATCCGGCGATGCTGAAGACGCTCGACATCATCCTCGCCCGCGCGCTGGGCTGAGGGCGCCAGCACAAAAAGCCGCGGGACCCGGCGTGCGTCCGGGTCCCGCGGCTTTTTCTTTGGATCGGGCGGAAAGCCTCAGTGGCGGGTGCGCGCCGGGGTGACGTAGACGCCGTCCCAATCGACGCCGAACAGGGCGTCGTCGCCGGCCTCTTCCACCAGCTCGTCATAATCGCTGATGTCGATCAGGCCGAAGATCGAGGCGGTGCCCGAAGCGTCCAGATCGCAGGTGATGACGCGGCCGGCGAACTCGACGGAGGTGAAGAACACTTCCGGCAGTTCCATGCTGTCGAGGTCGGCGGACACCGCGCACTCGATCTCGTGGACGAGGCGCGAGGAGAGGGAACCCCGCAGTTTCGCCGCCTGGGAGGCCCAGACGATCTTCTTGACCCGCGCAGCCGGGCGGTTGTCGGTTTCGCCGATGCCCTCGTCGGGCTGGGCGGCCATGGCGATCATCCGGGAAACCAGGTTCGACGGGCTGGGCGCACGCATAGAGACCTCCGCTGAAGAACGAGCGCAGATTCACCCGACGTCGGTTAACGGGGACTTAAATCCGCTCGTCACGGATGGCTTACCTCTTATGCGCAATGGCCTATGACCTAGCGTGCCGCCAGCGCCGCGTAAGCCGCGGCGAGCCGTGCCGCGGTCACGGCGTTGTTCCGGATCAACGCCATGTTCGCGGTCAGGCTGCGCCCGCCGGTGATCCGCTCCAGCGCCGCGAGGAGAAAAGGCGTGACGGATTTTCCCGTGATTCCATGATGTTCCGCATCCTTTAGCGCCTGCGCGATGGCCTGCTCCATGGCCGCACCGTCCAACGCGTCGGCCTCCGGGATGGGGTTGGCGAGGACCACGCCACCCTCCAGCCCAAGCTCCCATTTGGCCCGCAGGATGGCCGCCACCTCGTGCACGTTGTCACAGCGATGAGAGACGGGCAGACCAGAGTTGCGGCTGTAGAAGGCCGGAAACGAGTCCGTGCCCAGCCCCAGGACGGGAACGCCGCGGGTCTCCAGCACCTCCAGCGTCTTCGGCAGGTCGAGAATCGACTTCGCGCCCGCGCAGACGACGCAGACGCTGGTGCGGGCCAGCTCGTCGAGATCCGCCGACACGTCGAAACTGGTTTCGGCGCCGCGGTGCACCCCGCCCAGGCCGCCGGTGGCGAAGACGGCGATCCCGGCCAGCCGCGCGGCGATCATGGTGGCGGCCACGGTGGTGGCCCCCAGCGCCCCGGTCGCCAGCGCGACGGGCAGGTCGCGGCGGCTCAGCTTCATGACGCCGGTGCCGCCCCTGGCGAGCCGTTCGAGCGCCTCGCCGTCCAGCCCGACGCGGATGCGCCCGTCGAGAACGGCGATGGTCGCGGGAACCGCCCCCTCGGCCCGCACCGCGTCCTCCAGCGCCGTCGCCGTTTCCAGATTCTTCGGGAAGGGCATGCCGTGGGAGATGACGGTGGATTCGAGCGCCACCACGGGCCGGCCCTCGGCCAGGGCGGCGGCGACCTCGGGCGTCGGGGACAGGCGGTCGTGCATGGTCGGAGTCTCCCTCGTTTTCCCGCATCCTGCGCCGTGGTTCGCGCCGGCGCAACCGGAGGAATCGGAATTTTGTCCTTTCGCGAGGACGGCCTATATTGCAGGGCATGCCTGGACAAAGCCTCTCCCGCCCCCCCGCCGAACGTTGGATGAAGGTCTGCCCCGAGGGACTCTATGTCGAGCCCGGCGGCTTCTACGTCGACCCGCTGCGCCCGGTGGAGCGCGCGGTCGTCACGCACGGCCATTCCGACCACGCCCGGCCCGGCCACGCCCATGTGCTCGCCACCGCCGGAACGCTCGCCATCATGCGGCAAAGGCTGGGCGAGGGGGCGGGCGCCGCGGCGCAGACGCTCGACTACGGCGAGGCGATCCGCATCGGCGACGTGACGGTGCGGCTGGTCCCAGCCGGCCATGTGCTGGGCAGCGCGCAGGTGGTGCTGGAGCATGCGGGAACGCGGGTGGTGGTGTCCGGCGACTACAAGCGGCGCTTCGACCGCACCTGCGCCCCGTTCGAGCCGGTGCCCTGCGACGTCTTCATCACCGAGGCGACCTTCGGCCTGCCGGTCTTCCGCCACCCCCCGGACCTGGGGGAAATCGACAAGCTGCTGCACTCCCTGTCGATCTTTCCTGAGCGCAGCCATGTCGTCGGGGCCTACGCGCTGGGCAAATGCCAGCGGGTGATCTCCCTGCTGCGCGCCGCCGGCTATGACCGGCCGATCTACCTGCACGGCGCGCTGGAGCCGATCTGCAAGCTCTACGAGGGCTTCGGCGTGCCTCTGGGCGAGCTTCGCCCGGCCACCGTCGCGGCGAAGGAGGAGTTGAAGGGTGCCCTGGTTCTGGCCCCGCCCGGCGCGGTGGCCGACCGCTGGGCGCGGCGGCTGACCGACCCGGTGGTGGCGATGGCCTCCGGCTGGATGCGGGTGCGCCAGCGGGCGCGCCAGCGCGGCGTCGAGTTGCCGCTGGTCATCTCCGACCATGCCGATTGGGACGAGCTGGTCCAGACCCTCGACGAGGTCGCCGCACCCGAGGTCTGGGTGACCCATGGCCGGGAGGAGGCGCTGGTCCACCACGCGACCCGGCGCGGCATCCGCGCCCGCGCCCTGGCCCTGGTCGGCTTCGAGGAGGAGGGGGCATGAAGAATTTCTCCTCGCTGATCGACGGGCTGGTCTTCATGCCGGCGCGCAACGGCAAGATCCGCCTGCTGGCCGACTTCTTCGCCACCACGCCGGACCCCGACCGCGGCTGGGCGCTGGCCGCCCTGACGGAATCGCTGGTCTTTCACGAGGCCAAGCCGGCGGCCATCCGGCAGCTGGTCGCCACCCGCGTCGATCCGGAACTGTTCGCCCTGTCCTACGACTATGTCGGCGACCTCGCCGAGACGGTGGCCCTGATCTGGCCGGAGCGCCCGGAGCGGGCGAACAGTCTGCCGCCCTCCATGACCGAGGTGGTCGAGACGCTGCGCGCGGCCAAGCGCGGGCAGGTGATGGGGCTGGTGGAAGGCTGGCTCGACACGCTGGACTCCTCCGGCCGCTTCGCGCTGCTGAAGCTCATCACCGGCAGCCTGCGGGTGGGCGTGTCGGCGCGGCTCGCCAAGACGGCGCTGGCGGACTGGGGAAAGGTCGATCTCGGCGACCTCGAGGAATGCTGGCACGGGCTGACCCCGCCCTACGCGGACCTGTTCGCCTGGCTGGAAGGAAAGTCCGACCGGCCGGCGGCCGGGAAGGGCGCCGGCTTCCGCCCGCTGATGCTCTCCCACCCGCTGGAGGAGGAGGACATGGCGGCGCTCGATCCGGCCGACTACGCCGCGGAGTGGAAATGGGACGGCATCCGCGTGCAGCTGGCGGCCCGCGGCGGCGAGCGGCGCATCTACAGCCGCACCGGCGACGACGTGTCCGGCGCCTTTCCGGACATCGTGGATCACATGAATTTCGACGCCGTGCTGGACGGCGAATTGCTGGTCGCCCGCGACGAGGGCGCGATCGCGCCCTTCAACGACCTTCAGCAGCGCCTGAACCGCAAGACGGTCACCGCGGCGATGCTCAAGGAATTCCCCGCCTGGGTGCGGCTCTACGACATCCTGTTCGATGGCGAGGAGGATCTGCGCGGCCTGCCCCTCACCGAGCGGCGCGCCCGGCTGGAGCGCTGGCACGACGCGGTGCGGCCCCGGCGGATGGACCTGTCGCCGCTGGTGCCCTTCGAGGGCTGGGAGGCGCTGAAGGGCTTGCGCGAGGGCAGCCGGGAGAACAGCATCGAAGGGCTGATGCTGAAGCGCAAGGACAGCGTCTACGTCGCCGGACGCCCCAAGGGACCCTGGTTCAAGTGGAAGCGCGGGGCGCTGACGCTCGACACCGTGCTGATGTACGCCCAGCGCGGGCACGGCAAGCGGTCCAGCTATTATTCGGACTTCACCTTCGGCGTCTGGCGCGGCGAGGAGCTGGTGCCGGTCGGCAAGGCCTATTTCGGCTTCACCGACGCGGAGCTGGTGGAACTCGACCGCTGGGTGCGCAACCGCACCACCCGCCGCTACGGCCCGGTGCGGGAGGTCGAGCCGGGGCTGGTGCTGGAGGTCGCCTTCGACAGCGTGCACCCGTCGAACCGCCACAAGAGCGGTCTGGCGATGCGCTTCCCGCGCGTCCACCGCATCCGCTGGGACAAGCCGGCGGCGGAGGCCGACCGGCTGGAGACGCTCCAGGCGATGGTCGTGGGGTAGGGCAATGGGACCGGCAGGACCGCTTCTTCCATTTTGAACCGGGTCCGCGTTGACGCCGGCGGGACGGCGCTTAGTCTTCTGCAACCGTTCGCTGCGGTCGAGCGGGGTGGAAGACATCAAGCCGGAGACCAGACCATGCCGTTCGCCGCCGCTCCCGAATTCAAGAAACACAAGGCGAAGTGCGAGGCCGAGGCGAAGAAGATCCCCAATTCGGGCGACGCCCTGGCGGTGGTGAAGAAGTCCGGCGATGTGGAGAAGGCCGCCGCGGCCTGGGACAAGGCCTACAAGGCCGGGGACGCCAAGGCGCTGCGCGAGGCCCTGGCCGACCTGCTCCAGGCGACCAAGATCTTCCGGGCGAAGCTCAGCGCGGTCATCGTGAAGGCGCAGAAGGCGAAGAACGAGGGCGCCGTCGAGGTGGCGGCCGACATGCTGGGCGGCACCATGAACGTCGAGCAGATGGCCCAGTTGGAAAGCCTATCCGCCCTGAAGAAGCTGGAGAAGGCCGGCAGCGGCAAGGAGATGCCCGCCACCACCTTCTTCGCCGACTGGACCGCCGCCAAGAAGATGTTCGAGGCGCTGACCGGCAAGAAGAAGCCCGCCGAGGGCTTCCTGCTCGCCTTCCGGGCGTCGAGCGGGCTGGAGAAGGCGACGAAGGCGCTGGACGCCGCCACGCGGGCCAACGACGTCGACGCGCTGCAAAAGGCGATCAAAGGGTTCGAGAAGGCCGGCAGCGATTATTTCGCGACTGTGAAGAAGAAGGCCAAGGTCTCCGTCGCCGCTGACGACACCGATATCCCCGACGAGTCGGCGGAGGCCTTCAACTACGATCAGGCGCTGGCGATCCTGCTCAAGAACCTGAACGTCATCCGCAAGGAGGCCGGCGACATCCTGGCGGAGGCCAGGAAGTAAGCAGAGTTTCTCGCCCTATCGGCTCAGCCGCATGTCGATGTGGTCGATGCCGACATCATCGTAAATGTCGCTGACGCGCCGGAAACCGAAGCTGCCATAGAAGCTCTCCAGGTAAAGCTGCGCGCTGATCTGCACGTCCTGCTCCGGCCAGTCCCGGGCCAGCCGCTCCAGGCATTCGGCGACCAGCCGGCGGCCCAGCGCCTTGCCGCGCCACGCCGGAGCGACCGCCAGACGCCCGAAGGAGGTGGTGCCGGTTTCCGCGTCCGGCCCGAAGACGCGGGCGTAGCCGACCGGCGTCGGCGCGTCGCCGTCGTAAAGCGCCAGATGCTGCGCCACCGGGTCGCGGCCGTCGAGGTCGGGGAAGGGCGAGGCCTGCTCCACGACCAGAACGCTTTGGCGGAGATGGAGCATGTCGTGAAAGGTGCCGGCGGACAGGTCGGCGAAGCGGTACCAGCGGGAGTGCATGTCAGCCCCTAGAAGGCGATGTCGGTGGGATTCAGATGCTCCACCATGAAGCCGAACCGGCGGTGAAGGGCCTCGCCGACGCGAAGCCGGTGGCAGAGGTGCGGCGACGCCTCGAAGCAGAGCAGGCAGGCCGGCTTCTCCCGCGCCAGGGCGGCGGCGCGGCTCAGGTCATGCTCCGCCTCCGGAGTCTGCATCTTCGCTTCGACGATCGACCAGAATCGGTCCATGTCGCCCTGGTGGGCGGCGACGCGCCCCTCCTTGGGCGTGCCCAGCCCCTTCAGATGGACGTAGGCGATTCCGGCCTCCTCCAACCCGGCGGACAGCGGCCTCTTGGAGAAGCCGGCGCGGCGGGAGAGGGGCAACTCGCGCACGTCCAGCAGGACGCCGACGCCCCGCGCCTTCAATGCGCGCAGAACGGAGTCGAAGGAGGCACCCTCGTAACCTATGGTGTAGAGCGGCGGGAGGCTGCTCATGACGGGGAGGGCAGGGCGTTGCGGATCATGTATTCCCCGATGTCCTTGGGCTTCACCTTGACGTCGGTCAGCGGCTCGTCGGCGGACATCGCCTTGGCGACGAGAAGGCTGTTCTGCACGTTGGTCAAGGTGATGCGGAAGACGCCGGAGGCGCCTTTCAGCTTCGGGTAGTAGGTCGGATCGATGACCTTCTCCTTGCGCATCAGCCGCTCGATCAAAGCCTCCTCGTCGAGGTCCGGCACCTCCTGGCTGTGGATCAGTCGCCAGTCGCCTTCGCCCGCCCAGCCGGCGTCGATGGCGTTCTTGGCGGCGTCCTTGTCGGCGGCCACGCCCAGCTTGAAGATGTGCTTTCCCTGTCCGACGTCGGACGCCCATTTCGTCAGCGCGGCGCTGCGCGCCACATACACCATGGCCATTCTTGCATGTCCTCACCGGTCAGGCGGCCATGCTGCCGCGAAGCGGCCCGTGAGGCAACCGGAAGGAGGAGGGATCAGGGAAAGGAGGATTGCCGGGACAGCGGCGTGATGAGGATGCGGCTGACGACGTCCTTGCCGAACAGCTTGACGCTCTCCTCGTCGATCTTGCGGCGCAGGGCGGGCATGTTGGCGATGTTGCCGCGGACGATCCATCCCTCCTCGATGCCCAGATAGACCGCGCGCAGCGTGGCGTCGTGCAGCCGCGGGATGGCGACCTGGACCTCACCCAGCCGGGTGGCGTTCGCCACCTCAAGCATCACCTCGATCTGGGTGTAGCGCTCCACCTGCCCGCGCGTGATGATGGGCACCATCACCGGCTTGATGCGGACGGAGGGCGGCAGGGCCGCCGGCCCCTCCGCCGCCCGGGTCGCCGTGGTCGAACCGGCGATGGTAGCGGCGATGAGAAGGGAGCCGAGGAAGGACGCGACCCTGCGCATGGGCGGGCACCGGAAAAATCGATTGGGTGACCCCGATAGTAGGGGCTCGACCGCCCGCCTTCAATGGTGCCCGCTGTAACAAGAGATTCGGCTTATGACCCGGCGTGCCGTTCTCAGGCCGCCTTTTGACCCCCGGCCTGGATCGCCTTCTTGTTCACGTCATTGATTGCCAGCATGTTCAGCTTCTTGTCGGTTTCCTTCTCCTCGTTCAGAGTCTGCTCCAGCAGATCCGCCACCTTGGTGAGCCCGCAGGCGGAGGCGTAGGCGTGGACGGTGCCGTAGCTGGCGATCTCGTAATGCTCCACCTTCTGGGCGGCGGCGATCAGGGCCGCGTCCTGAACCTCCGGGGCGAGACCCATTTCCATGATCTCGCGCGCCTCGCTGATCAGCCCTTCCATCGCGTCGCAGTGCTTGCCGCGGGTGCGGGTGTCCAGCTCGTCGAACACCTGCTCAAGCCGTTCGATCTGGCCGCGGGTCTCCTCCAGATGGGACTCGAAGGCCGCGCGGAGCTGTTCGGAATGAGCCGCCTTGGCCAGCTTCGGCAGAGCCTTGGTGAGCTGCTTTTCGGCGTGGTAGATGTCGCGGAGTTCTTCGATCAGCAGATCCTGCATGGTCTTGGCAGCCATGGTGCCGGTACTCCCTTGCTGTGTTCGTCGTCCGCCAACAACAGGACGTAGCAGACGGGGTTCCGGTGCGGTTGCGCTGTGCTAAGGTGGAATCGGGGCCGGCGAAGGCCGGCGATGGAGAAAAAGCGATGGTGGGCAATCGGGCGCCTGGAAAAGGCCAGACGGCTGGAAACGGCGCGGGAAACGGCGTCGGCGAGGTGCTGTTCGAGTTCCAGCGGGTCGGCAGCTACCTGAAGGTGATGGCCATCGATCCGGTCACCGCGACGGAAGTGTCGGTCGTCGGGCCGGCCACCGGCAGCCTGGAACTGCTGAAGCGGACCGCGATCAGCAAGCTCCAGTTCGTCCTGAAGCGCGACGCGGCCAAACGCTGAGCGGCTCCGGAAATACAGACGCCAAGAAGCGCGCCCTCCCGGCGGGGCGGGGGGCGCGGCTAGTCTTGGCTTCTGCTGATGGTGAGCACTGACATCCCGGTGCCGGACCTGCGGAACCGGTCCGGGGGTGAACTGCTCGACTCCGACTCTAGACCTATGCCGCGCCGTGGGCACTGGTGCATCGGATGTAACGCCGCTAGAAAGCATTCCACGAACGAACGGTCCGCCTGAAACCCGGGACAGCGCTTTCCGGGCACGGCGGTCCTGACCGAATGCGGAGGGAGACGATCGCAATGCGTTGCGTGACGGTCTTGCGGAGAATGCCCGTGCTGTTGAGAGAGACCCTGAAGCCGGCGGCCACGCTGCTGGCGCTCGCCGTGACGCTGCAAAGCCCGGCGTTGCGGGCGGAAACCACCATCATCTGCACGAAGCCCGGCGTCCCGCTCTGCATGAGCGACACCACCACCTTCGTCAGCGCGGACAAGATGGCCGCCTGTCAGTTCGAGGTGAAGGAGTATGTGGACAAGACCATGGACTATCTGCGCTGCCTGAACGAGGAAAACACCAGCACAGGGCAGGAACTGACCCGCAATGTGGACCGGTTCAACTGCCGCCTGTCGGGCCGCAACTGCGGGTGATGCCCGGAGCGGGGCGGGAGCGGGCAGGGAAGGCGCGGCGGCGATTGCAAAGCCCGTCCGCGCGACGGTCCGAATGATCCGGGGCCGGAACGGCATCAGGACGAAGCGACAGGGCAAAACGACAGGGTGAAACGACACAGGGCCGGCTTCCCAACGGGGAGGCCGGCCCTGTTCGTTCAGGACGGTGCTGGCGCTCAGCCGGCCTTGCGGCGCGTCTGGCGACCGGAGCTGCGGCCGAGGCCGATGCGCTTCGCGAACTCGGAACGCTGCGCCGCGTAGTTCGGCGCGACCATCGGATAATCGGGCGGCAGGCTCCAGCGCGCCCGGTATTCGTCCGGCGACATGTTGTAGGTGGAGCGAAGATGGCGCTTCAGCATCTTCAGCTTTTTGCCGTCCTCCAGGCACACGATGTATTCGGGCGTCACCGACTTGCGGATCGGCACGGCGGGCTTCAGGGGCTCCGAAGGAATCTCTCGGGGCTGCGTGTTCAGCCCGGTCAGCGACGAGTAGACCGTGTTGATCACCTCGGGAATCTGCTGCGCCGGCAGAACGTTCTTGCTGACATATGCGGAGACGATGTCCGCGGTCATCCGCAGAAGCTCGTTATCGGGCACATCGGCGCGAAGCTGGTCACTCATTGCCATTAGTCCTGATTTTTCATTTTGTCCCTAGCAACCAAGTTGCACAGCGTGATTTGGGTGTCAATATAATTTCGAAAGCAGCGAATTAAGTTATTTGCGATCTGCATGAAGTTACAAGGCGCCGCAAATCAGATGTCCCTGGAAATGGCCGGCCTGGGGCTGCACTGCCCCGCGTTTAGGCATCGTCTAGTGAGGGGAAGCTAGGCAAGACCATGGGAATCGGGCACCGCAACTGACCGATTCGTGGTGTGAGACCGAATCGCTCAACATGCTTACTGGCCGTTAACGTCAACGGGCGCGGGAAATAGAGAAACATTTGTTCTCGGCATGTATCGCGGGTCATGCCGTGCTTCACCGCGCCGGTACCCCGCATTCCCTCTTTTGCGGTTCTGTGCCCGGCGCAAAGCCCCTGTGCGTTGTGTCCTTCTGGCGGTTCGGGGCGACATCTGGTAGCTTGCGCGCCGTGCCGCCGTCCCCGCCGGGTGTTCCCACCGGGCCGGCGCCATTCGTATTCGTGCACGGAGTTTTTCTTTCATGACCACCATCGCGATCGCGTCCGATCACGCGGGGTACGAGATGAAGGCCCAGATCGCCTCCTGGCTGGCCGGCGCCGGCTACGAGGTGCTGGACCTCGGCTGCAACGGTCCGGAATCGGTGGACTATCCGGATTTCGCCACGGCGCTGGCCGGCGCCATCAACGACGGGCGCGCGGCGCGCGGCGTCTTGATCTGCGGCAGCGGCATCGGTATCAGCATCGCGGCGAACCGCCATCCGGGCATCCGTGCGGCCCTGGTGCATGACGTGACGACCGCCCGCCTCGCGCGCCAGCACAACGACGCGAACGTGGTGGCGCTGGGCGCGCGCATCATCGGCGCGGAGATCGCGAAGGACTGCGTGGACGCCTTCCTGACGACCGATTTCGAAGGCGGTGAGCGGCACAGCCGGCGAATCGCCAAGATGGGATGAGACGGCCCTTCATCCGGCCCGTGACTGCTTTCTGAACCAAGGACCTGCCCTGCCATGACCGTGACCAACGCCGACCCCCGCGCCGAGATCGGCCGCTTCTTCGCCGCCTCGCTCGCCGAGACCGATCCCGAACTGGCCCGCGCGGTGCGCGACGAGCTGGTCCGCCAGCAGGAGCAGATCGAGCTGATCGCGTCCGAGAACATCGTCTCCCAGGCGGTGCTGGAGGCCCAGGGCTCGGTCATGACCAACAAGTACGCCGAGGGCTATCCGGGCCGGCGCTACTACGGCGGTTGCGAGTATGTCGACGTGGCCGAGACGCTGGCGATCGAGCGCGCCTGCAAGCTGTTCGGCTGCGGCTTCGCCAACGTCCAGCCGAACTCCGGGTCGCAGGCCAATCAGGCGGTCAACCTCGCCCTGCTCCAGCCGGGCGACACCATCCTCGGCATGTCGCTGGCGGCCGGCGGTCACCTGACCCACGGCGCCGCGCCGAACCTGTCGGGCAAGTGGTTCAAGGCCGTTCAGTACGGCGTGCGCCGCGACGACCACCTGATCGACTTCGACGAGGTCGAGCGTCTGGCCCGCGAGCACAAGCCGAAGCTGATCATCGCCGGCGGCTCCGCCTATCCGCGCGTCCTCGACTACCAGCGCTTCCGCGCCATCGCGGACGAGGTCGGCGCCTACTTCATGGTCGACATCGCCCACTACGCCGGCCTGATCGCCGGCGGCGTCTACCCGAACCCGTTCCCCTACGCCGACGTGGTCACCACCACCACCCACAAGACGCTGCGCGGCCCGCGCGGCGGCATGGTGCTGACCAACAGCGAGGAGATCGCCAAGAAGATCAACTCGGCGGTCTTCCCCGGCCTCCAGGGCGGCCCGCTGATGCACGTCATCGCCGCCAAGGCGGTGGCCTTCGCCGAGGCGCTGCGTCCGGAGTTCAAGACCTACGCCAAGAGCGTCCTGGACAACGCCCGCGCCCTGTCGAAGGTGCTGATCGAGGGCGGGCTGGACATCGTGTCCGGCGGCACCGACAGCCACATCGTGCTGGTCGACCTGCGTCCGAAGAACCTGACCGGCAAGGCCGCCGAGGCGAGCCTGGAGCACGCCGGCATGACCTGCAACAAGAACGGCGTGCCGTTCGACCCGCAGAAGCCGATGATCACCTCCGGCGTCCGTCTGGGCAGCCCGGCGGCCACCACCCGCGGCTTCGGCGTGGCCGAGTTTGAGCAGGTCGGCCGCCTGATCGTCGAGACGCTGGACGGTCTGGCCGCCAGCAACTCCGGCGACAACGCGGCGGTCGAGGCGAAGGTGCGGGAGGAGGTGCGCGAGCTGTGCCGCCGCTTCCCCATCTACCCGACGCTGTAATCATCAAACCCGACTAGGGGGATAGGCCGGACATGCGCTGCCCGTTCTGCGGACACGAGGACACCCAGGTCAAGGACTCGCGACCGACCGAGGACAACTCGGCGATCCGCAGACGGCGGTTCTGCCCCAGTTGCAGCGCGCGCTTCACCACCTTCGAGCGCGTCCAGCTCCGGGAGCTGACGGTGGTGAAGAGCACCGGCCAGAGGGAGCCTTTCGACCGCGAAAAGCTCCTGCGCTCCATGCGCATCGCCCTGCGCAAGCGCCCGATCGACGCCGACCGCATCGACCGGGTGGTGAACAGCCTTGTGCGCCAGCTCGAATCCTCCGGCGAGAGCGAGATCCCGTCGAAGCAGATCGGCGAGATGATCATGGTGGCGCTCCAGACGCTCGATCAGGTCGCCTACATCCGCTACGCCTCGGTCTACAAGGACTTCCGCGAGGCGTCGGACTTCAACGAGTTCGTCGAGCAGCTCGCCCCCGAAGCCCAGAACGGGTAAGGGCGGGAGCGTCCTTCTTCCTCCCTTTCCCCTCTGGGGAGAGGGGCGGGGTGAGGGGGATGTGCTTTTGCCGAACGGGACCGATATTGCCGGCCCCCTCACCCTAACCTCTCCCCAGAGGGGAGAGGGGATGCAACCATGGTGGGGAGGAGGCGTGCCCATGGCGGACGAAGCCATCCATCCCGACGACATCCGCCACATGCGGGCCGCGCTGGCCCTGGCGGCGCGCGGGCTCGGCAACACATGGCCGAACCCGGCGGTGGGCTGCGTCATCGTGCGCGATGGCGTGGTGGTCGGGCGCGGCTGGACCCAGCCGGGCGGGCGGCCCCACGCCGAGACGGAGTCCCTGGCCCGCGCCGGTGGTGCCGCGCGCGGTGCGACCGCCTATGTGACGCTGGAGCCCTGCAACCATTACGGGAAAACGCCGCCCTGCGCTCTGGCGCTGGTGGAGGCCGGAGTGGCGCGGGTGGTGGTCGCCTGCGGCGATCCCGATCCGCGGGTGGCCGGCGGGGGTCTGGAGCGGCTGCGCGCCGCCGGGATCGCGGTGGACACCGGCGTCTGCGAGGACGAGGCGTGGACGCTCAACGAGGGCTTCTTCCGGCGCATCCAGGACGACCGCCCGCTCTACACACTCAAGGCGGCGACGACGCTGGACGGGCGCATCGCCACCCACAGCGGCCAGTCGCAATGGATCACCGGGCCGACGGCGCGGGCCTGGGGGCACCGGCTGCGCGCCACCCACGACGCGATCATGGTCGGCATCCGCACCGCCCTGGCCGACGATCCGGAGCTCACCTGCCGCCTGCCGGGCTTGGCCCATCGTTCGCCGGTGCGCATCGTGGTCGACAGCCGGCTGCGCCTGCCGCTGACCGGGAAGCTGGCCGTGGGGGCGCGGTCCGTGCCGACCTGGGTCGTCACGCGCGAGGACGCGGAACCCGGCCGTCTGGCCGTCTTCCAGGATTGCGGACTCGAGGTGATCCGCGTGCCCGCCGACTCCGCCGGCCTGCCGGATCTGGTCGAGGCGAGCGCCGCCCTGGCCCGACGCGGCCTGACCCGCGTGCTGGTGGAGGGGGGCGCCACGCTGGCGGCCTCGCTGCTGCGGGCCAATCTGGTGGACCGGCTGGAATGGTTCCGCGCCGCCTCGGTCATGGGGGGCGACGGGCTGCCGGCGGTCCATGCCTTCGGGGTGGATGGGTTGGAGCGCATGGCGCTGTTCCGCCGGACCGACCTGCGTCCGGCCGGCGAAGACCTCGTGGAAAGCTACGTCCGCCGCGGTTGAGCGGCCCGCGAGTCCGCTCCGTCCGGCACCGTGCCGGGCGCAACAGTCCGTTGCGTGCCACGCCGTGCGGATGAATCTTTCACACGATTGAAAACCTGCTAAATTGCCGGCCCATGTTCACCGGAATCATCACCGATGTTGGGCGCGTTCGGGCCGTGGAACGGCAGGGCGACACCCGGTTCACCGTCGAGACCGCCTTCGCTATGGAGACGGTTCCCATCGGCGCGTCCATCGCCAACAACGGCGTCTGCCTGACCGTGGTCGAGAAGGGGCCGGGCTGGTTCGCCGTCCAGGCCTCCGCCGAGACCCTGTCGAAGACGACGCTGGGCGGCTGGGGCGAAGGCACCCGCATCAACCTGGAGCGCGCGCTCAAGGTCGGCGACGAGTTGGGCGGGCACATCGTGTCCGGCCATGTCGACGGCGTCGCCACCGTGGTCGATGTCCGCCCCGACGGCGAATCCAAGCGGTTCACCTTCGAGGCGCCGGCCAATCTGGCGAAGTACATCGCCGCCAAGGGCTCGGTGGCGCTGGACGGCGTGTCGCTGACGGTGAACGAGGTCGATGGTGCGCGCTTCGGCGTGAACATCATCCCGCACACCCAGGACGCGACCACCTTCGGCGCGCTGAAGGCCGGGGATCGGGTGAACCTGGAAATCGATATGCTCGCGCGGTATGTGGCGCGGCTGGCAGGGCAGGAATGACGTCCGAGTTTCACGAGTATCTGTCGCGTCCCGAGGAGATTATCGAGGAGGCGCGCCAGGGCAAGATGTTCATCCTCGTCGATGACGAGGACCGCGAGAACGAAGGCGATCTGGTCATCCCGGCCCAGTGCGCGACTCCCGAGGCCGTGAACTTCATGGCGAAGTACGGGCGCGGCCTGATCTGCCTCGCCATGGACCAGAACCATATCGAGCGGCTGCGCCTGCCGCTGATGGCGCAGCAGAACGGCACCCGCCACCAGACCGCCTTCACCGTCTCCATCGAGGCGCGCGACGGTGTGACCACCGGCATCTCCGCCGCCGACCGCGCCCGCACCATCCAGGTCGCCATCGACCCGACGGCCGGCCCGGACGCCATCGTGACGCCGGGCCACGTCTTCCCGCTGCTCGCCCGCGACGGCGGCGTGCTGGTCCGCGCCGGTCACACGGAAGCCTCGGTGGACATCGCCCGCATGGCCGGCATGACCGCGGCGGGCGTGATCTGCGAGATCATGAACGACGACGGCACCATGGCCCGCCTGCCGGATCTGGTGAAGTTCGCGCAGTTCCATGGGCTGAAGGTGGGCACCATCGCCGACCTGATCGCCTACCGCCGCCGCACCGAGACGATCGTCGAGCAGAAGCTGGCGGCGACCCTGGACAGCCGCTTCGGCGGGCGGTTCCAGATGTACGTCTATGTGAACAAGGTGGCCTACGCGGAACACATCGCGCTGGTGCGCGGCGACATCTCCGGCGACGAGCCGGTGCTGGTGCGCATGCACGCCCTCTCGGTGCTGGACGACGTGCTGGGCGACCGGAGCGCCGCGCGCGACGGGGAGCTTCAGGCCTCCATGGAGATGATCGCGCGGGAAGGCCGCGGCGTCATCGTCCTGCTGCGCGAGCCGATGGCGAACAGCCTGACCGAATCGGTGATGGCGCGGCTGGAAGGCCACGACAACCCGACCCCCGCGCTGCGGGATTATGGCGTCGGCGCGCAGATCCTGCTGGACCTGGGCGTGCGCGACATGGTTCTGCTGTCGAACCGCAAGAAGTCCATCATCGGGCTGGAGGGGTACGGCCTGACCGTGCTCGGCCACCGCCCGATTCCCCTGCAAGACCAGTAACCGCCAGCCGAGCGACCCGAGATGACCGAAAAGCCCCATCTGATGATCGTGGAAGCCCGCTTCTACGAGGACATCGCCGACGAGCTGGTGAAAGGCGCCATCGCCGAGATCGAGAAGGAGGGCGCCACCTATCAGCGCGTCTCGGTCCCGGGATGCCTGGAGATTCCGGCGGCGATCCTGTACGCCCTGCGCTCCATGGACTTCTTCACGGCGCGCAAGCGTTTCGACGGCTATGTCGGGCTGGGCTGCGTGATCCGCGGCGAGACCACCCATTACGACATCGTCTGCAACGAGAGCGCCCGCGGTCTCCAGGACCTCGCGCTGCGCTACGCGCTGGCCATCGGCAACGGCGTGCTGACGGTGGAGAACCGCGAGCAGGCCTGGGCGCGGGCCTCCGTGACGGCCAAGAACAAGGGCGGTTTCGCGGCGCGCGCCTGCCTTGACATGATCGAACTCAAGCGCCAATTCCGCCTCTATCCGCGGTGACCCCGCGGTGCAATTCCTGACTGTATGAGCATCATGAGCAACGACGACGCGGCTGGCCGCGCGAAACAGAAGCGCGGCTCCCGGAACCGGACGGGTGGCGGATCGGCCAAGGCCCGGCGCAAGGCCGCGCGCCTTGCCGCCGTTCAGGCCCTGTACCAGATCGACCTGAACCAGATCGAACCGACCGGCATCGCCGTGGAATCCGTGATCGGCGAGTTCGTCAATCACCGGCTGGGCGAGGAGATCGACGGGGCGAAGTTCGTCACCGCCGACCCGCAGCTGTTCGCCGACATCGTCCGCGGCGCCGCGCACCGCCGGACGGAGGTGGACGGCATGCTGGCCTCGGCGCTGGAGCCGCGCTACGCGCTGGACCGCCTGGAACTGCTGATGCGCGCCATCCTGCGGGCCGGCGCCTACGAGCTGTTCGTCCACAACGACACGCACCCGCGCATCCTCATCAGCGAGTATGTGGACGTCGCGCACGCCTTCTTCGCGGCGCGCGAGCCGGGCATGGTGAACGGCGTGCTCGACCATGTGGCCCGCGCGCTGCGGCCGGACGAACTGGCCCAGCCGGACCCCAGCCGTGACCAGTCCAAAGACCGCTAGGGAAACGACCGGCAAGCCGCTCGGCGAGTTCGGGCGGATCGACCGCTACTTTAGGCCGCTGGCGTCCGGTTTTCCGGGCGCCCGCGGGCTTGCCGACGACGCCGCCGTGTTCGGCGTTCCACCGGACCAGGAACTGGTCGTCACCACGGACGCCATGGTGGCGGGCGTCCATTTCTTCCCCGATGACGCGCCCGGCGACATCGCCGCGAAGCTGCTGCGCACCAACCTGTCGGACCTCGCCGCCATGGGCGCGGCCCCCTACGCCTACACGCTGGTCACCGCCCTGCCGAAGACGGTGGGCGAGGACTGGCTGGCCGGCTTCGCCGCCGGTCTGGGCGAGGATCAGGCCCGTTTCGGAATCGCCCTGGCGGGCGGCGACTCGGTCTCGACCTCCGGCCCGATCACCCTGTCGGTGACCGCCTTCGGTCTGGTGCCGAAGGGCGGGGCGGTGCCGCGCTGGGGCGGGCGCCCCGGCGACCGCGTCTACGTTACCGGCACCATCGGCGACGCCGCGCTCGGCCTGCGGATCGCCTATGGAACGTTGGAGGTGGCCGACGACTCGGCGCGCGCCGTGCTGCTGGGGCGCCTGCGGCGGCCCGATCCGCGGACCACGCTGGGGCCGCGTCTGGTCGGGCTGGCGACCGGCGGACTCGACGTGTCCGACGGTCTGGTCGCGGATCTCGGCCATCTGTGCGAGGAATCGGGCTGCGCCGCCATTCTGGAGTCGGGGCTGGTGCCTCTCTCGGGGGCCGCGAGGTCGGTGATCGGCGACGATCCGGTGCGTTTCGCCATGGCGCTGACCGGTGGCGACGATTACGAACTGCTGTTCACCGCCGCGGACCACTCCGCACCGGCGCTCGCCGCCCTGTCGGCGGAGACCGGCGTTGCGATGACGGCCATTGGCCGTCTCGTGGAGGGACCGGCGGGAGACGTCACGGTGACCGACCCGCATGGGCGGGTTCTGGACCTGCCGACTCGCGGTTGGAACCATTTCTAAACGCGCCATTATCCCGCGACTCCGCTTAACGCAATCGAAAGCAGGGCGGCGCTAGGCTCGGCCCGTTCCGTTTCCGGGAAAGGGTGGGCGTGATCAAGGCCGTCATATTGCTGGTTTTGGGCCTGCTGCTGCTGGGCGGCGCGGGCTTTGGCGGCTGGATGATCTACAACAAGTATTTCGTCGAGCATGACGAGTCGGCCCCCAAGAAGGAGGAGCCGCCGCCCAAGCCGCCGACGGGATTCGTCCGCATGGCCCCCCTGGTCGTTCCGGCCATCGGCACGCGCAAGGTCGAGCAGTTCGTGACCGTGGTCGTCACGCTGGAGGTTGTTCTCGACAAGGTTCCCTATGTCCAGGCCCGCCAGCCGCTCGTCTTCGACCGCTGCCTGTCGGCGCTCTACGCCGGCGTCGACGACCGGTCGGTGATGACCGGAAACTTGGTCAACATCATTGCCGTAAAAGAAAAACTCGCCGCCGCGGCCGCGAAAGTGGTGGGCGAGGGCGTGGTGCAAAATGTTCTTGTTCAGGTGGTTACACAGCGCAATTTGTAACCGTTCTTAAAAAATCCTATCCGAAAGTCAGGAGCGCCTCGGCCAAATCGCCGCGCCTATTCGCACGTGGCGGCTGTTGCATTGTGCCATTCTCTTCGGCATCCTTTTCGTGAACAACTCGCCCGTCATCCACCTTCGTTTGTACGGGTCGTTTTCACGACAAGGCGGTAATCGGGCCCGAAACCATAAGAATTTGGGGGAACCGATGGCAGCAGCGTTCGTCATCATCATCGCCAGCGGCCTGTTGGCCCTGGCGTATGGGTACTACGCGGGCAGACAAGTCATGGCGGCCTCCGCCGGTTCCGACCGCATGCAGGAGATCGCTGCGGCCGTGCAGGAGGGCGCCCGAGCCTATCTGAATCGCCAGTACACCACCATCGCCATCGCCGGCGTGGTCCTTCTCATCATCCTCGGCGCGTTCCTCGGCCTGCATGTGGCCGTTGGCTTCCTGATCGGATCGGTCCTGTCGGGGGCCGCCGGCTATGTCGGGATGAACGTGTCGGTGCGGGCCAACGTGCGCACGGCCCAGGCGGCGACCCAGGGGCTGGCCCCGGCGCTGGACATCGCCTTCAAGGCGGGCGCGATCACCGGCATGCTGGTGGTCGGGCTGGGCCTGCTCGGGGTGGGTGTCTATTACGGCATCCTGACGATGATCTACCGCGTGACCGACCCGATCGAGGTCCGCGCCGTGCTGGAGGCCCTGGTCGCCCTCAGCTTCGGCGCCTCGCTGATCTCCATCTTCGCGCGGCTGGGCGGCGGCATCTTCACCAAGGGCGCCGACGTCGGCGCCGATCTGGTGGGCAAGGTCGAAGCCGGCATTCCGGAGGACGATCCCCGCAACCCCGCGGTGATCGCGGACAATGTCGGCGACAATGTCGGCGACTGCGCCGGTATGGCCGCCGACCTCTTCGAAACCTACGCCGTCACCATCGTCGCCACCATGCTGCTGGCGGCGATTTTCTTTTCGGGCGAGGTGATCCGTCTGCTGCTCGTCTACCCGCTGGTCATCGGCGCCGTCTGCATCGCCGCCTCCGTCGCCGGCACCTTCTTCGTCAAGCTGGGCAGCAACAACAACATCATGGCCGCCCTCTACAAGGGCCTGGCCGCCACCGCGGGCATCTCGCTGGTGCTGATCCTGATCGTGACCGCGATCATGTTCGGCTTCACCCGGCCCATCCCCCTGAACGGCGGCGGCTACGTCACCGGCGGCAACCTGTTCGTCTCGTCCCTGGTCGGGCTGGGCGTGACCGGCCTGCTGGTGTGGATCACCGAATACTACACCTCAACCGCCTTCCGGCCGGTGCGCAGCGTCGCCCGCGCGTCGGAGACCGGGCACGGCACCAACGTGATCCAGGGTCTGGCGGTGTCGATGGAGGCGACGGCGCTTCCCGTCCTGGTCATCTGCATCGGCATCATCATCGCCTATGGGCAGGCCGGCATCTTCGGCATCGGCATCGCCGCGACCACCATGCTCGCCCTGGCCGGCATGGTGGTGGCCCTGGACGCCTACGGCCCGGTGACCGACAACGCCGGCGGCATCGCGGAAATGGCC